>CALAHN010000148.1 GCA_937891825.1 uncultured Alphaproteobacteria bacterium
TAGCGCATGAAGCTGGCATAAGCCGGCAGCCGCTCGGCCGTCGTGCCGCCCAGCAATTGCCAGATCGGCAATCCCGCCGCCTTGCCCGCGATATCCCATAGCGCGATGTCGACGCCGGAGATTGCGAACAGCGTCTGGCCATAGCGCCCGAAATTGTGGTTGAGCTTCTGCAGGTCCAGCATCAGCGGGCCGATGGCGCGCGCATCCTTGCCGATGAGGAACGGCTTGATCTGGGTCTCCAGGGCCGCGCGGGCGGACGGGATCGCATTGTGGCCGAAGATTTCGCCATAGCCGACGATGCCGTTGTCGGTTTCGATCTCGACGATCAGCGTCTGCATATCCGCCCAGGCGCGGCCTCCGAAGCCGGTTGAAGCGGGGCCGCGATGGTCGAACGGCACTGCGATCCAGTGGGTGTCGACACGAACGATCTTCATGCCCGGACCTCCTGGCCCCAACTGTCCAGCATCGTCTTGATGACCTGCTCCGGCACATCCTTGGCGATGAAGACGAGGCGCGAGCGGCGATCGTCGGATGGCCAGGCCTCCAGGATCGCTGGCGGATGGAAGACGTGCTGAACGCCGTGCACGGCGACCGGCTGGTCGATCCCGTCGACGTTCAGAATGCCCTTGATCCGCAGCATGTCCGGCCCGCGCGCGTCGATCAGCGACTGCAGGAAGCCGACCCAGCTTTCCCAGGGCATCGCTGTCTCGCGGTACAGGCAGAACGCATGGATGCCATCATGGTGGTCGTGGTGGTGATGCCCGTGGCCGTGATGATGGTCGTCGCCGTGATCATGAGCGTGATGATCGTGCCCATCGTCCGGCTTGGCGTCGGCGTAGGCTTCCTCGTTCAGCCAGCGCTGCACGTCGGCGGATTTGGTATCGGGATCGTAGAGGCCGGCGCCGAACAGGCGGCTCGGCTCGATCTCGCCGTTCAGGACGCGGAACCGGTCGGCGCCGGGATTGATCGCGTTCAGGCGCTCATCCAGCGCGGAGACGTCTTCCGGTTTCGCGATATCGGTCTTGGTGACGAGCAGGCGGTCGGCGATGGCGGCCTGGCGCACGCTTTCCTCGTGATTGTCCAGGGTCTGGCCGCCGGTCGCGGCGTCGACGGTGGCGATCACGGAATCCAAGTGGAAACAGCGGCCGATCAGCGGGTCGGCGATCAGCGTGTGCACAATCGGGGCCGGATCGGCAAGGCCGGTGGTTTCGATCACCACCCGGTCGAATTCCGGGATTTCGCCGCGGGCGCGGCGGCCGAACAGGTCATGCAGGGTTTCGACGAGATCGGTCCGGAGCGTGCAGCAGAGGCAGCCGGACTCCATCAGGATCGGCGCGTCGTTCGACATCTCGACCAACTCGTGGTCAAGGCCGACTTCGCCGAATTCGTTGATGATGACGGCGGCTTTATCCATGCCCGGATGGCGCAGCAGTTTCGACAGGAGCGTCGTCTTGCCCGAACCCAGAAAGCCCGTGATCACGGTGATCGGGATGGTTGCTTCGATTTCGGACATAAGCGGTCTCAGTCCTTTCGGGAAATTCTGGAAAGATCCGGATGGATCTAGTTGAAGGCCTTGAAGGTAATCAGCGTGAAGGTGTCCTTGACGCCCGGCAGCGTCTGGAGGCGTTCGGTCACGAACCGGCCGATATCGGCGTCATCCTCCAGGTAGCATTTGACCAGCAGATCATACTCGCCGGACGTCGAATAGACTTCCGAGGCTTCGTCGACCTGCTGCACGGCCGCGTCGGCGACCGCATAGGCCTTGCCGAGTTCGCATTTGATGTTGACGTATATGGCGCGCATCTCTGGAAGCTCCTGGGCTGGCGGTGGCGCATCATAAACCTAAGCGCGGCGGGCGGGCGAGCCTCCGCCGCCATGGTCTATGTCGTTGGCGTTGGCCGCTTCGCCATCACATAGTTCAAACCGGCGGTCAGGACGACTTCATCCGCCTGATTGAGGGCTTCGAGCGTGATCTTCATGTGGCCGGTCGTGCGCGACGGCGTCAGACCCGTGATCGTCGCCCGGGCGCGGAGGGTGTCGCCCGGCCGCACCGCCTTCACCCAGCGCAGGTCGTCGATGCCCCGGCCGCCGGTATTGTGGCCGAAGATGCCGCATTGGTAGAGCATACGGAAGGCCACGAGCAGCGTATGGAAGCCGCTCGCGATGACGCCGCCATAGATCGAACCGGCGGCATGCTCCGCATCCAGATGGAACGGCTGCGGGTCCCACATCAGCGCGAACTCGGCGACGGCGCCTTCAGTCAGGGTCAGCCCTGCGGTCTCGAAGCTTTCGCCGACCTCGAATTCCTCGAACCATTTTGGCGCGTAGCGGGTCATGCTTCCTTGATCGCCTCGGCAATGGCGTCGCCCACGGTCACGGTGCCGGCGTTGCCGCCCATGTCGCGCGTGCGGGGGCCGCCTTCGGTCAACACGATCTCGATCGCCTTTTCGATGGCGCGGGCGGCGTCCTTGTGGCCGAGATGCTCAAGCATTAGCGCGCCGGACCAGATCTGGCCGATCGGGTTGGCGATGCCCTGGCCCGCGATATCGGGGGCGGAGCCGTGCACCGGCTCGAACATCGAGGGATGCTCGCGCTCGGGGTTGATGTTCGAGGACGGCGCGATCCCGATCGAGCCAGCGACCGCCGGCCCAAGGTCCGAAAGAATGTCGCCGAAGAGGTTGGAGCCGACGACGACATCGAACCAGTCCGGGTGCTGCACGAAATGGGCGGTCAGAATGTCGATATGGTATTTGTCGGTCTTGATATCGGGGTATTCGGCGGCCACCGCCGCGAAGCGCTCGTCCCAATAGGGCATGGTGTGGATGATGCCGTTCGACTTCGTCGCCGAGGTCACTTTCTTGCGGCCTTCACGGCGCGCCAGTTCGAACGCGAAGCGGATGATGCGGTCGCAGCCCCGGCGCGTCATCACCGTCTGCTGCATGACGACTTCATGGGGCGTGCCGTCATAGAGCCGCCCGCCGATCGAGGAATACTCGCCCTCGCAGTTTTCACGGACGACGTAGAAATCGATTTCCTCCGGCGTGCGTCCGGCCAGCGGCGACTTCGTGCCGGGAAACATGCGGCAGGGGCGAAGGTTCGCATATTGCTCGAACTCGCGGCGGATCGGGATCAGCATGTCCCAGAGTGAAATATGGTCGGGCACGGTCGGCCAGCCGACGGCCCCCAGGAAGATCGCATCGACCGGGCGCAGCATCTCGATGCCGTCGGCCGGCATCAGCTTGCCGGTCGCCGCATAGGATTCGCAGGACCAGTCATATTCGTCATAGGCGAATTCGATGCCGAAGCGCCGGCCGGCGGCCTCCAGCACCTTCACGCCTTCGGGCACGACTTCCTTGCCGATGCCGTCTCCGGGCAAAAGTGCGATGCGATGCTTGGCCATGAATGCTTCCCTGACGTTCCGTGTTTGCGGCTTTTTGCAGTCTATACCGAAGGCCGGCCCGTCAGGAAACGGCCGCGAGCACCCGGTCGATCATGGCGTCGTTGGCGCCCAGATAGTTCAGGGGATCGAGCAAGCCATCGAGATCGCCGGGCGTCAGCGCCGCGGCGATCCGGGGGTCCGTCAGCAGCGCGTCCTTGAGATGGCTCTTGTCGGCGATGGCTTTCCGGCAGGCGTCATAGACGATGTCGTGGGCGGTCTGGCGGCCAAGGGCGGGAGCCAGACCCATCATCACGGCTTCCGCCATGATCAGGCCCTGGCTGGCGTCGAGGTTCCGGCGCATCCGGTCGGTGTGCACTTCAAGGCCCGCCAGCATGAAGTTCGCCTGGGCGAGCGCGCCCGAGGTCAGCACGAAAGCTTCCGGCACGGCCGCCCATTCCAGGTGCCAGGGTCCGGTGGCGCGCTCGAAATCCGCTTCCATCGCGTCGAGCGCCGCGCCGGCATGCTGCCGGACGAGCTTGGCGCAGCCCCGGATCACCTCGCAGGAAATCGGATTGCGCTTCTGCGGCATGGTCGAACTGGCGCCGCGTCCCGACACGAACGGCTCGAAGACTTCCGCGACCTCGGTCGTCATCATCAGCATGACGTCGGTCGCGATCTTGGAAAGCGCGCCGGTCAGGAGCGCGAGGCAGCAGATCGTCTCGGCGACGCTGTCCCGCGCGACGTGCCAGGGCGCCAGGGGCTGGCCGAGGCCAAGCTCGACCATCAGCGCATCCGAAACCGCCAGGCCGTCGGGGCCGAGGGAGGCGAGGGTGCCGGACGCGCCCGCGAACTCGCCGACCAGAACCCGCGGACGCAATTCGTCGAGGCGCTCGCGCATGCGCAGCAACGGCGCCAGCCAGATCGCCGCCTTCAGGCCGAAGGTGACCGGCAGGGCGTGCTGCAGGTGGGTGCGGCCGGCCATGGGGGTGGCCCGGTGCGCCTCCGCCAGCGCCGCCAGGGTCCGGGTCAGCGTCGCAAGCTCCTGCTCGATCAGGTCGAGGCCGGCCCTGATCTGCAGCGCCATGCCAGTGTCCATGATGTCCTGGGTGGTCGCGCCCCAATGGGCCCATTCGCCCAGATTGTCGTCGCAGGCGGCGCCCAGCCCCTTGACGACCGCGATGATCGGATAGCCGACGATTTCGGTCTCGGCCGCGACAGCGGCCTCATTCAGAAGCTCAACCCGCGCCTTGGCGGTGATTTCCCTGGCGGCCGCCTCCGGGATGATGCCAAGCCGCGCCTGGACCCGGGCGAGCGCTGCCTCGACATCCAGATAGCGTTGCAGCGTGGCGCGCTCGTCGAATACGGTCCGCATGGCCGCTGTGCCGAACATATCGCGGAAGAGAACGCTGTCGATTACCGAAACGGGCATGGCGTATGGTCTTTCTTAGGGCTTGCCGAAGGTGCGCTTATCCGCCTACCACACTCCCCGGCGGGCGCGAATACGGGTTCGCCACGGGCTAAGGGATGGAATGCGCTATGAGCCTCGATGCAGTAAAAGCTTTGACCTTCGATGTTTTCGGCACGGTCGTCGACTGGCGCGGCTCGATCGCCCGTGAGGCGGAATCCGTTCTGGCGCCCAAGGGCTATGCGCTTGACTGGGCGGCGTTCGCCGACGCCTGGCGCGCGCGCTATCAACCGGCGATGCAGGAAATCCGATCCGGCGCCCGGCCGTTCGCGAAGCTCGACATTCTGCATCGCGAAAACCTCGATGCGACCTTGCCGGAGTTCGGCGTCTCCGGCCTGACCGAGGCTGAACTGGAGCATCTCAACCGCGCCTGGCACCGGCTGACGCCCTGGCCGGACGCGCCGGAAGGCCTCAGGCGCCTGAAGCAGAAATACATCATTGCGACCCAGTCCAACGGCAATGTCGCGCTGATGGTGAATATGGCGAAAGCCGGCGGCTTGCCCTGGGACGTCATTCTGGGCGCGGAAGTCTGCGGCGCCTACAAGCCGATGCCGCAGGCCTATCTGCGCGCCGCGGAATTGCTCGATCTGCCGCCGGAGCAGTGCATGATGACCGCCGCCCACAACGACGACCTGAAAGCCGCCGCGCGCACGGGCTTTCGAACGGCGTTCGTCGCGCGGCCGACCGAGAAGGGGCCGAACCAGACGATCGATCTCGTGGCCGATCCCTCGATCGACATCGCGGCTTCGAGCTTTATCGAGCTTGCCGACAAGCTGGGCTGTCCCTGATGCGGATGCGCGAGGCGACGGCGGCCGACCAGGCCGCGTGCGTCCGTCTCTGGCGGGCGGCGGGGCTTGTCGTGGACTACAATCCGCCGGACGAAGATTTTCTGCGCGCGCTGGCCCAGCCGCAATCGGCGGTGCTGATGGGCGAGATCGACGGCGAGCTGGCGGCAAGCTGCATGGTCGGCGACGATGGCCATCGCGGTTGGGTCTATTACGTGTCCGTCGACCCGGCCCGGCGCGACCAGGGCCTTGGCCGGGCGATCATGGAAGCGGCGGAGGCGTGGTTTCTGAAGCGCGGCGTCCGCAAGGCGCTGCTGATGGTGCGCCCCAACAACGCCAAGGTGAAAAGCTTCTACGACAGCCTGGACTGGACGGAGGAGCCGCGCGCGATGTTCGCCAAATGGATGCTGCCGAAATACCCCAACCGCGAGGAGGCGTCCTGATGGCCGACCCGTTGCACGTTCAGTTTCTCGCTGGCTCCGATGGGTGCCCGGCCTTCGCCGTGCTGCCGGTCGCGGACTATTACAGGCTGCTGGAAGGCGCAGGGCTTCCGCCGCCGGCGCCGACCGAGCGCGCGGCCTATCGGTCGTTCGAACCGCCGCCGCCGCCCCATGGCTTTGGCGCGGAGTTCGAGATGCCTGCCCCGCCGCCGCAGCCCCCCCGGCTGCCGGTTCCGGAGACGGTCAAAGTGCGTGTCGAGGACGGCGAAAACCCCATTCTGGTCTGGCGCGAGGAGCGCGGTTTGACGCGGGAGGCCCTCGCCGGGTTCATCGGCTTCCAGGAAGATGATATCGAAGCCTTCGAAACCGGGGCAGTGACGCCGTCGGTCGAGATCTGCCAGATGCTGGCGATGGCGCTCGACGTCGATTTCGAAGATGTGATTCCAATTTAAGGCGGATCGATGCTTGTAGGCGCGCACCAACCGAATTTCCTGCCGTGGGCCGGGTATTTCGGCAAAATTCTCGCATGCGATGCGTTCGTGATCATGGACGACGCGCAGATTCCGCGCGGCCGCAGCTATGCCTCCCGCACAAAGATCCGTCAGGGCGCCGAGGAGCGCTGGCTCAGCCTGCCGATCTTCAAGAACGACGGCCAGACATATCGGGACGCCAAGGTCGCCGACCTCAAGATGTACGGTCAGCATCTGAAGGTCTTCAGCCACACTTATGGCAAGGCGCCGTTCTATGACGAGACGATGGCGCTCCTGCAGCCGATCTACGAGCGTCAGCCGGAATTTCTGATCGACTTCAATCTGGCGGTCATCGAAGCGGTCCTGAAGGCGGTCGGCCACAATGCCGAGCTGGCGATGAGCAGCGATCTGGGCAGCGCGCTCGCCAGCAGCGAATGGCTCTCGGCCTTGACGAAGCATGCCGGCGGCGACGCCTACCTCTCCGGCCCGGGCGGCGCGAGCTATATCGATCCGGCGGTCTTCGAGGCCGCTGGGGTTCGGCTGCAATTCGGCAAATATACGCCCGTTTCCTATGCGGTGCCGAAGTTCGACTTTATGCCGGGCCTCAGCATCGTCGATGCGCTGTTCGTCGCCGGCGCGGACGCCATGGGCGACGTGCTGCGCTACGACCTCATAGACTGAACTCGAACGCCCGGACGCCCGCCGCGCCGGACGGCTTTTCCTGGAAGCCGTAGCGCAGATAGAAACTGGCGGCGCGCGGGTTCTCGGCCATGACCTTCAGCGTGACCCTGGCGCATCCGGCGGCGCGGGCGCTCGCGACCAGATCGTCGACCAGAAGCCGCCCAAGCGATGGCGCGCCGCCGGATCGATAGTCCGGTTTCACCACGATATGATGCAGGTGCAGGGAGTCCTGCTTTCGGGATATGATGGCATAGGCGACGGGCGGGCCATCGGGCGCGGCGACATAGCGGCTGTGGCGCCATTTCTCCGGCAGCGGATACAGAAGATTGTCCGTCGTCCAATCGTCCCAGGCAAGGTCGTCGGAAAAGCCCAGCAAGGTCGCCGCATGCGCTTTCGCGAAAGCTTCGGTCAGCGTATGGACTTGAAAGGTCGAAACTGGCTGGGCCATATACGGTGGGTCCAAAGGGGCGACGATGGCGGCAAAGTAGCGCTTGTCACACAATATGACGCTAGTTGCTGTTGATCAAAGCGCCTCGGGCGCGAGAGTAACAGGGCAGGAGCGCGCCGCCGCCGGCGGCGGCCGTTCAGGGCCGCGGGAGAAGCAGTTGAGCACGACAGGCGAAACCGCCGAAGCGCCCGAGTTTTCGGTGCTCATGGCGCCGATGAACTTCGCCATGATGCCGATCACGCTGGTCAATGAGTTGAAGCGGCGCGGCTATCGGGCGAAGCATATTTGGTATTCGAACCGGGATGCGATGCCCTTTGGCTTCGAATCGGACGAGGTCGTGCGCCTCCGCGACTTCCGCGACCGGCATGACATGCAGACCCAAACCCTCAAGCGGCTGCTCGACGAAGATTGGGACGTGTTTCATTTCTGGAACAAATCCCTGTTCTTCGCGCCGCGCTACGGCGATATGACCGGGCTTGACCTGCCGTTCATTCGCGCGCGCGGCAAAAGCATCGTCTGGCGCTTCACCGGCGCGGACCTTCGCCTCGCGAGCGCGGACATGGCGATCAATCCGCATAGCGCCTATCGGTACGGCCTGGAACATCCGTTCGACGAAGACGAGCAACGGGCATTTCTGGAATTCCTGCAATGTCACGTCGATCAGTTCATCGTTCCAGACGCCGAGCTTGGCCTGCACATGCCGGAAGCGAAGATCATTCCCCGCGCCCTGGAGTTGAGCGAGTGGTCCCATACCGGCTTCAACCCCGACCGCCGCGACAAGCCGCTGATCCTGCATGCGCCCTCCCGCGGGGCCGTGAAGGGCAGCAGCTTCGTCCAGAAGGCGATCGAGGAGTTGCATGACGAGGGCCTGTCGTTCGAGCATCGCTACCTGGAAGGCGTCAGCCACGACGAGATCAAGCGCCAGTTCGCGAACGCCGATATCATTGTCGATCAACTGCACACGGGCATGGGCGTCACGACCCTGGAAGCCTGGGCATGCGGCAAGGCGGTCGTCACGAACATGCGGGAAGAGGTGTTCGGCACGTTCTATGGCGGCGGCATGCTGCCGGCGGCTGAAGCCAATCCGGACACGATCAAGGACGTGCTGCGGAAGCTCGTCAAGGATGCCGATTGGCGCCAGGCTCTGGGCGAGGCCGGGCGCGCCGCGGTCGAGCGCTACCATGACGTCAACAAGATCGTCGACGACCACATCGATGTCTACCGGGAGTGCTTGAGCGGCCAGCGGCCGCGGTCGAAATCGACGGCGGATATCGGATATATCTTCAACGACATCCATGCGAAGTCGGTTGAGACGGTCGAACTGCGCAAGCAACTGTATTCGCTCGAGTTCCGGTTTGAGCGCCTGCAGGCAAGCGCGAACGAAGCCCGGGCGGCGCACCGGGCGGAGGTTCTGGATTTGCAGCGGCTGCAATCCCGGGCCGGCAGGGGCGGGCGATCCGACGGGCTCGCGGACGCCCGGTCATCGACCCAGGAGACCCGCGCGCTCAGGACGGAGAAATCGCGGCTCGAACAATTGATCCGTGACGAGCGCCGCGAGAATCAGGTCTATATCGACGATATCGAAAAGCGGCTGGAGCAACTCTTCGTCGAGAAACGCCAGCTTGAAGCCGATAACACGTCCCATGTGGAGACGATCCGCGCCGCCGCCAAGCATGGCGGCGGCGCGGCGTCTGCGGCGCATATCGAAATTCTGCAGACCCAGGTGCGCCGGATGCGCAGCGAGCTGGCGCGGGTCGATGACGAACTGGCGCGCACCCATGACAAGGCCTCCCAGGCGGCGCTCTACCAGGAGCGGATGCTCAGGGAACGGCAAATGGCGACCGAGAAGATCGAAAAGCTGGAGCGGCGGCTCCGGCGCTTTCGGATCATCGAAGACCGCTTCCGCGATATCCGCCGGATCGGCGGCTGGTACGTCCGGATGTATATGAAGCTACGGACATCGTCTGCGGGCAAACTGTTGCGCTTGCCGTGACGGCAGGGCGCTGTCCGGTCCAAGCGGTTCGAATTCTCTGGGGATTGCTATGCTCGGTAGACCACGGCGCCTCAGGGGCAGCCCGATGACGGCCGCCGCCGCCCATGGGGGCGAAGACCGTCCCGGACTGGCCATCGGCCTCGTCCTGCTCGCCATGCTGGTCTTCACCTGCATGGACGGCCTCTCAAAGCAATTGACGATCCAGGGCATGCAGCCGCAGACGGTCACGATGCTGCGCTATTTCCTGGTGTTGGCCATGCTTCTGCCGATCGTCCTGATGACGTGGCGGTCGCGGCCGTTGCACACATCCCAGCCCGGCCTGCATATCCTGCGCGGCGTTCTGCTGATCTGTTCGGCCAATTTGTTCGTGTTCGCGGTCCAGGCTCTGCCGCTGGAGACCGCGACGGCGATCGGCTTCGTTTCGCCGCTGTTCGTGACCATCCTCTCGGTGATTTTCCTGAAGGAGCATGTCGGCGTTCGGCGCTGGGGGGCGATCGCCATCGGCTTTGCCGGGGTTCTGCTGATCTTGCGGCCCGGCTCAAGCGCATTCGAGGCCGCGATGCTGTTCCCGGTGCTTTCGTCCTTGTGCTGGGCTTCGGGATTGATCATCACACGGGCGATGCGCGGGCGGGAAAAGCCGTTTACGGTGGTGCTGTGGACGACGGCGGTCGGCTTCATCGTGATCGCGCCGTTCGGCCTGGCGGTCTGGCAGACGCCGACTCTGCTGCAGGTCGGGCTGCTGTTCCTGATCGCGCTTTGCCATATCGCCGGGCAATTGCTGACCATCCGGGGCTATATGATGGCCTCCGCATCGCTGCTGGCGCCGTTCTCCTACACAACCATCATCTGGGCGATGTTGATCGGGCTGCTCGCCTTCAACTCGTTCCCCGATCTGCCGACGATCGCCGGAACCCTGGTGCTGCTGCTCGCCGGCCTCTATGTCTGGCACCGGGAACGGGTCCGGACCGTGCCGCCGACGACGCCCGGCGCCTCGATCGCCGTTGTCGCGGCGTCGGCGAAGCAGGACGACCCCAGGTGACGGCAGGCGTGCCGGGCGCGCCGGGCGCCGCAGGGGGAGCGGGCGCTACGGTTCACCGGGTCGGATTGGCGATCGGGCTGGTCTGCCTGTCGTCGCTGACATTCGCTGTCCTGTTCGCGGGCGTTAAGTATCTGGATGGGCGCTATTCGCCCGTCCAGGTGCTGTTCCTGCGCTACTCCATCGGATTCGCCGTCAGCTTGCCGTTGATTATGCGCCTGGGTCGCGGCGTCTGGCGGACGACGCGGCCGGCGGCGCACGGCGTGCGCGCGCTCTATGGCCTGATCTCGACGCTGCTGATGTTCTATGCGGTGACGCAGATGCCGCTGGCGACCGCGACGGCGATCAGCTTCTCGATGCCGCTGTTTCTGACCATGCTGTCGATGCCCATGCTCGGCGAAACGGTCGGGTGGCGGCGCGCGACCGCGACCGCTGTCGGTTTCGCCGGCGTCGTGATCGTGGTCAATCCGGGCGGCGATATCAGCTGGGCGGCGCTGATGGCCCTGGTCAGCGCGCTCTTCTATGCCCTTGCGGTGATCGCCGTGCGCCAGCTTTCGAACAGCGAACCGGCGGCGCGCATCTACATCTACTACTGTCTCGCCAACATTGTTTTCTGCGGCGCGGCATTGCCCTGGTTTTGGGTCGCGCCGACGCCCGCGGATTGGGCTGTGTTCGCCGGCATCGGCACTCTGGGCGCGGGCGCGCAGTATTGCTTTTTGATTGCCTATCGGAACGCGCCTGCCTCGATCATCGCGCCGTTCGATTATCTGCAGATATTCTTCGCCCTGGCGATCGGCTATCTGGTCTGGAGCGAATTGCCGCGCGCCCAGTCCGCTATCGGCGGCGCGATCATCGTCGCATCGGGCTTGTATATCTGGCGCCGCGAGACCCGCCTCGCCGCCGCCCGCCGCAAGGCGCCAGCCTGAGCAAGCGAAAGGCCCGGCCGCAATCAAGGGGCCGGGCCTTCAAAAATTGGCTCCGCGGGTAGGATTCGAACCTACGACCGATCGGTTAACAGCCGATTGCTCTACCACTGAGCTACCGCGGATCGGCGGGCGTTATAGCAAGGGTCGCCCTATCTGACGAGACCCATTTTGCCGCCGCCTCATAAAACGTTTACGCGACAGTCTGTAAACCGTCGCCTAACGCCTTGCTCAATGGAGGTGCGGAGCGGAATCGAACCGCTGTACGAGGCTTTGCAGGCCTCTGCATAACCACTCTGCCACCGCACCGGAACCACTGAGCGGCCGCAGTGATAGAAGCGGCGCGCATTCTGGTCAAGACAGGGGGCATGGCGGTTTGGTATACAAGGGTTTCGGCGGGACGTGATCGGCTGTAGTGTCCGGCGTTCCGGATTGGATTTTCTTGAAAGCGGGTTGGCGAATATGGCCGATTTCGACGTAGCGCGCGATAAGATGGTCGAGAATCAATTGCGCGCCAATAAGGTTACGGATCCACGGCTGACGGATGCGATGCGTCTGATCGCGCGGGAGGACTTCGTGCCCGCGGCGCGGCGCGGCGTCGCCTACGCCGATGAGGACCTGCGCCTCAAGGGGGATCGCTGGCTGATGGAGCCGATGCTGTTCGCCCGGCTGGCGCAATTGGCGGAAATCGGGCCGAACGACCTGATCCTCGATGTCGGCGCCGGCATGGGCTATGGCGCGGCCGTGCTGGCCCAGCTTGGCGCCGCCGTCGTGGCGCTCGAGGAAGACGCGGAACTGGCCGACGCCGCGATCGCCGCCGTCGCCGGACTTGCGGGCGACGGCGCCGACAATATCTTTGTGGTCAAGGGACCGTTGCCGGCCGGCTGGTCGGGCCAAGCGCCCTATGACGTGATCGTCTGCGAGGGCGCGCTTGAAGTGCGGCCGGACGGGCTCTTGGAGCAGTTGGCCGAGGGCGGCCGTCTGGTCGCGATGCAGACTGGGCCGAACGGCGTGCAGCGCGGCACAGTCTATGTGAAGCGCGGCGACCGGGCGGCGGTCCGCGCGGTATTCGACGGTTCGACGCCGGTGCTGCCGGGCTTCGCGCGCGCCGCCGCATTCGTATTTTGATTTTCTGGGAGCGCTTCACATCATGAACGATCGTCCGATGGCGCGTATAAGACGTGCGCTGCTCGCCTCTGCCGGGCTGGCGTTGCTCCTGGGCGCCAACCATGCAAGCGCCGAAAGCCTGGCGGACGCCTGGGCGAAGGCCTATGGCTCCAACCCGCAGATCGCGGCGGAACGCGCCCGGCTGCGCACGATCGACGAAGGCGTGCCGCAGGCGAAGTCCGGCTGGCGGCCGACGGTCACTCTCGAGGGCCAGACCGGCGTGCAATACATCGAGCAGGAAACCGCCTTCGCCAATACGGACGATACGATCTATCCATCCTCGATCACCGGCAGCGTCTCCCAGCCATTGTATCGCGGCGGCCGGACGACGGCCGACACGGCCCGCGCCGAGGCCGAAGTCCGCGCTGGCCGCGCCGCGCTTGGCAATGTCGTGCAGCAGGTGTTGCTTGCGGCTGGAACCGCCTACATGGACGTGCTGCGCGATGAGGCGGTCGTCAATCTGAACGAGAATAACGTTCGCGTGCTGGAGCGGCAGTTGCAGGCGACCAACGACCGGTTCAGCGTCGGCGAAGTCACGCGGACCGACGTCGCCCAGGCGGAATCCCGCCTGGCTCGCTCCAAGGCCGATCTGAAAACTGCAGAGGGCGACCTGGAGACATCCCGCGCCGCCTATACCCGGCAAGTTGGCGAACCGCCGGCCAGCCTGTCGGCGCCCAGCGCGATCATGGGCGTGCCCGAGACGCTCGACGCCGCCGTCACCCGCGCCGCCGTCAACAACCCGGTCGTGCGCCAGGCCATGGAGCTGCACCAGTCCTCGCGCCACACGGTGGACCTGATTACAGGCGAGCTTTATCCCCAGGTCGCGTTGAACGGCACCTTGCAGCAGTCGTTCGATACCAGCGCGAATGTCCAGGAAACCCGCGCGGCCCAGGCGACCGTCGACCTGACGGTGCCGCTGTATCAATCCGGCTCGGTCTATGCCCGGGTGCGGGGCGCGAAGAACGCCGAATCTCAGCGCTTGCAGCAAATCGAGGATGCCCGTCGCCAGGCGATCGAACAGGCGACCCAGGCCTGGGAGCAGACCGTGGCGAACCGCTCCCGGATCGTGTCGCTGGAAAGCGAAATCCGGGCCAATGAAATCGCGCTGGAAGGCGTGCAGCAGGAAGCGCTGGTCGGCACGCGCACCGTGCTCGACATTCTGGACGCGGAGCAGGACCTGCTCGATTCGCGGGTCAATCTGGTGCGCGCCCGGCGCGATGAGTTTGTGGCTGTTTTCGGATTGCTGACGGCGGTCGGCGATCTGAACCCGCAGGCCATGGACCTCAACGTCGAGGTTTACGATCCGACGCGCTATTATAACGCGGTCAAGGATCAGTGGTTCGGGACGACGCCGCAACAGTGACGAACGCCGCGGCGCCAGCTTGCAGGCGCTGTTGCGGAGACGATGTCGACGCGAGAGGGCCGGAAAGCGTCCGGGGACGATAGTCGTGCGGGCGCGCGCAAGGCCGCTTTCGGCGACGACGACGAAATCGAAATTCGCCAGGAACCGAGCGAAGGCGCCGGGGAGTCAGTAGAATGCCAGAAGCCAAGCAAGACGACAGCGGGCAGTCGATGGACGAAATCCTTGCGTCCATTCGCAAGATAATCTCCGAGGACGAAGACGAGCCGGAAACCGCGGCCGCCGAGCCGCTGGCCGAACGAAAAGGCCGGCCGAATAGCCCGGCTGAGGCTGAGGCCGACCCTTCGGCCGCTGCGTCGGTCGCGGCTGCGGTCGCTGCGGCTGAGAACGAAGAGGACGATGACGATATCCTGGACCTTGGCGAACCCTTGCCCGATGAGCCCTTTGCGGCGCTGCCGGATGAGCCGGCAGAGGCGGAATCGGACGATGTTTTTATCGAAGATGAAGTCGAAGACGTAGACGACGAGGCGAGCGTTCCGATTGCGGCGGAGGACTATGATGCGGAGCCAGATGCAGAAGATTTCAAAACTCATGAAGCAGAAGTCGACGATGAGCCGGAAATCGACGATGAACCGGAAATCGCCGATGCGCCCGAACCGGTCATGGCTGCCATGACGCCCCCGCCGCCGCCCCAGCAGCCCGAGCCGCCGCCGGTCCAGCAGCCGTCCATCGGCGCCGAGGGCCTGATGTCGCCAGCCGCGGCCGCGCTGTCCGCGACGGCGCTCGCCGCCCTCAAGGGCCGGATCTCCGGCGCCATGCCGATCGGCGCCCAGGGCGGCACGGTCGAAGGTCTGGTTCAGGAATTGCTCCGCCCGATGCTGAAGCAGTGGCTGGACGTGCATCTGCCCAGCATGGTCGAAACCCTGGTCAGGGAAGAAATCCAGCGGATCGAGCGGCAGGCCGACCAGAACCGGTGACGCGCCGCCAGCCACGACGCCGGCCTTTGGCGACGCCGCCAGAGGACGCGTTGAATTTAGAAGATTGGAGACCCCGCCCTGCGCGGCGGGCGCCCCGTCAGGACTGAAGCCATGACCCTGCCCAAGACCTATGACCCCGCGGCGGCGGAGGCGGCCCGCTATGCAGACTGGGAAGCGTCCGGCGCGTTTTCCGCCGATCCGGCGAAGAATGCCTATCCCTATGTCATCATGATGCCGCCGCCGAACGTCACCGGCAGCTTGCACATGGGCCATGGGCTGACGTTCACCCTGCAGGACATTCTGATCCGCTATGCCCGCATGCAGGGCAAGGACACGCTCTGGCAGCCGGGCACGGACCATGCCGGCATCGCGACCCAGATGGTCGTCGAGCGGATGCTGGAAGGGGAAGGCGTCAATCGCCGCGACATCGGCCGCGACAAGTTCCTGGAACGGGTGTGGGCCTGGAAAGACGAGTCCGGCGGCGCCATCCTGAAGCAGCTCCGCCGCCTGGGCGCTTCTGCCGACTGGCCGCGCGAGCGCTTCACCATGGACGCGGGCCTGTCGGACGCGGTTCGCAAGGTCTTCATCGACCTGTACGATCAGGGCCTGATCTACAAGGATCAGCGCCTGGTCAACTGGGACCCGAAGCTGGAGACGGCGATCTCCGATCTTGAGGTGCAGCCCCAGGAAGTGAACGGCCATCTCTGGCATTTCCGCTACCCGATCGAGGGCGCCGCGGACGAATTCATCGTGGTCGCGACGACCCGGCCGGAGACCATGCTGGGCGATACCGGCGTCGCGGTGAACCCCGAGGACGAGCGCTACCGCCATCTGGTCGGCAAGCACTGCATCCTGCCGCTGGTCGGCCGCCGCATTCCCATCGTCGCCGACGATTACGCCGACCCCGAGGCAGGGTCGGGCGCGGTAAAGATGACGCCGGCCCACGATTTCAACGATTTCGAGGTCGGCCGCCGCCACAATCTCGAGACGATCAACATCCTCGACCGGCGCGGCTTCATCAACGAGAACGCGCCTGAGAAATATCAGGGGATGGACCGGTTCGCGGCGCGCAAGGTCGTGGTCGATGATATGGAGGCGCTTGGCCTGCTAGAGAAGGTCGCGCCCCATGTCCACATGGTCCCATATGGCGACCGGGGCGGCGTGCCGATCGAGCCCTACCTGACCGAGCAGTGGTATGTCGACGCCGAGACCCTGGCGCGGCCGGCGATCGAAGCGGTCGAGACCGGCCGCACCAAATTCGTGCCGGAGAACTGGTCCAAGACCTATTTCGAGTGGATGCGGAACATCCAGCCCTGGTGCATTTCGCGCCAGTTGTGGTGGGGCCACCGGATTCCGGCCTGGTATGGACCCGACGGGACGATCTTCGTCGCCGAGGACGCGGCCGCCGCCCAGGCGAAGGCCGACGCCCATTATGGCGCGGTCAAGCCGCTGGAGCAGGATCCGGACGTGCTCGACACCTGGTTCTCCTCCGCCCTCTGGCCGTTCTCGACCATCGGCTGGCCGGAGGAAACGCCGGAGCTCGCCAAGTATTATCCGGGCGACGTGCTGGTCACCGGGTTCGATATCATTTTCTTCTGGGTCGCCCGGATGATGATGATGGGCCTGCACTTCATGAAGGATGTGCCGTTCCGGACGGTCTATATCCACGCCCTGGTCCGGGACGAGAAGGGCCAGAAGATGTCCAAATCAAAGGGGAACGTCATCGATCCCCTGGAGCTGATCGACGAGTTTGGCGCCGACGCCGTGCGCTTCACGCTCGCCGCCATGGCGGCCCAGGGCCGGGACATCAAGCTTTCGGCCTCCCGCGTCGAGGGTTACCGGAATTTCGCGACCAAGCTCTGGAACGCGGCGCGCTTCACGGAATTCCACGACTGCGCCGTCGACCCGGATTTCGACCCCGCCGCCTGCACGGTGACGTTGAACCGCTGGATCGTCGCGAAGACGGCCGCGCTCCGGGATGACATGACCAGGGCCCTGGACGACTATCGCTTCAACGAGGCGGCGGGACTGCTGTATCAGTTCGCCTGGGGGACGTTCTGCGACTGGCAGCTTGAGTTCGCGAAGCCGATCCTGTCCGGCAAGGACCGGGCGGCCGCGGCTGAAACCCGCGCCGCCATCGCCTGGACTCTGGCCCGGCTGATGCGGCTGCTGCACCCGATCATGCCGTACCTGACGGAGGAAATCGCGGCCGAGCGGAACCTGAACGGCGGCGCGCTTCTGATTGGCGCCGAATGGCCGCCGCACGAGCCGCATCTGGCCGCGCCCGAGGCGGAGGCGGAGATCGATTGGGCGATCCGTTTCGTGACTAACGTCCGCGCCGTCCGCGCCGAATGCAACGTGCCGCCGGGCGCCCGCATCAACGCGACGCTGGCCGGCGCGTCCGAGGCGACGCTGGCCCGGCTCGCCCGGAATGACGAACCGGTGAAGCGCCTGACCCGGTTGACGGCGATCCAGCCGATGGCCGGAGCCGCCGCGCCCAAGGGGGCGGTGCAGGTGATCGTCGATGAGGCGACGGTGTTCCTGCCGCTCGGCGACGTCATCGACGTCGGCGAGGAGACAGCGCGGCTGGAGAAGGAGATCGCCAAGGTCGCGAAGGAGATCGACGGCATCGACAAGCGCCTGGGCAATCCGAAGTTCACCGCTCGGGCGCCGGAGGAAGTGGTCGAAGAGAACCGGGAGCGTCGCGCCGCTTTCGTGCAGCAGCAGGACAAGCTGACGGCCGCGCTCGCCCGCCTCCGCGCCGCCTGACCGGGGCCGCGCCGCCTGTCCGCGGCTGCGCCAGCGCGGTTTTTACCGGTTCTTCACCATACAGCCCGTTCTTTCAGGGGGAATTCTCCTTGAAAGGCCCGTGGCGCATGCAATTGGACCAACAGGACGAGCAGACGACCGCGCTGGTCAGGACCTATGACGCCGCCGCCAGGCTGAAGCGGCAGGGCCGGATCGAGGACGCGGCGGCGGGCTTTCGCGCCCTGCTCGACGGGGCCGCGCGGGTGAAGGGGTTTGACGGCCATCGGCTCGCCGCGGTCGCCATCCAGCAATTGGCGGACCTGAAATCCGGCCGCCTGACCGATCCGGAACTGGCGCAGGCGGAAGCTATCGCCGCCGCTCTGCCTGAGGGCGAGGAAGCTGGGTGGGCGGTGCGCTTCGGCCTCGGCCTCGCCGTATCCAGGCAGGATCCGGCCGCCGCCATGGCCTGGTATGATGCGGCGAACGCCATGAAGCGCCAGACGGTCGCCTACGATGCCGACGCCATGGACCGTGTCTTCGAAACCCTGGCCCGCGTCTTCGACCCCGCCCTGATCGCCCGGCTGGCGCCCGGCAGCGCCGGTTCGCCGAAGCCGGTCTTCATCGTCGGCATGCCGCGTTCCGGCACAACTCTGGTCGAGCAGATCCTGGCGAGCGCGCCCGGCATTCATGCGGCCGGCGAGTTGACCGCCATATCCGACCTTTGCCGCAACATTCATAGCGTCGAGGGCGACTGGCCCGCCGGCGCGGACCGCCTGACCCCGGCGCGCGCCCGGGCCCTCGCCAATGCGTACCTGATCCATCTCCACAAGCTCGCGCCCAGGGCCGAGCGCGTCGTCGACAAGATGCCGGCGAACGCCCAGAACGTCGGCTTGCTGATGGCGCTTTTTCCGAACGCCGCAATCCTGCATGTGCAGCGGGACCCGCTGGACACCTGCTTTGGGATCTACCGGCAATTGTTCGCAGGCGGCGTCGACTATGCCTATGACCAGACCGAAATCGGCCGCTATCACCAGGGCCTGATGCGCCTGATGGACCATTGGAAGGCCGCGTTCCCCGGCCGGATCGTCGATGTCTCCTATCCTGGCCTGATCGCCGATTTCGAGGTCGAGGCCCGCCGCATCGTCGCCGCGACCGGCATGCCCTGGTCCGACGCCTGCCTGGAATTCCACAAGACCGAGCGCGAGATAGATACCGCGAGCGCCGTGCAGGCGAGGCGCCCCTTGTTCAAATCCGGCATCGGCGCGGCCGACCGCTTCCGGCCCTAACTCGGCGCGTTGGAGGCAGCGCTCGCCGCCTGAGCGCGCTATCATCGCCGGAACGCAACATCACTGCGAGGCGATGCCATGTCCCAGCCCGACCTGACGACCCCGACCGCATTCGGCCGCATCCACACGCCCGACCCCGCCTGGCTCGCCCTGGCGGAGCCGGAGGCGCCGCTGGAGCCGGATCTCGAGATCATCGACACGCACCATCACCTCTGGGACCGGCCGGGCGACCGCTATCTTCTGGACGCCTTCCTGGCGGACCTGGATTGCGGCCATAACATCGTCGCGACCGTCTTCGAGGAATGCCACGCCATGTACCGGGCGGACGGCCCGAAGCCCATGCGCGTCGTCGGCGAGACGGAATTCGTCGCCGGCATCGCCGCGATGAGCGCGAGCGGCCGCTACGGCCCGACCCGCGTTGCGGCCGGCATCGTGGGCGCCGCGGACCTGAGCCTCGGCGAGGCGGTCGAGCCGGTGCTGCTCGCCCAGATCGCGGCCGGCGGCGGCCGGTTCCGCGGCGTTCGTCATTCCGCCGCATGGGACGCCGACCCGATCATCGGCAATGGCGCCAAGGCGCCCGGCCTTTACCTGGACGCCCAGTTCGGCCGCGGCCTGGACCGGTTGGCGGCGCTTGGCCTGTCGCTCGACGCCTGGGCCTTCCACACCCAGTTGGACGAGGTGACGGCGCTTGCGACTGCCCATCCCGATGCGCCGATCGTGCTTTGCCATTGCGGCGGCCCCCTCGGCTACGGCCCCTATGGCGGCCGCCCGGCGGAGGTCCACGCCGCCTGGTTGCCGCGCATCGTCGAACTGGCGAAGCGCCCGAATGTTTCGGTCAAACTCGGCGGCATGATGATGCGTCTCGCCGCCTTCAACTACGGCCAGGCCCCCACGCCGGCTACATCGGAAGCCCTGGCCGCCCTCTGGCGCCCCTATATCGAACCCTGCATCGAGTATTTCGGCCCCGACCGCTGCATGGTCGAAAGCAATTTCCCCGTCGAAAAAATGGGCATCCCCTACGGCCCCCTCTGGAACGCCTTTAAGCGCATAACGGCCGGCGCTTCGGATACGGAAAAGTCAGCCATCTACAGCGGCACGGCGCGGCGGGTTTATCGGCTGGCGTGAGCCTACCCCACATTCGACCCCACCGCCGCCCGCGCCTTCGCAAGCGCTTCGGCGCCGGGCATACAGTCCGCGTATTTTTGGCCCATGTCGAACAGGTTCGCTGCGTGGGGGCCAAGGGCGCGGTCGCCGCAGCAGTCTTCGGCGACGATGGTGCGCAAGGCGTAGGAGCAACTGTCGATGACGCTGGCGCGGACACAGCCCGAGGTCGTCGCCCCCGTCACGATCAGCGTATCGACCGAACGGGAGGCCAGCCAGCTCATCAGGGCCGTGCCGAAGAAGGCCGAGGGGCCGATCTTGTTGACGATCAGCTCGCCTGGCCTGGGCGCCAGGTCCGGCGCGATCTGGCTGATCGCCGCATCCTCGGCGAGGCCGTAGAGGCCCGGCACCTTCATGGCGAACGTGCCGCCGTTCTGCGCCTCCGCGTCGAAGACGGCGCGGGAGTAGGCCACGGGGGCGCCGATCTCCCGCATGCCCGCCAGCAACGGAACCGTCGCCGCCACGGCTTCGGCGACATTGCCGCCGCCGAAGACCGCCGGGTCGACGAAGCCGACCTGGAAATCGACAATCAGCAGGGCCGGACGCCGCCCGAACCCGACGGAATTCCCGAAGTTCTGGCGGGCGTAGACGGCGTCATCGGTCATTGGCTCGGCCCCTCGCTTATTCCTGGGGATAGCGCCAGGGGGCGGCTGGCTGTTCGGCGGTCTCGTCGATGGTCCAGTGGGGGAGGGCGAAGCCCTCGGTCACGTCGACGAAGACCATCCGCACCCGTGTGCCGATGCCGACTGTCCGGACCACGTCCGGCGGGGCGAAGCTGCCGTCGGCCATGACAAGGTTGCCCGCCACCCGCAGCGCCTCATGCTCCGAGGGCTGGCCCTTCTGCGTGTCGAGGTCGACCAGCAGCATCATGTAGGGCGTGTGGCCCTTGAACGCGGGCTGGATGGCATGATGCACCTCCGCGTAGGAATGCACCGCGCCCTTGCCCTCGACCGGGACCCAGTCGTAGTCGCGGTCCGTCGTCCAGGGGCAGGCGGTGGTCGGCGGATAGCGTAACAGGCCGCTTGCCTTGCCCTTCTGCAGCCGGAACTCGCCCTTGGCGCAATAGTCGAAGAAGGCGCGGTTTTCCTTGTCCACGTCCTCGATGGTGAGGGCCATGCCCATGTAATCGCCAACGATCGGCATTGTCTTGCCCTCCCTTATCTGGCGTCTTTGGCCATGACCATCGCCGAGCCCGTGCCCGGCATGGCCCAGCCGAGATTGGCCGTGAGCTCCACGTCCTTGACCTGTCGGCAGCCGCCTTCGCTGTAGTCGTGGGTGTGCTGGCGCTTGCCGTCCGGCCCGATGGGGCAGCTATCGTCGACCTCGCCGCGGATCTGGCGGACGTTCTCGATCACCATGTTCATGCCATGGGTGTAGCCCTCGCAGAGATGGCCGCCGGAGGTGTTGTTCGGCCTTGCCCCGCCAAGCTCGATGACGCCGGAGGAGACATAGTCCCCGCCATCGCCTTTCTTGCAGAAGCCGTAGTCTTCCAGTTGCAGCATGGTCGTGAAGGTGAAGGCGTCGTAGGAGCCGGTGACGTCGATATCCTCCGGCCCGACGCCGGCGTTCGGCCAGAGGATCTTCCTGGCGTAATGCCCGGCGACGGTGGAGATCGGCCCGTGCTGGTAGTGCATGTCGGAGCGCGGCTTGCAGCAGCGGCCGACGACGGACTGGATCACCGCCGGGGCCTGCTTGCAGTCCCGCGCGCGGTCCAGGCTGGTGACGATGATGCAGGTGGCGTTGTCGGTCTCGACGCAGCAGTCCAGCAGATGCAGCGGCTTGCAGATAATGCGGGAGTTGATCACATCCTCCACCGTCATGCGCTGCTTGTAATAGGCCTTGGGGTTGTTGGAGGCATGCTTGGAGTGGGCGACCTTCACATGGGCGACCTGCTCCGGCGTCGTGCCGTAATCGTACATGTGGCGCAGGAACGTCGGCGCGAACATCTGCCCCGCCGACTGCCAGCCATAGGCGCGGTGGTGGATCTGGTCGCCGACGATGGGCACGGCCGAACGCGCGCCGGTGCCGCCGATGCGCACCTGGCTGTAGCCGTTCATGGCCCGGTAGATCGCGACCGTCTTGCACATGCCGGCCTCGATCACGCCGATGGCGATGCCGATCAGCGCCTCGATCGAGGAGCCGCCGCCATGCACGTCCATGTAGAAGTTCAGGCGGATGCCAAGGTCGCCTGCGACCCAGGGGGCATGGACGGAATCGTTGCCGGAATAGCTCAACATGCCGTCGATATCGCCGGCTCCGAGGCCGGAGTCCGCCATGGCGTTCTTGATCGCCCAGGTCGCCAGATTACGGGTGGATTCCTCCGATCCGCGCCGGTAGGTCGTCTCGCCGACGCCTGCGATCGCATATTTGCCGCGCAGAAACTTCGGCGAATCTGCGTCGAATTCGGTGACGCTATCCAATGACATGCTCTCTCTCCCTCTCGTCCTTTTCGAAATTAAGGCATGGACCGGGCGCGACGGGAAGGGGCGGCAAACTGGTCTGGACAAGCAGAAATTTCGCTTGCCGCCAACCGGCGCCGGCGACACAGTTCGACGGCGCGATAAAAGAAATCGGGCGAAGCAGGCCTGCATTGGGGGGATAGGCGATGATCGGAACATGGATGACATGCGGACGCGCCATTCTGGCGGCGGCGGCGCTCGGCCTCGTTGCTTTGGGCGCGCCACAGGCTTCGGCCGACGTTCTGGCGCCGGCGGTGAAGCGGCTGGGCGCGGCCAGTCCGACCCATGTCCTGTTCGTCGGCAACAGCTATTTCTACTACAATGACAGCTTGCACAATCACGTTCGGCGCATGGTCGCGGCGGCTGGGCTCCAGACCGAGAAAGCGATGAAGTACAAATCCGCCACCATCGGCGGGGCGGCGCTCTTCGACCATCCGCTCGACCATTATCTCGAACCCGGCAAGCTGCGGGTCAAGGGGCCGTTTCAGGTCGTGGTGCTTCAGGGCGGCAGCGCTGCGCCCCTGTCCGACGAACGGCGCGGCAAGTTCAGTGAAACCGTTCGGGACTTCGCCGGGAAAATCATGGCGGCCGGCGGCGAGGTCGCGCTCTACATGACCCATGGCTATGTGCCGCCGCACAAGAAGGCCCGGGCCGATATGATCCGTGATATCGAGACGCTCTATGTCGAGGCAGGCAACGCCGTCGGCGGTCTCGTCATCCCCGTCGGCCTGGCTTTCGAGGAAGCCTATCGCCGGCGCCCGGAGATCGTGCTGCACCAGAGCCATGACGGCTCCCACCCTAGCTTGCTCGGCACATATCTGGCGGCGTCGGTGGTGTTTTATAGCCTCTACGGGCAGACGCCGGTCGGCAACGCCTACGACTATTTTGGCAAAGTCCCGGCGGAGGACGTCCGCTTCCTGCAGGAGGTCGCCGCCGATACGGTCGAGGCGTTCTACGCCCGGCAGTAGGAGTCGCGGCCGCTATTCGGCCGTGGCCGCCGCTGCTTTCGCGGCTGCCGCCGCTTTCGCCAACTGCGCCTCGCGCCGAGCGATGTAGAAGGTCGAGGCGAAGATCACGAGGCCGCCGGTGATCGTCCAGAAGGTCGGCAGTTCGGCGAAGATCAGGAACGCCATCGCCGCGGAGATCGGCAGGCGGGCGAAATCGAACGGCAGCACCACCGACACATCGGCCGACCGGAACGCCCGGGTGATGCAGAGATGCCCAAGCGTGCCCGCCAGCGCCAGACAGGCGAGCCAGAAGAAGCCTTCCAGGCTAGGCCACGTCCAGAAGAACAGGGCCGGGATGAGGGAGAGCGGCGTCAGCAGCAGCACCAGATATGTTACGATCGCTTCCGGCTCCTCTGTCCGGGTCAGGGATTTCAGGACGAGCTTGTTGATCGCCGCGATGACGGCGTTCGCCAGCGCCAGCAGCACGCCAAGCTCCAACGTCGAAAGCCCGGCGAACCCGCCGTTGTCGCCAAGCACGACGATCATCGCGCCCAGGAAGCCGATGATGACGGCGGTCCAGCGGCGAAGTCGCACCTTCTCGCCCAGCACAAGGGCGGCGCCGATGGTCGCGAAGATCGGCGCACTGAAGGAAAGCGCCGTCGCCTGGGCGATCGGGATCAACGTGACCGCCCAGAACCCGGTCGTCATGCCGAACAGGCCAAGCACGGAGCGCAGGCACAGCATGCCAAGCCGCTTGGTGCGCAAGGCGCCCAGGCCGGCGCTCATCAGCCATGGCAGCATCCAGACCAGCGCGATCGCGTTCCGGAAGAAGACGATCACCGTCGGGTGAAGCTCGAAGCTCGCCTGGCGGATGAAGATCGCCATGCCGGAGAAGAAAAATGCCGCGAGCAGCGCGTAGACAGTGGCGCGGAGGATCGGCGGCAGCTTGTCGATCAGTACGGTCGCGCGGGTCATGCCAGCCGGCTCGTGCGGCGCCGGGGCCGCACCCCGGCCAGGCCGTCGGCCGTGGCGGTCGCGTAAAGGTAACTCGGCCCCGGCCCCCAGTGCCCGCCGACGTCGCTAAGGCGCGACCTGAATGGCCCTGGCCCGGCATAGGCGGAAATGTCCAGACTTTCCGCCAGGCTCGGCGCCGAATCGGCGGGCGCCGCGGCGAGGATCGGCGTTGAAAGCGCGGATGTGGCGGCCTGCGCTTTTACTTCGGCGCGCCGGACTTGCGCCTCGCGGTGCGAGATATAAACGCCGGCCGCGAACACAATGAAGGCGCCGAGCGCCGTCCACGGGCTCAACACCTCGTTCAGCAGCAGATATGCCCCGACAGCGCTGATGGGAAAGCGCGCGAAGTCCAGGGGCTGCAGCGCCGACACCTCCTGCATCGAGAAAGCGCGGACGTGCAGGCTATGGGCCGCCATCGCAAGCACGCCCAGCATCGCCATCCAGAACCAGCCTTCAAGCGTCGGATTTTCCCAGACAAACAACATCGGAACAAACGCGATCAGCGACATGGCGACCGCCTGATAGACCAGGATCGTGTCGACATGCTCGACGGACGTCAGCCGCCGGATCACGATGAGCGTCGCGCCCCAGGTCGCGGAGGAGAGCAACACCAGATAGACGGCGGAATTGATTTCCTGAAATCCCGGCCGCACCACAAGCGCCGCGCCCAGGATGCCGATGCCGATAGCAGTCCACCGCCTGAGCCGCATCTTCTCGCCAAGCAGCAGGGCCGCCAGCAGCGTCGCCCAGATCGGGCCGGTGAAGCCGATCGCTGTAAGATCCGTGATCGCCATCAACGGCACGGCGTAGAACCAGGCCATCATCGAGGCGCCGTTCAGCGCGCCGCGCAGCGTCAGCATGCCCGGATTGCGCGGGATCAAGGCCCTGGGACCGGTCCGGATCAGCACCAGCGGCAGGAATATCCCGAGGGCGATGAAGTTTCGGAAGAACGCGATCTGAAAGGGGTGCAGACCGGTTTCAGCGGCGAGCTTCACAAAGATCGAATTGAACGCAAAAAAGCAGGCCGCGCCCAACATGAAGAGGGACGCTGCGACCGGGCGGATTTCGCGCGAGTGGGGAACGGGCACAGCCATTGTTTCCGACGCAGAATAGCGGAGGCCGCGCGGGACGCCACAGCGTTTTGTGCGCCGCCGCTATGCGACCAGCGCGGGCCTGCGGTAGGATCGCCAGCGCCGCCCCTGACGCCCTGGAAGGATATGATTTCGATGTCGAGCCCGATGTGGACCCCGCCGCCCGCCCGCGTCGCGGCGAGCAATATGCGCGCCTTCATGGCATGGCAGGCGGCGGAGCGCGGACGCGCATTCCCGGACTACCGCGCGCTGCACGCTTGGTCGGTCGCGGACCTGGAGGGTTTCTGGTCGGATTTCTGGGACTGGTCGGGCGTCATCGCGGAAACCAAGGGCGCGCGTATCCTCATTGACGGCGACAAGATGCCGGGCGCGCGCTTCTTCCCCGACGCCAAGCTGAACTTCGCCGAAAACCTGCTCCGCCATTGCGGCCCCGGCCCCGCGATCATGTTCCGCCGGGAAGACGGCCTTGAGCGCATCATGTCCGGCGACGAACTCAAGGCGTTAGTCGCGCGGATCGCCAAGGCGCTGCTCGCCATGGGGATTGAGCCTGGCGACCGGGTCGCGGGCTTTCTTCCGAATATCCCGGAGGCCATCGCCTGCATGGCGGGCGCGGCCAGCATCGGCGCCGTCTGGACGTCCTGCTCGCCGGACTTCGGCGTTCAGGGCGTGCTCGACCGGTTCGGGCAAATCGCGCCGAAGGTCATGATTTCGGTCGATGGATATGTTTATGCCGGCAAGCGCCTGGATATCCGCGATAAAGTGAGCGCCGTCGCCGACGGGCTGCCGGGCCTCGAAAAATTGGTGATCGTGCCGTTCCTCCAGGATACGCCCGACCTTGCCGATATGCCCGGAGCGATCGCGCTGGAAGACTGGCTCGCCCCCCACGCCGCCGGTCCGATCCCGTTCAAGCGGCTACCCTTCGATCACCCGCTCTATATCCTCTATTCGTCGGGCACGACCGGCGCGCCGAAATGCATCATCCACCGGGCGGGAGGCATTCTGCTTCAACACCTTAAAGAGTATTCTCTGCATGCGGACATCAAGCCCGGCGACCGGCATTTCTATTTCACGACCCTCGGGTGGATGATGTGGAACTGGCTGGTCAGCGGCCTGACGGTCGGCGCGACATTGATGCTCTATGACGGCTCGCCCTTCCATCCCGACGGCAATGTGCTTTGGGATTATGCGGATGAAAGAAAGTTCAATATTTTCGGGACTTCCGCGAAATTCATCGAAGGTTGCCTGAAGGGCGGGATCGATCCTCAGACGACACATGATCTTTCGGAATTAAAAATAATTCTCTCAACCGGTTCGGTGCTGGTTCCTGAAGGATTCGATTATGTTTACGCCCATGTGAAGCAGGATGTGGCGCTCGCCTCGATTTCCGGCGGCACGGACCTCTGCGCCTGCTTCGTCGCGGGCGAGCCGACGGCGCCAGTCTACCGGGGCGAGATCCAGGCCCCGGCGCTAGCCATGGACGTCGCCACGCTGCGCGATGACGGGACGCGGTCCGCCGTCGGCGAAAAGGGCGAGCTCTGCTGCATGCGGCCGTTCCCCTCGATGCCGCTCGGCTTCTGGGCCGACCCCGACGGCGCCAAATATTTCGACGCCTACTATTCGACATATCCGAACGTCTGGCGGCATGGCGACTATGCGGCCTTCACGCCCCATGGCGGCATGATCATCTACGGCCGGTCCGATGCGACCCTCAACCCAGGGGGCGTCCGCATCGGCACGGCGGAGATCTATCGCCAGGTGGAACAGCTTGAGGAAGTCGTCGAGAGCATTGTCATCGGCCAGGAATTCGACGGCGACACGCGGGTCGTGCTCTTCGTCAAGCTCCGGCCGGGCCTGACCCTGGACGACGACCTGGTCCAACGCTTGCGCCGCCGCATCCGCGATCACGCTTCGCCGCGCCACATTCCGGCGAAGGTGCTGCAGGTCGCTGATATTCCACGCACGCGATCCGGCAAGATCGTCGAACTGGCGGTCCGCGATATCGTCCACGGCCGCCCGATCAAGAACAGGGAAGCGCTCGACAATCCCCAGGCGCTGGAGCACTTCCGCGACCGACCGGAGCTCGCTGGCTGAGCGCTGCGCCTCGCCCAGCGGCAGGATCGCGCCTATGCGGCGCTGCCCCGGCTTGCGTCATTCTTTCCGCGTTCGGCCCGTTCGATTGCTGTAGGATGCGGCCGATGTTCCCGCCCGCCCAGAGTGCCGCCCCATGAAGCCGCCACAACCGTCCGGCCGCGTCGAAGGCGCCACGGTCATGGGCATCATGCTGATGCTGTCGGCGATCGCGCTCTTTACCTGCCTCAATGGCACGGTGAAATGGCTGACCCAAACCCATGACCCCTTGATGGTCGCCTGGGCGCGGAATGCCGGCGCCCTGGCTTTCATGCTGGCGGCGTTCCTGCCGAAGCATGGGCTGAAGCTGCTGCGCCCGAACATGCCCGCCGCCCAGGTGGCGCGCGGGATTTATCTGCTCGGGTCGACCTTGCTGTATTTCTTCGGCCTCTCCTATCTCGACATGGCGTCGGGCGCGGCGATCCAGTTGACCGGCCCCTTGATGGTGACGGCGCTTTCGGTGCCGCTCCTGGGGGAAAAGGTCGGCTGGCGCCGGGCGCTCGCCGTCGGCGTCGGGTTTGCGGGCGCGATGATCATCATCCGGCCCGGGATCGATATGCGCTGGGCGGCGCTCTTGTTCGTCGCGAGCGCCTTTTGTTCGACCTTCTATCAGATCACGACCCGCCATCTCGCGAGCTATGACAGCGCGGCGACGGCGGCGACGGTCGCCGCGGCCGTCGGCCTGGTCGCGCTGACGCCGATCGTGCCGTTTTTCTGGGAGACGCCCGAGGATTCGCTGACGGTCGCCCTGTTCCTCGGGCTTGGCGTGTTCGCCGGGTTCGGGCATTTCCTGCTGACCAGCGCCTATCGCTATGCCGGGGCGTCGACGCTTGCGCCTTTCAGTTATGCCCATCTGCTTGGCGCGGCGGTCGTGGGGTTCATTCTGTTCGGCGACTTCCCTGATCTCTGGACCTGGGTCGGCGCCGCAATCATCGTCGCGGCCGGATTGTACGTGGCGCATCGGGAAAGAATGGCCGGGCGCGCGAAGGCCGTTCCCGCGGCGCACAAAAGGCACTAACCTTGTTTCCATGACGATGTATGCCAGCTTGCCAGAACGCAGCGACGCCCGCCGGGTCGTGATCGACGTCGAGAGCGCTTGCTCCGTGCTTGGGGGCGACACGCAGCGGACGGCGATGGTCGTGGCCTCGCCCCATTCCGGCGATCGCTACCCGATCGATCTGCTGGCCGCGAGCAAACTCGACGCCGCCGCTCTCCGCCGGTCGGAGGACGCCCATGTGGATGTGCTGTTCGGCGGGGCTGTCGATATCGGCGCGCCGCTCCTGCATGCGCATTTCCCGCGCGCTTATGTCGACGTCAACCGGGAAGCCTACGAACTCGATCCCTTGATGTTCGACGCGCCATTGCCGCCCTATGCCAAGACGCGCAGTCCAAGGGTCGCGGCCGGCTTGGGCTCGATTCCCCGCGTCGTCGCCGCCGGCGTGGAAATCTACGACCGGCGCCTCAGCTTCGCGGAAGCCGCGGCCCGGCTGGAGCATTGCTACCGGCCCTATCACACGGCGCTCCGCCGGCTCGTGAAAGGCACGCGGTCGACCTTCGGCGTCTGCCTGCTGGTCGATGCGCACTCCATGCCCTCCGCCGGGTTGAGCTGCAGGGACGACCCGTCCTTCGGTCAGATCGATTTCGTGCTGGGCGACAATCATGGCCACGCGGCCGACCGGATCTATCTGGACGCCGCCAAGACCTGGCTCGAGGGGCGGGGCTACGCCGTCGCGGTCAACGATCCCTATCCCGGCGGCTTTGTCACCAAGACCTATGGCGCGCCATCGGACGGCGTGCACGCGCTGCAAATCGAGGTCAATCGCGCGCTTTACATGGATGAAATGACCTATGCCCGCGTCCCGTATTTCGAGACGCTGCGTCAGGACATGACGGATCTCCTGGGGCATCTGGCGAAAAGCATTCCGGCAAACGCCGCCTGAACGGCGACCTCCCGGTCAGCCGGACAGGCCATGCGCTCCCGCTTTTCTCGAGCGTCCCGAACTTTGGGCAAAAAAAGGGGCCGCGTTTGCACGCGGCCCAAGTTCAGGGAGGAAACGCCCAAGATGGGCACGAAACGGCGAACCGTTCCGTCCTCTTTATATGATATGGTGCAGCGCAAAAATCAAGAGGCTTTTTCCGCCGATCCAGAATAAATTTCAGTGAAATCAGGCGCGTAAAATGCTGCGGCGCAAAATGCCGCAGGTCCGGACCGCATTATTCCCTTGGCGCGTGCTTCGCCAGGATGCGTTGCAGCGTGCGCCGGTGCATGCGGAGTCGCCGGGCAGTTTCCGAAACATTGCGGTCGCATTGCTCGTAAACCCGTTGAATATGCTCCCAGCGGACGCGGTCGGCGGACATCGGCATGTCGGGCGGCGGCGGCGAGCCGTCTTCGGACGCGAGCAAGGCGGCTTCGATCTGATCGGCGTCCGCCGGCTTCGGCAGATAGTCGATCGCGCCAGCCTTCACCGCGGCGACGGCCGTCGCGATATTGCCATAGCCGGTCAGGATGATCGCGCGGACGTCCGGCCGCTCCGCCTGGAGGGCTGCGACGACGTCGAGGCCGCTGCCGTCGCCAAGGCGCAGGTCGACCACCGCATACGCTGGTTTCAGATGCGCCATTTGCAGGCCCTGGGCGGCGCTTTCGGCCGTGTGCACTTCATAGCCGCGTCGTTCCATGGCGCGGGCCAGCCGTTTCAGAAACGGCAGATCGTCCTCGACGATCAGGAGCGTCTTCCCCGGTTCCGGCGTGACGCCATTATTATCGATCGACATTGCTCTCTAACTCCCCGCCCTGAACTTCCAGCGCCGATCGCGTCCAGGACGCGACGACTTCGGCGCCGGCGCCGGACCGATTGGCGAATGTAAGCCGTGCGCCAGTATTCTCCAACAAGGTCCGCGCGATAAACAGACCCAGGCCCATATGGCCGCTTTGATTGCGCCGTGTCGAGATATAAGGCTCGCCGATCCGCTGCAGCGTGTCGATCGGAAACCCCGGCCCGTCGTCGACGACGGTAATGCTGACATTCCGGGCGCTCCACGCGACGGTGACAGTCACGCGCGTAGCCGCAAATTGCAAGGCGTTGGACAGAATATTGACCAGGCCGTTGACCAGTTCCGGGGTGCGCGCGATCCGGGGCTCCGCGCCGGCGTCGCCGGAAACCGGGCGGCGCAGCACTTGGAATTCGACATTCGCCTGCTCCCGTCCGAGGGCGATGTCCTCGATCAGGGCGGAAATGGCGATCGGGTAGAACCGCACGCCGGAATCGTCGCTGGGGCGGGCGGCCAGTTCCGCCAGGATCGCCCGGCAGCGCTCCGCCTGGGAGACCAGCAGGGCCGCGTCCTCCGCTGCTTCCGTATCCGGCGGCAGGTCGCGGGAAAGCTCCTTCGCGACGAGCGAGATGGTCGCGAGCGGCGTCCCAAGCTCATGGGCGGCGGCGGCGGCGAGCGCGCCGACGGCCGAGACCTGCTGCTCCCGTCGAAGCGTCGCCTCCACGGCCGCAAGGGCGTTCTGCATGCGCCGCTGCTCCGCCGCGACCCGCCCGACATAGCCCGCCACAAAGACGATCCCGATGATCGTCGCGGCCCAACTCGCGAGGGCATAGACCGGCGGCATCGCCGGCGCGGGGCCCGGCAGCGGCATGTGCGCCAGCGCCAGGAGCGTGACGAGCGCAGCAACGAAGAGGCCGAGCAGCACGGTCTGCCGGCCGGGCAGCAATGAGGCCGAGACCGTCACCGGGGCCAGAATCAGCACCGCGAAGGGATTGAACAGGCCGCCCGTCATGCCCAGCAGGAAGGTCAGTTGCGCCGCATCGAACCCCAGCAGGAACATGGCTTCCGGCTGCTGCATGTGCCGGGCGCCCGCATAGCGCGACCGCAGCAGCAGGTTGAGCAGGGCCGAAGCCGCGATCGCCGTCAGGCAAGCAGCGAGCGGGGTGCGGTATTCGAAGCCGAAATGCACCACCAGCACCGTGGCGAGTTGTCCGCAGATGCCGATCCAGCGGATCGCGATCAGCGTCGCGGCGCGGATATGGCGCGGGCTGCCGCCGGGCGTGTCCCCGAAGATATCGAGCTTGAAGGTATCGAGCATGGCATGTGTCCCAAGCCGCAGTCAGCCTCGGCATCGGCGGCTATCAGACAGGGCGCTGCGCCTTGAGGGAAGGGCGCGGCGGCCGAATTCGCGCAATCGCTATCGGACGTAGATGCGCACTTCGTCGACCTGGGCGTCGGGCGCGAGCCGTTCGGAGGCGAACAGCCGGTCGCGGGGCACGCCCATGTCGAGCAGCGTGCGGATTACCCGGTCGGCCTGCCGGCGCGCCGAAAGGGGGCTGCCGGCGGCGAGCGGGGCGGCCGCCTCGATCTCGAAGCTGGACGCCGGGCGCCGCTCGAGCGCGGCGCTGATCGCGGCATAAAGCGGCTGTTCGTATTCCACGGTCGGCCGATCGAAGCGGATCACCACCAGCGGGCGGTCCGCCGGGGTCTGTCCGGCCAGGGAGCGGCTTGGCGCGGCGGCGTCGAAGACCGGCCGCCCGGCCGTAACCCCCAGATTGCCGCCATAGACTTCGCCATTCTTCACGGCGAGGCCAAGCGTCGTCAGGTTCCGGCGTTCCCGGCCGACATAGGCGGTCTGGCGGTTCACGTCGGTATTGATCTCGGAGAGCAGGCGATCGATCAGGATGACGGTCCGGTTGACCTCGTCCTCCAGAACGGCCAGTTGCCGGTGGTCCTCGTCGACCGCGCCGGAGAGATTATAGGCGGCGCGCACCGCTTCCAGCAGGTATCCGGCGAGCGCGGCGTCGGTCGAGACCTGGCCCGCAAGCTCCGCGAGCCGCGCCAGATCCTGGTCGATGCGGCCAAGCTGGCCCTGGGCCTCGCCCAACTGGCTGGTCAGAATGGGGTTGCCCTTGGTCGTGCCGACCTGCAGGCGGGCGTTGATGCCGGCGACGAGCGCGTGATAGCGCTCGGCATGCTGGGCGGTCGCGACCTGGGTTTCGCGCAATTGCTGGCTATGGGCGACAAGGCCGCGCTGCATGGTGTCGAGGTCGCCGCGCAATTGCAGCACCTTGGCGCCGACGAAGGTCCCGGTCGGCGCGCCGGCCTCGACGGGCCGCGGGGCGAGGGGGGCGCTTGCCGGCAAGCTCGTCGCGTAGCGTTGCGGCGGGGTCATGGGCGCGGCCGGAGGCGCGGTCATGGTTTGCGGCTGCGCGCACGCAGCCAGTCCCAGCAGCGCCGCTGCCAAGCCAAATCCGCTCCGCCACTGCATGCCGTCTTGCCTCAACTCATTATCCCAACGCCAAACGTTCCGGCCTGCGCGCCGCAGGCCCCGGTCAGCCGCTGCGATATAAAAGCAAAACGGCTTCAGTTACAATCGTCAGGGCAATTAGGGCGCCATGAAGGCCGCGTCGTTTCAGCCCACCTATTTCCCTGTTGCCAAGCCCCCCGCCAATCGAGTAGCTTCCGCGCTCCGTCGGCGACCGAAGCCGACCGGCCGCGCGCCCGTAGCTCAACTGGATAGAGCACCTGACTACGGATCAGGAGGTTAGGGGTTCGAATCCTCTCGGGCGCGCCATTTAAATCAA
>CALAHN010000149.1 GCA_937891825.1 uncultured Alphaproteobacteria bacterium
CCCTTGAATCACAATTCGTTCAATGGATTCAACATGTTTCCGGACAGACACTAAGCTTGGCACCTATCACGGGACGAATTTCATCAACTTCCGCGGCGATACCTGGAAGAAGCTCTCCCGCAAGGAAAAGGATGCGATCGCCGCCAATATCGTGCAGGCGGTCGTCGATATGGCCCGCGTCTACGAAGAGGACGACGCCGCCATCCGCAAGGAGAGCGAAGCCAAGGGCATCAAGTGGATCGACACGGACGCCTCCTTCGAAGCCGCCGTCGACAGCTTCAGGAGCAGCGACACCGTGCGGGTGATCGAACTCGCGAAGTCCAGGGGCGTCGCCGACCCGGAACCCATCGTCGCGGCCTTCCAGGCGAGCGTCGAGAAGTGGACGAAGATCGTCAACGACATCGGCACAGGCGACTGGGGCGACGCCGAATGGGCGAAGTATGGCGAAGCGCTGCAGGCCGAGGTCTTCAGCAAGGCGTCCTACAAGTAATCGCACTGGGGGCGCGGCGGCCGCATGCCCGGGCCGCCGCGCCGTTCATGTCCCAACCCCATCGGAATTGGATGCGCCATGATTGCCCTGGAGCGCGTGATGGAGCGTGTGAGCCACGTTCTGCTTTGGATCGCGGGCGTCGCGATCACCTTGATGATGCTCCATGTCGCCGCCGACATCATCGGCAAGACGATTTTCAACCGGCCGGTCACCGCCACGCTTGAGATCGTCGCCTGGTACTACATGGTCGCCACGGTGTTTCTGCCGGTCGCCTACATCCAGGTCCGCAAGAACCACCTGATGGTGGAGCTGTTCACCCAGAGGATGAGCCCGCGGGCGCTGGCCAAGCTTGAAGGCCTGATCTCCATTCTCGGCGCGATCTATGTCGGCATCCTGTTCTGGCTGACCCTGGAGCAGGCGATTACCTCGACCATCGACGGCGAACTGCAGGACGTGACCTATTTCGACCTGCCCGTATGGCCGAGCCGGTGGTGCCTGCCGCTCGCCGTCGGCGCGATGACGACGGTGATGATCCTGCAGGCGGTCCGCGACCTGACCTTTGGCTTTACCGGACGCGGCGCCCCGACGAAGGCGACGACCGACGGCATGATGGTCGAGGAGGCCTGACCCCATGGACCCCATCTGGATCGCCGTCACGGCAATCGTCGCCCTGCTGACCCTGATCGCGCTTCGCGTGCCGATCGGCGTGGCGCTTGGCGCAGTTTCCCTGATCGGCCTGATGTTCGCGCGCTCGACTGAAGCGGCGTTCGGCATTTTCGGCGACCTGCCGTTCGAGTTCGGCGCCAACTGGTCCCTCTCGGCCGTGCCGATGTTCCTGCTGATGGGCTCGGTCGCGTATCATTCGGGCCTGACGGCAAGCTTGTACAACGCAGCGCGGCTCTGGCTCTCCGGGCTGCCCGGCGGCCTAGCGGTCGCGACCAATTTCGCATCCGCCGGCTTCGCCGCCGCCAGCGGCTCCAGCCTGGCGACCGCCGCCGCCATGGGCCGCCTCGCAATTCCGGAAATGCTCCGGCTTGGCTACGACAAGGCCTTGTCGGCCGGCGTCGTCGCGGCCTCGGGCACGCTCGGCGCGCTGATCCCGCCAAGCATCCTGTTCGTGCTCTATGGCTGGTTCACCGAAACCTCGATCGGAGCGCTGTTGATCGCCGGCATTCTCCCCGGCCTGCTGACCGCGTTCATCTATGCCTTCATGATTATCGGGCGCTGCATGATCTGGCCGAAGCTGGCGCCGCCGGTGAAGGACGTGATCACCTGGCGGCAGCGCTGGATGGCGCTTGTCGAAATCTGGCCGATGCCGCTGCTGATCCTGGGCGTCATCGGCGGCATCTATGGCGGCATTGCGACGCCGACGGAAGCCGGCGCGCTCGGCGCGGTCCTCTCGATCCTGATCGCCTTCCTGCAGCGCAAGATGACGTGGGGCATCTTCCGCAAGAGCGTCGTCGAAGCGCTGGAGAGCACGGCGAGCATCTTCTTTGTCGCCATCGGCGCGCTGTTGCTGACCCGGCTTCTGGCATTCTGCGGCCTCCCGACCGTCATGGTCGGGCTGATCGGCGAATGGGCGATCGACCCGCTGATGCTGATCATCGGCCTGTCCATCGTCTACCTGATCCTCGGGATGTTCCTGGACCCGCTTGGTCTGATGCTGCTGACCCTGCCCGTGTTCCTGCCGATGTTCGAAGCCCTGAAGCTGGACATGATCTGGCTCGGGGTGATCGTGGTCAAATATATCGAGATCGGCCTGCTGACCCCGCCTGTCGGATTGAACGCCTATGTGGTCAAAAGCGTCGTCGGCGACGCCATCCCGCTGACGACGATCTTCCGCGGCCTGGCATGGTTCATCGCGGCGGAGGCCGTGATCATGGTCCTGCTGATCGGTTTCCCCGAAATCTCGACGATGCTGCCGACCTACATGCTCGGCTCCTGAAACAGGCGCGCCGGCCGGCCCGGATCGACGCTGGCCGGCGCTCTTCTGTTGCAATGCAGCATCGATGCCGCCTAGGTTCGCTGCGCTGCATGGCTGTCCTGCAAGATGGAGCAAGGCGTGCAAGACCGGCTTCGAATCGTCGTCGTCGAAAAGGATCGCGAGCGCGCGTTGATGATCGTCGACGGCATCCGGGATGCCGGCGATCATGAAGTGTCGGTCCTGGGCGACGAGACCGGGCTGGCGCGCAAGCTGAAAGAGATCGCGCCGGATATCGTCCTAATCGACCTTGAGCAGCGGCGCCGCGCCCCGCACGTGCTTCAGCCGAAGCGCGTAGTCCCGCGTCGCCGCCGTCGCCGACCTGGCGCCGTCGTCATCGCGTCGTTCTGGGCGCTATTGGCACGTCATGCGCGCGACCTTGCCGAAGCCGGCTTCCGGAGGGGCCGAGGCTGACTGCGTCGGGCCAGGGACGGGGACGGCGGCGCCCGTCATGGATGGCGAGATCGCGCCGACCGGGCATGTGGCGATCGCGGCCGCGCCGACGACCCTGTCGTAGCTGTTGTGCTCGCCGTTGATCTGCACCGTGAAGTGGGTGCACTTGTGCTTGCGGCAGGCGGCCACGACCGGATCGCCGGCGCCGAAGACGGTCCGCGGCCCGGTGTAGACCACATACCAGACGCCGCCCGACGTCCGGGCGTGCAGCGTGACGTTCCTGACGCTGCCGGACTTCTTCACGATCCTGAGCTCGCGCCCCGACCTGAGGTCCCCGATCGGCACGCCGGCATACTTGCCGTCGCCCGCGCCGTTATACCAATTTGCATTGATCAGAACCCGTGAGCCCATTGCCGACATCCGATG
>CALAHN010000150.1 GCA_937891825.1 uncultured Alphaproteobacteria bacterium
GCCGTTTGCATCGCAGCCGTCGTCAGCTACTGGTTATGAGTCTGGAGCCTAGTGGCGGTCGAGAGGTTAAGCGCCATGACTTTCGCGCCGACCGAACCGTTTTCGCGGCGATAGTAGCCCGGCCGACAGCCGACCGCCGTGAAGCCAAAGCCCGCATAAAGCCCAAGGGCGGGCGAATTGTCGACCGCGACTTCCAGCGCCAGCCGCGCGAATCCAGCCTCTCGCGCCGCGGCCGCCAGCGCCGCAATCAATTGGCGGGCGACGCCCGTGCGGCGCGCGGCCGGCGTGACCGCGATGTGCGCGACATCGGCGTCGTCCCCGGCATAGAGCGCGAGCGCCGCGCCGACGATCGCCCCGTCCGCGCCGTGGACGACAGCGCCGAAGCCGCGGTCCGCGAGGGTCTGCCGCAGGGCGGCGGCGGTCCAGCCCGCCAAGCCGTCGGCGTCCCGGGCGGCCGCGAACAGAGCGGCGGCGGCGTCCGCGTCTTCCGGCGTCATGTGGCGGAGGCGCCGGGCAGGCGTCGGCGGGGGAGTGGGCGTCGGCGGGCGTTGCATGGGCTCAGCAATGCCGCCTTTCAACTTGCAATGCAAAGTCCGACATGCGCATTCTCCCGGCATGATCCGACAGTCTATCATGGCCTTGACGGCCGCGGTCTGTTGCGCGGCGGCGCCGGTCGCTGAAGCGGCGGACGACGCCGTCGCGGTCATGTATCACCGCTTCGACGAAAGCGGGACCCCGTCGACGAACACGACGCTCGCGCAGCTGGACCATCACATCGCCCACCTGAAGGCAGGCGGATTTACGGTCTGGCCGCTCGCCCAGATAATCGCCGCGATCCGTGAAGGTCGGCCGATGCCGGACAAGACGATCGCCATCACGATCGACGACGCCTATCGCTCGGTCGCGACCCATGGCCTGCCGCGCCTGAAAGCCGCCGGCTTTACGGCGACCCTGTTCGTTTCGACCGCGGCGATCGATGACGGCCTTGGCGGGTTCATGACCTGGAACGATATTCGCCAGGCCTTGGCTGACGGCTTCGATCTCGGCGCCCATTCGGTCAGCCATGCGCATCTGGTCGACCTGCCCTTGGCCGCCGTCCGGCAGGAGATCGCCGACAGCAATGCGCGCTTCAAGGCAGAGCTTGGATTTGTGCCTACGCTTTTTGCCTATCCGTACGGCGAGGCCAGTCTTGCGGTCCGGGCGATCGTCAAGGACGCCGGATATGTCGCGGCTTTCGGCCAGCATTCCGGCGTTCTGCATGAATCGGAAGACCTTTTCTATATGCCCCGGTTCGCGCTGAACGAAAAATACGGCGCGCCGGACCGGTTCCGGACCCTGGCTTCGGCCCGCTCCTTGCGGGCGCGGGACGTGACGCCGGAGGACATGACCTTGTCCGCTGGCGCGAACCCGCCGGCGTTCGGGTTCACCGTCGACCCCAGCATCGGCAGCCTTGCAGCGCTTGCCTGCTACGCCAGCGACTTCGGCAAGCTCCGGCTTGAGACCATCGGCGACCGCCGGATCGAAGCGCGCCTGCCGCGACGCCTCGCGCCCGGTCGACATCGGGTCAACTGCACGCAGCCGGCCGGCGGCGGCCGCTGGCGCTGGTTCGGCCGCCAGTTCTACGTGCCGCCGCTCCGCTGACACAAGGGCGGCATGGCGCCCAGGCGGGTTATCCAATCTTAGGCGTTTCCGCCTAAGGTTGGTTTGATCTAGCCGCGAACGGCATCCATCAAGGGCCGCACGCTTTCCAGTTCATCGAAATTCCGGCAAAGCTGAATGACGGTCTCGACCTTCTCCGCCCCAAGCGTCGGGGTCGCGAGCGCCCGGAACTTCGCTTCAAGCTTCGACCATTGCCGGGCGAGATCGCGCTCCGGCGCTTCGACGTCATGACGCTCGCGGATCACGACGCCATCGGTCTGGTGGACGACGACATGGGCTTCGAACGGGCCCTGGCCAGTCGTGCCTGTCACAGTGGCTTTCTGGCGGAGAGCCTTCGGCGCGCTGTCCTGCATGCGGTCGTCTTCATAAAGCGAAAGCGCGCCGTTCGCCTGGGAGAGCAAGCCAAGCGCCACATTGTGCGCCAGGCTGAACTTGCCCTCGAGGCCGGTCGTCGGCTCCGCGATATCGCACATGCCGATGCACTGCTGATGCACCGTGATATCGATGCGCTCGACCAGGTCCGGGTCGAAAGCGGGATGCTTTGCGGCTTTCAGGGCAGCTTCGATCGGCGCATGCACGCCGTAACAGGCCGCGTGATATTTGAACAGCACATCCGGCGCGTGGAAAAAGTCGCCCAGGGCGTCCAGCGCTTTTTCCGGGTAGGCGCCATCGGCCTGGGTGGCGACGAAGCCCTGGTCGCAGTCCAGCACGTCTTCCCTGGACGAGAAGCCGCGCTTGGCGAGGCTCGCGGCCATCAGCCCGTTCTGGGCGGCCTTGCCCGCATGCAGCGGCTTGCACATGGTGCCGAACATCGATTTCAGCCCGGCCGCCTGGGTCCCGGCGATGCCGAACGCCCGCGCCATCGCCGCATCGTCCAGGCCGAGCATCCGGCCGGTCGCGGCGGCGGCGGCGAACGTGCCGATCGTGCCAGTTGAGTGCCAGCCCTTGGCATAGTGGCCCGTCGCCATCATGGCGCCGATGCGCGCTTCGACCTCGACGCCGGCGACGAACGCCGTCACGACATCGCGCCCCGACCGGTCGTCCCGCTCGGCCAGCGCCAGGAGCGCCGGGAACACCGGCACGGTCGGATGACCGGTCATGGCCTTCAGCACGTCGTCATAGTCAAGCGCATGGGCGCCTGCGCCATTGACGAGCGCGGCTTGCGCGGCGGCGGTCTTGAAGCCGCGGCCGATGACGGTCGCCTGGGGCGCGCCGCCCGCTTCCTCGGCCTCCGCGGCCAGCATCTCGACCAGGGGCTCGGACGCGCCGGCGATGGTGACGCCCAGCACGTCGAGCAGACATTGCCGCGCAACCTCGCGGGCGTCGGCCGGCATGTCGTTGTGGTTCAAGCCGGATGCGAACGCGGCGAGCGGGCGGGTCGTCGCAACGTCGCCGCCGCTGGTTCTGGGCGCTGTGGACATGAGCTGCTCCTTGTTTCGACTGAGGGCTGTAATGAGATCGTAAACCATATTCGCTGCAGTATGGCGCAGCGGAAAAGGCCGGAAAATTGGACTGCCCATACTTTACCGTCTAGACCTTCGGTTTGTGAAGCCAGCAAGCGAGACCCTTATGCCGGATGACGCAGAGACGCCCGCCGAGAAGTTCGATTACGACCTTTTCGTCATCGGATCCGGCCCGGCCGGCCAGCGGGCGGCGATCCAGGCGGCGAAAGTCGGCAAGCGGGTTGCCGTCGCGGAACGCATGACCTCGGTCGGCGGCGTTTGCCTGCATCACGGCACGATCCCCAGCAAGACGTTCCGGGAAGCGGCGCTGCATCTGTCGGGGTTTCGGGAGCGCGGCGTCTATGGCGCCGCCTACAAGGTGAAGCACGACATCACCATGTCGGACCTTCTGTACCGGGCGGACTGGGTCATCCGGAACGAGGTCGATGTCATCCGCCACCAGCTTACGCGCAATCGCGTCGAGATGTTCGAAGCCGACGCCAGCTTGACCGGCCCCCATGCCATCCGCCTGGACGGCGGCGACAAGCGCGGCGTGCGCGAGGTGACGGCCGACAAGATCATCATCGCCTGCGGCACGCATGCGACCCGCGATCCAGCCCTGCCGTTCGACGGACAGGCCGTGTTCACCAGCGACGATATTCTGGCGCTCAAGGAATTGCCCCGCAGCATCGCCGTCATCGGCGGCGGCGTGATCGGCTGCGAATACGCCACCGTTTTTGCGGCTCTCGGCGTGCGCGTGACCTTGATCGACAAGCGGCCGCGCCTGCTCGATTTCGTCGACTTCGAGATCATCGACGAACTGGCCCACCAGATGCGCCGCAACCGGGTGACGCTGCGGCTCGGGGAAGCTGTCCGGGACGTCCGGTTACGGCCGGAGAACGGCGACGTCGAGATCCGGCTGGAAAGCGGCAAGGTCATCCATGCCGACAAGGCGCTTTATGCGATCGGCCGGACGGGCGCGGTCGATATCCTCAACCTTGCGGCCGCCGGGTTGAAGGCGGACGCGCGCGGCCGCCTCAGGGTCAATGAGCAGTATCAGACCGATGTGAAGCATATCTACGCGGTCGGCGACGTCATCGGGTTTCCAAGCCTGGCCTCGACGTCGATGGAGCAGGGCCGCAAGGCGGCCTGCGCCGCGCTCGGCATCAAGGCCGAAGCCTCATCGGAGCATTTCCCCTACGGCATCTACACGATCCCGGAAATTTCCGTCTGCGGCATGAGCGAAGAGGCGTTGACCCAGAAGGGCGTGCCCTACGAGGTCGGCAAGGCGAGCTACCGGGAAATCGCGCGCGGCCAGATCATGGGGGACGAGTTCGGCCTGCTGAAGCTGATGTTCCATATCGAAACGCGGGAGCTTCTGGGCGTCGCCATCATCGGCGAAGGGGCGAGCGAGCTGGTGCACATCGGCCAGGCGGTGCTCGCGCACAAGGGCAAGATCGATTTCTTCGTCGAGACCGTCTTCAATTACCCGACGCTCGCGGAATGCTACAAGACTGCCGCCTTCGACGGGGTCAATCGCTTAAGGTGAGCATCGGTCGGTCGGCGCGGCGGAAGCAGCCGCGGTAGCCCGAGACAGCGCCCGAATCCGGGTCCTGCATCGGCGCCATGATGGCGGCGCCATGGATCGTCGCGCCATCGGCCGCCTGGATGCCGATGGCGATCCATTCCGGCTTGTGGCGCCGGGCGAACAAGGTCGAGCCGCTGGAGCCCGCGAACAGGAGATTGAGCGGCCTGCCGATCAATGTGGCGGCCGCACGGCCGAAGATCGCGTTCGGCGCCAGCAGCGCAAGCGTACCGTCGAGTTCGGTTTCCCAGATGCAGTCGGTCGCGATTTCCAGGAAGGATCGATAGCGTTCACGCGAAAATTGCAGCGCCTCGCGGATGCCTGTCGCGACCGTGATGTCGCGGCCAAGGGCCAGGGCGAGGCTGTCGCCCCACGGCGTCACATCGAATTCCAGAAGGGCGTCATGGTTGATCAGATCGACGGCGAGGGCGCGCCGATGCGCCGTCCGCGTCCGCGCAGCTTGCCCGGCCAACTGGATCAGCTCGACGGCGGACGCAGGATCGTCGGCGACGGCCTGGCCGGCGGCGTTGGCCGCCAGAACCTTGCCCTGGCCGATCAGGAGCGCCGGCTCCCACATGGCGGCGAACGGACCGTTTGGGCCGAAAGCGGCCCGCGCGGCGTTGACGGTCGGCGCTGTCGGAGGGACGGCGGCGAGGCCAAAGGCATATTTCGATTGTTTCGCGGGCCCAGACAAAATCGGCCCCCCACCATGCGTTTAACGGGTCGATGGCGGGGAGTTATACCAATTTGCATTGATCAGAACCCGTGAGCCCATTGCCGACATCCGA
>CALAHN010000151.1 GCA_937891825.1 uncultured Alphaproteobacteria bacterium
CCTTGAATCACAATTCGTTCAATGGATTCAACATGTTTCCGGACAGACACTCAGTCTTCGAAGAAGGCGACGTGCTTTTTCCAAAGCTTCGTCCCTACCTGAACAAGGTCTATTTCACCGAGATGTCCGGATACTGCTCCACAGAGTTTCATGTGCTGCGCCCGCACGGCGTGCTACCGGAGTTTCTGTCATGCTTCCTGCGAAGCAAACTGATTGTGCGCCAGACAAAACACCTTATGACCGGCAATACACTTCCAAGGCTTCAAACGCGAGACATCGAGAGGCTGCTGATCCCGCTGCCAAATGAGCCCCATCAGCTTGCTATCTGCCAAGCGGCGAAGATTCGGGAAAACAAGGCGAGGCAATTACAGCGAGAAGCCGACGCCGAGCTGGATCGAGCCAAGGCAGACATTGAAGCGATCTTGTTGGGGGATGCAGCATGAGCACGGTCTACACTGGCGCTTTTGCCTCCTCGATCGGTGGCTTCCTGACCGTTCGCGGCTATGCCCGGCTGATCGACATCGCTCGCCGAAATCATAGCCGTTCGACGTCCCGCTATCCAAGCGACTTGCTGGATCGGGAATGGGATTTGATATCCGGACTGTTTCCGGCGGCGAAGCGGGGCGGGCGTCGCCGAAGGACTTTCCGCCGATGACGACGGCGCCGGGCTATCTCTACGCCTGGCGGGACTTGGGGCTGTTCACGGCGATCAACCATGTTCTGGCGATGAGCGCGCGGGCGTTGGCGGGGCGCGAGGCGAGCCCGAGGGCCGGCGCGATCGACAGCCAGAGCGCGAGGACCACGGAATCCGGCGGGCCTCGCGGGTATGACGCGGGCTTCGGATACAGCGCCAGGCATCCGGGCGGCGCCGCCGCGCTAAGCCTGCGCCTGCCCCGCCTGAGACGAGGCGCCCCCGCCTGCCCCGCCTGGGACGAGGCGCCGCCTCCCCTTTGGGCTGGACCTGCCCTATGGTCGCCCCCATGACACGCGCCCTACCCTCGCCGACCGGTTTTGCCGCCCCCGCGCTCGCTGGCCTGGGCGTCCTGATGCTGGCCGGCGCGCTGGCGTTCCAGCATATCGGCGGGCTTGCCCCTTGCGCCTTGTGCATCGAGCAACGGAAGGCCTGGGCCGCGGTCATCGTGCTGGCGCTGCTGGCGATTGCGGCCGGGCGGCTTGGCTGGCGGCGGGCGGCGACGGCGGGGCTGGTCCTGGCGGCGGTCGCGGCGCTCACGGGCGCGGGCGTCGCCCTGTTCCATGTCGGCGTCGAGCAGCAATGGTGGCCGGGAACGGCAAGTTGCGGCGCCGGGTTCGAGACCTTCGGGCAAGGCAGCGTCGCCGATATGCGGGAGCGCCTGCTGGCGCGGCCGGTCGTGCGCTGCGATGAGGTCGCATGGTCCATGCTCGGCATTTCGATGGCGGGCTGGAACGGCCTGATCGCGCTCGCCGCTGGATTGGCCGGCCTTTGGACGGTCAAACGCGATTTCTCGGCAAGGAAACCCGGACGATGACGAAAATCACTGGCGAAGACCGGCTCGCGGGCGATCCCGGCCCGGAGGAAATGCTCGCCCGCATCGTGCGCGTCGATCATGCGGGCGAATATGGGGCGAAGCGGATCTATGCGGGCCAGCTTGCCGTGCTCGAGCGATCGGAGCATGGGCCGATCATCCGCCATATGGCGGAGCAGGAAGAGAAGCACCTGAAATATTTCGAGACCGCGATCGGCGATCGCGGCGTCCGGCCGACGGCGCTGCTGCCGCTCTGGCATGCCGCCGGGTTCGCGCTCGGCGCGGCGACGGCGTTGCTCGGCCCCCGCGCCGCCATGGCCTGCACGGTCGCCGTGGAAGAGGCGATCGACGAGCATTATCAGGCGCAGTTGCAGGCCCTCGGCGACGATGAAGCGCCCCTCAAGGCGGCGATCGACGCGTTTCGGGCGGAGGAGTTGGAGCACCGCGCAATCGGGCTTGAGCGGGAAGCGGAACTGGCGCCCGGCTATGACGTGATGAGCCACCTGATCAAGCGCGGCTCGAAGCTCGCGATCTGGCTCTCGGAGCGGATTTGACAGCGGGCGCCCGCGCTGGCGAGGATAGCCCCCGACAGAAACGCGGGAGCCGGACCGAGCCATGGATTTCAAGCACGCCCTTTACGCCGTCGAGGACGGCCTCGCCACAATCACCCTGAACCGGCCGGAGGCGCGGAACGCGCTCTCGGAGGAGATGCGCGCCGATCTGGACGCGATCATCCAGGACATCAAGGCCAATGCCGGGGACACGGTGAAAGCCGTGCTGGTGACCGGCGCCGGCCATTCCTTCTGCGCCGGCGGCGACGTCAAGGCGATGAACAGCCCGAGCCGCCAGGACGTCATCGCCGGACGCGCCCGCATGCGCCGCTCCCAGACCCGCCTGTTCGAGTTGCTGAACCTGGAAGTGCCGGTGATCGCGGCCGTCAACGGCCATGCCGCCGGGGCGGGCTTCGGCCTGGCCCTGATGGCGGACTTCATCTTCGCGGGGCCGTCGACCCGCTTCACCTGCTCCTTCGTCCGCATCGGCCTGATGCCGGACTGGGGGCTGATCTATACCCTGCCGCGCGCGGTCGGCATGCAGCAGGCCAAGGACATCGTCTTCTCCGGCCGGCGGGTCTATCCCGAGGAGGCCAAGTCGCTTGGGTTCGTCCACACGATCACGGCGACCGATCAGGCGCTCGTCCCGACGGCGGCTGCGTTCGCCCGGCGCTTCACGAACGCCTCGACCGCCGCGATCGGCACGGCGAAGGTGCTGATGCAGAAAGCCTTCGAAAGCGACCATCGCACGATGCTGGAATACGAAGCTTTCGGCCAGGCGCAGCTCTACACGACGCCCTTCCACCAGGACGCCGTCCGTCGCTTCGCGGCGAAGGAGCCGTCGCTGTTCGACTGGGAGCAAATGGAGCGCGACGCCGCCGAATGAGGCGAATCGCGGCGGCGAGCGGCGCTATTCGGCGGCCGTTCTGCCGGCCTTCAGATAGCCGTCTCGCGTCTGCGGCAGCTTCTTTTTCAGGAGGTCGGACGCGACGACGTTGCGCAGCACCTCCGCCGTGCCGCCGCCGATCGTGAACATCCGAACGTCCCGCGCCATGCGTTCCAGCGGCAGATTGCGGGAATAGCCGCGGGCGCCGAACATCTGCAAGGCGTCGTTCACGACCTGGATCGCGTTCTCCGAAGTGAAGATTTTCGCCTGGGCGGCCATCATCTTGTCCGGGAAGCCGTCGGCCCCGCTCTCCGCCGCCTTGTAGATCAGCGCCTGGGCGGCCGCGATCTTGATCGACATGTCGGCGAGACGCCATTGCACGCCCTGGAACTCATTGATCGGGCGGCCAAACTGCTCCCGTTCCTCGCTCCAGGCGAGGGCGAGATCGAAGGCGCCTTCCATGATCCCGAGCGCCACCGTCCCGGCGCCGACGCGCTGGCTGTTATAGGCCGTCATCAGGTCGGCGAAGCCTTTCTTCAGGCCGCGCGGCGGCATGACCAGGGCGGAGGGCGGCAATTCCATGTCGTTGAACGCAATCTCCGCCTCCGGGATGCCGCGGAGGCCCATGGTCGGCTCCCGGCGCACGATCTCCAGGCCTTCGGTCTCATCCCGGATCGCGAGGAAGCCGCCGACGCCCTCAAAATTGCCCTGTTCGTCAAAGACCTTGGCGAAGATCAGGTGCAGGCGCGAGACGCCGCCGCCGGTGATCCAGTGTTTCTTGCCGTTCACCACATACCGGTTGCCGCGCTTATCGGCCCGGGTCGTCATGCCGCTTGCGTCGGACCCGGCGTCGGGCTCGGTGATGCAGATCGCGGGCTTGTCGCCGGCGAGCACCATGTCGGCCGCCATTTTCTTTTGATCTTCAGAGCCATAGGCCATGATCGCGGAAACGGCGCCCATGTTCGTCTCGACCGCGATGCGGCCCGCGATCGAGCAGCATTTCGCCATTTCCTCGATCACCAGAACCGCGTCGAGCCAGGATTTGCTTTGCCCGCCATAGGCCTGGGGGATGGTCATGCCAAGGAAGCCGGCATCCTTCATCGTCGCCACGTGATCCCAGGGATATTCCTCCGTCCGGTCGACTTCGGCCGCCCGCGCCCGGATGGTCCCCTCGGCGACCTCGCGCGCTTTTGCTTGCAGGGCCAGTTGCTCCGGCGAGAGATGAACCGACATGAATACGCTCCTAGGGCGAAGAGGAAACCGGGGCGCTGATGCGATCGGGCGGGAGCCCGGAACGCTTGCCAGAAGGGCTACGCAGCGCCGACGGGAATGTTATCAATTAATCGGACTTCATCCAACCAGGCCGCCGCGAAGATCCGCGCGCCGGTTTCGGCCCGCTCCAGCGGCGCCAGCGACCCGCCGTCGCGGAGTTCCAGATAGTCGACCCGGTCGAAGCCGGCGTCCCGGATCGCCGCCGCCGCCGCCGCCAGGACCGACCCGGCGTCCGCCCCGGCCGAGAGGCGCTCAGCCGCCGCCTGCAGCGCCCGATGCAGCGCCGGCGCGATCTGGCGTTCGCGCGGCGTCAACCGCATGTTGCGGGACGAGAGGGCCAGCCCATCCGCTTCGCGAACCGTCGGGCAGGGGTGAATTTCGATCGGGATGTTCAGATCCTGGACGAAGCGGCGCACGACCTGAAGCTGCTGGAAATCCTTCTCGCCAAAGAACGCGCCGTCGGCGCCGGACTGCAGGAACAGCTTGGTGCAGACCGTTGCGACCCCGTCGAAATGGCCGGGACGGTCGGCGCCGCACAGCCCCGACGACACGCCTGAGACCGAGATATTTGTCGCATAGCCCGGCGGATACATCGCATCGCCGTCCGGCGCATACAGCAGATGGGCGCCCGCGGCGGCGAGTTTCCTGGAATCGTCGACTTCCGTCCGGGGATATTTCGCCAGATCGGCCGCGGAATTGAACTGCCGCGGATTGATGAACAGCGTCGCGACCGCCCGGTCGTAACGGGCAAGCGCGGCCTCGACCAGACTGATATGGCCCGCATGCAGCGCCCCCATGGTCGGGATCAGGCCGACAGTCAGGCCTTCGGCCCGCCAGCCCGCGACCCGGGCCCGCAGCGCTTTTACGGTACGAACGATCTCTACGGCGCTTGTACTGTCCGACATCTGGGGTTTAGCCATCCTCTGGAGCGACGCTGAAACACAGCGTTAACGATAATCCCGGCATTGTATCCCAAACGAGTTCCATGTGGACCGCGAAGGGAGCCGACCGATTGTGCGCCGCAGTATAAAACCAATTGCGACGCTCTGCGCCACCGTCTTGATGCTTCTGGGGCTTGGGGACCGGGCCCATGCGCAGACGCGGCAGCCTGATGTGCATCTGACCGGCGACCCGTCGGCCGGCGCCGCCGTCGCATCCGATGACATCGCCGCCACCCAGGCTGCATGGGACGTGCTGCGGCGGGGCGGCAGCGCCGCCGACGCAGCGATCGCGGCGGCATTTGTCATGACCGTCGCCATGCCCGACTCCGCGAGCATCGCCGGCGCCGGGACAGCGCTCCGCTATGACGCCAAAGGCCGCCATATCTCCGCCTATGTCGCCCGCGAGGTTTCCGCGGCGTCAGTCGATCCGGCCTGGCTGCTGCGTGAGGACGGCGTCGAGCCCTATCCGCTGAACGGCGGCCGTTCCGTCGGCGCGCCAAGCTTCCTGGCCATGGCGGAGATGCTGCACGACGAAGCCGGCGTTCTCGACTGGTCCCTGCTGGTCAGCGACGCCGTGCGAATCGCGCGCGCTGGAACGCCGCTGACCGCCGAAGCGGCCGCCAACCTGGCGCGGATCTACCTGCTGGCCTACAGCGCCGCCAATCGCTTTCTCGGCGGGTCGGGCGCCGATGCGCCGAAAGCCGGCGCGATCATCCGCAATCCGGAACTGGCGGACGTGCTGGAGGCGATCGGCCGGGACGGTCCGAGCGTGCTGGCCGGCGGCATCGTCGGCCAAAGCATCGTCCGCGCCATCGCCGAAACCGAACGCCAGCCGGCGGATATGCCGCTGGACGCGCTGGCGGCCGCGACCGCCGTGCGCTCCGCGCCCGATTGCGTGCCGCTACCCTATGCGGCCTTGTGCGCGCCGCCCGCGCCGACGCTCGGCCCGACGACCCTGGAGACCGTGGCGGTGTTCGCCGCGGCGGCCCCGAGAGCGCCCAGCGCCTTTGAATGGGCGCATATCATGGCCCAGTCGCATCGTATGGCGATGGTCAACGCCAACCAGTACCTTGGCGATCCGATGCGCTTCGCGGATTACATGCCGGCGCTCCTGACGCCGGCGCGGGTCGCCCGGCGCGCCCGGCGGATCGCAGCCAACCGTAATCCAGGCCTTGCCGGCGCGTCGCGTCTGGCGGATGCGCCGAGCGGGCTGGTTCCGGCGCCGTTCCGGGACCATCGTCCGCCAAGCGCCAGCGTCGTCGTCGTCGACCGGCATGGCGACGCTGTCGCGCTCAGCATGACGCTGACCAAGCCGTTCGGATCGGGCATCGCAGCGCGCGGCGTTCTGCTGAACGCGGCCAACGCGGCCTTTGACGCCCCGGTCGGCAAGCCCGGATATGTCCGCGCCAATCAGTTGGCGCCGAACAAGCGGCCGCGCCTCGAACTCGCGCCGGTCATGGCGCTCGACCAGGACCGGCGCCTGCTGCTGGCGGCCGCTGCCGGCGGCGGCGACAATGCGCCAGCTTTCATCGCCAAGGCGGTGATTGCCGCCCTGGCGTTTGGCAAGTCCGCGGAAGCCGCCGTCGGCGCGCCCAACATCGCCAGCGCCGCCCGCCGCACCGACTTGGAGACCAAGACCGCAGCCGAACGGTTGGAAAAGCCGCTCGTCGATATCGGCCATTCCGTGCGTCTCCGGCGCCTCGCCAGCGGGCTGGTGCTGATCGTCCGGCTGCCTGACGGTTTTGCCGCGGCCGCGGACCCGCGCAACCACGGCGCCGCGCAAGCGACCCCTAGGGTCGACGGCGTCGCGCTTGACTCGGTCGGACGCGGTTCTTAAGACAAGCGGTCTCCGCCGCTCGTTTCGCTAGAGCGATTTTTGTTGTTTCCGCTTCATAGTAAAGGCGATCGCCCCCCATGAAAGTGCTGGTGCCCGTCAAGCGCGTCATCGACTACAACGTCAAAGTTCGGGTGAAGCCGGACGGCAGCGGCGTCGAGACGCAGAACGTCAAGATGTCCATGAACCCCTTCGACGAGATCTCCGTCGAGGAAGCTGTGCGCATGAAGGAGGCCGGCGTCGTCGATGAAGTGATCGCCGTTTCCATTGGCCCGCAGCAAGCCCAGGAAACGATCCGCACGGCGCTCGCCATGGGCGCCGACCGCGGCATCCTCGTCAAGACCGACGACAATCTCGAGCCCCTTGCGGTCGCGAAGTGCCTGAAGGCGCTAGCCGACAAGGAAGAGCCCGGCATGTTGATCGTCGGCAAGCAGGCGATCGACGACGACAGCAACCAGACCGGCCAGATGACGGCCGCGCTGCTGGGCTGGGCGCAGGCGACGTTCGCCTCCGTGATCAAGGTGGACGGCGACCATGCGCAGGTGACGCGCGAAGTCGATGGCGGGCTAGAGACGATCAAGGTCAAGCTGCCGGTCGTCGTCACGTCTGACCTTCGCCTGAACGAACCGCGCTATGCGTCGCTCCCGAACATCATGAAGGCGAAGAAGAAGCCGATCGACGTGACCTCTCCCGAGGAGCTTGGCGTCGACCCGGCGCCGCGCCTCCAAGTTCTGAATGTCGCGGAGCCGCCGAAGCGGGCGGGCGGCACGAAGGTTGAAGATGTGGCCCAGCTTGTCGACAAGCTGATGAACGAAGCGAAGGTGATCTGATGAGCGTTCTTGTTCTCGCGGAGCTCGATGAAAAGGGCGTCGTTCCCCAGACCCGGAACGCGCTCGCCGCCGCCGTAGCCATTGGCGGCGATATTCACCTGCTGATCGCGGGCCAGAATGTCGAAGCGTCCGCCAAGGCCGCGGCGCAATATGAGGGCGTCAGCAAGGTCCTGACCGCGGACGACGCCGCCTATGCGACCGGCCTCGCCGAAAATGTCGCGGAATTGGTCAAGAGCCTGGCGACCGACTACAGCCACGTGCTGGTCGGCGCCACGTCGTTCGGCAAGAACGTCATGCCCCGGGTCGCGGCGCTGCTCGACGTGCAGCAGATTTCCGAGATCACGGCCGTCAACGACGCGGATACGTTTGTCCGGCCGATCTATGCCGGCAACGCGCTCGCGACCGTGAAGTCGAAGGATGCGATCAAGATCATCACCGTGCGGGCGACCGGCTTCGACGCCGTCGCTGAAACGGGCGGTTCGGCTTCGGTCGAAGCAGTCGCCAGCACCGGCGACGCCGGCCTCTCCAGCTTTGTCGGCCGCGAACTTACGAAATCCGAACGCCCGGAACTGACCCAGGCCGGCATCATCGTCTCCGGCGGACGCGGCATGGGCTCGGGCGAGAATTTCAGCTTGCTGGAAGCCCTGGCGGACGAGCTTGGCGCAGCGGTCGGCGCGAGCCGCGCCGCGGTCGATGCGGGCTTCGTGCCGAACGACTATCAGGTCGGCCAGACCGGCAAGGTCGTCGCCCCTGAACTTTATATCGCCGTCGGGATTTCCGGCGCGATCCAGCATCTCGCGGGCATGAAGGATTCCAAGGTGATCGTCGCGATCAACAAGGACGAGGAAGCGCCGATCTTCTCGGTCGCGGACTACGGCCTTGTCGGCGACCTGTTCAAGATCATCCCGGAATTGACCGCGGAAATCACAAAGCGCAAAAGCTAGCCGCGGCTTTTCACGGCGATGGTTCGAATTCGGGAACAAGGCATAGCATGATTCAACGCATCGGCGTCGTCGGCGCTGGCCAGATGGGCAACGGGATCGCGCATGTCTGCGCGCTCGCCGGCCTGAACGTCCGGCTGCTCGACCTGACAGACGAGCAACTCGTCGAAGCGATGGCGGCCATGGAGCGCAATATGGACCGTCAGGTCCGGCGCGGCCTCTATGACGAACTCGCCAAAAGCGAGGCCCTCGCCCGGATCGAGACCAATACCGACATGGCCGTGCTCGGCGACTGCGACATGGTCATCGAAGCCGCGACCGAACAGGAAGCACTGAAGCGGAAAATCTATCAATCGATGATCCCGCATCTGGCGGACGATGCGATCATCGCCTCGAACACCTCGTCAATCCCGATCACGCGCCTTGCGTCGGCCACGGACCGGCCCGGCCGCTTCATCGGCATGCACTTCATGAACCCCGTGCCGATGATGCAATTGGTCGAGGTCATTCGCGGCATCGCGACCGAGGATGCGACCGTCAGCGAAGTCCGCGACCTGACCCGCCGCCTGGGCAAGCAAGCCGTATCGTCGGAGGATTTTCCGGCGTTCATCGTCAACCGGATCCTGCTGCCGATGATCAACGAGGGCGTCTATACCCTCTATGAAGGCGTCGGCTCGGTCGAGGCCATCGACACCGCCATGAAGCTTGGCGCCAATCATCCGATGGGACCGCTTGAACTGGCGGATTTCATCGGCCTGGATACCTGCCTTTCGGTGATGCAAGTGCTGTACGAAGGCCTGGCGGACAGCAAGTACCGGCCCTGCCCGCTTCTTGTGAAGTATGTCGAAGCCGGTTGGCTCGGCCGCAAGTCCGGGCGCGGCTTTTATGACTATAGCGGCCCAGACCCGGTGCCGACTCGCTAGATCGCCCCACGCTTTGGCGGCGACGCCAAAACGTAGCTTGATCCCAAGCCAAGTCCTTTGAACCAAAGCGCGGCCCCTGCGTCATGACAGTGCTCGCCGCCGTATTTCCCCTGTTTCTGATGATGGGCCTCGGCTTCTTCGCGGCCCGAATGCGCTTGCTCGGCGACGCCGCGACCAGCGGCATCGTGAACTATATCTACTACTTCGCCCTGCCGCCGATGCTGATCGCCTTGCTCGCGAAGGCGGAGCCGGAGCGCCTGCTGGGCGGCGGCGCCTTCATGCTGGCGATGTTCCTGACGGAATTGACGATCGCAAGCCTCGCCGTGCTATGGGCCTGGCGCGCCTATGGGGCGCGGGCGATCGGCGCTGCAGGCTTCGGCATCCTCGGGTTCTCGTCCTGCTTTTCGAACGGCGTCTTCCTGGCCGTGCCGCTGACGATCGCCGCCTTCGGGCCAGCCGCGGCGGCTCCGGCGCTGCTGCTGGTGACGCTCGACATCATGCTGTTCGTGATCGTCACATTCCTGCTGGAGCTTGGCGCGGTCGGCGGCGGCAAGGCGGCGGCGAAGGCTGGCGGCGCCATCGTGCGCAACCCGGTCATCATCGCAACGGCGATCGGCCTTGGCCTCGCCTTCGCCGATACGGACTTGCCGCCGCTGATCGGGACCTTTGTCGATTTCGTCGCTCCGGCCGCCGCCCCGACAGCGCTGTTCGCCTTGGGCGCGACCCTGGCGCTTCGCCCAGTCAGCCGGGCCGCGGCGGCCCCGGCTGGCGTCATGGTCTTCTTGAAGATGGCGGCGCAACCGGCATTGGCGGCGCTGATCCTGTTCAATCTGCCGAGCATCGATCCCTTATGGCGCGCAGTCGGCGTCCTGTTCGCGGCAGGCCCGATCGGCATGAACGCCTATCTGTTCGCCCGCCGCTATGAAGTCGGCGTCGCGCCGGTTTCGACGGCGATAGTCGTATCGACCGGCCTGTCCGTCCTCACAATGACCGGACTATTGGTGTATTTAACGGGTTGATGCGGCGATCCGCACGTTGCGTCGCAGCTGCGCCGGGCGTACCCCGACGCCACTGAACTTTGGAGAGCATTCCCATGGTCGAAAAGCCGAGCCTGCGTCCCGTCAATCCGCTGTTTTCCTCCGGTCCCTGCGCCAAACGCCCGGGCTGGTCCACGGACGCCCTGGAGAGCGCTATTCTGGGCCGCTCCCACCGCTCGGCCCAAGGCAAGGCGCGGCTGCTGGAGGTCATCGAGCGCTCCAAGACGCTCCTCGCGATGCCGGCCGACTGGCGGCTCGCGATCGTCCCCGGCTCGGACACCGGCGCGGTCGAGATGGCGCTCTGGTCCCTGCTCGGACCGCGCGGCGTCGACGCGATCGTTTATGAAAGCTTCGGCAAAACCTGGGCGACCGACCTGAAATCCCACCTGAAGCTCGACGATCTCCGCGTGCTTGAGGCGCCTTACGGCGACCTCCCGGACCTTAATGCGGTCGATTGGTCGCGGGACGTGGTCTTCTGCTGGAACGGCACCACATCCGGCGTTTGCATCCCGAACGGCGACTGGATCGCGGACGACCGCGAGGGCCTTGCGATCTGCGATGCGACATCGGCCGCGTTCGCGATGGAACTGCCCTGGAACAAGCTGGATGTCGTCACGTGGTCCTGGCAGAAGGCGATGGGCGGCGAAGCAGCCCACGGCATGCTCGCCCTGTCGCCGCGCGCCGTCGAGCGCCTGGAAAGCCATACCCCGGCCTGGCCGCTGCCCAAGGTGTTCCGCATGACCAAGGGCGGCAAGATCATCGAGGGCCTGTTCAAGGGCGAAACCCTGAACACCCCTTCCATGCTCTGCGTCGAGGATGCGCTGGACGCGCTCCGCTGGATGGAAAGCATCGGCGGCAAGGCCGAGAATCAGCGCCGGACCAAAGCCTCCCTCGCCCATGTCGCGGCCTGGGTCGACGCGACGCGCTGGGCCGCGTTCATGCCGTCGCGGCCGGAAATCCGCTCCTCCACGTCGATCTGCATCGCCTTCGCCGATCCCGACGTCCTGGCGCTGCCGGAGCCCGAGCGCCGCGCCTTCGCCAAAGCCATGGAGAAGCGCCTTGAAGCCGACGGCATCGCTTTCGACGTCGCCAACCACCGGGACGCGCCGCCGAGCTTGCGCATCTGGGGCGGCGCCACGATCGAGCCCGAGGATATGAAAGCATTGCTGCCCTGGCTCGACTGGGCCTTCCACGCGGCCAAAGCCGACCTGAAGAAAGCCGCTTGATCCATGCCCAAGGTTCTTATCGCCGACGAACTGTCGGAACGCGCCATCGATATCTTCCGCAACCGCGGCATCGAAGTCGATTTCAAGCCCGGCCTGAAGCCGGAGGCGCAGATGGCAATCATCGGCGACTACGATGGCCTCGCGATCCGGTCCGCCACGAAGGTGACTGCCGCCATGTTGCAGGCGGCGACGTCGCTCAAGGTCGTCGGACGCGCCGGCATCGGCGTCGACAACGTCGATATTCCAGCGGCGACCGCACGCGGCATCGTCGTCATGAACACGCCCCACGGCAACACGATCACGACAGCGGAGCATGCGATCGCCCTGCTGTTCGCGACCGCCCGCCAGATCCCGGCCGCCGACCGCTCGACCCAGGACGGCAAGTGGGAGAAATCCCGCTTCATGGGCGTCGAACTGACCGGCAAGACGCTTGGGCTGTTCGGCTGCGGCAATATCGGCTCCATCGTCGCCGAGCGGGCGCTTGGCCTGCGCATGCGCGTCCTGGCGTTCGATCCGTTCCTCTCCGATGACCGGGCGCGCGATCTGGGCGTCGAGAAAGCCGACTTCGACACCGTGCTGGCCCGCGCCGACTTCATCACGCTCCACACTCCGATGACCGATCAGACCCGCGGCATGATCAACACGGCGGCGCTGGCGAAGTGCAAGCCGGGCGTGCGCATCGTGAACTGCGCCCGCGGCGGCCTTGTCGTCGAGGAGGACTTGGCGGCGGCGCTGGAAAGCGGCCATGTCGCTGGCGCCGCGTTCGACGTGTTCGTCGTCGAGCCGGCGAAAACCAATCCGCTGTTCGGCAAGCCGAATTTCATCGCGACCCCGCATCTCGGCGCCTCGACGGAAGAAGCCCAGGAAAACGTCGCCCTGCAGGTCGCCGAGCAGATGTCGGACTATCTTCTGACCGGCGCCGTATCGAACGCCCTCAATATGCCGTCGATCACGGCCGAGGATGCGCCGAAGCTCCGCCCCTACATGGACCTGGCGGCGCGCCTCGGCAGCTTCGCCGGCCAGTTGACCGAGACGGGGCTGCGCAAGGTCACCCTGACCTATCGCGGCCAGGTCGCGGCGCTGAACACCCGCCCGTTGACCGCGATCGCCCTTGAAGGGCTGCTGAAGCCGATGGTCGACAGCGTCAATCTCGTCAACGCGCCGCTTGTCGCCCGCGAGCGCGGCATCGAGGTCATCGAGATCAGCTCCGAGGACATCGAACAGTATCAGGCGACGATCACGGTCGGCGTCGAGACCGACCGTCGGTCCCGCAGCGCATCGGGCGCGATCTTCGGCGGCGAGCCGCGGCTGGTGCAGATGCATGACGCGCGCATGGAGGCCGAATTGAAGGGCTCGATGCTGTTCGTGCGCAATGCCGACAAGCCCGGCTTCATCGGCCGACTTGGCGCGGCGCTTGGCGATGCGGGCGTCAATATCGCCAACTTCCACCTGGGCCGCGCCGCCGGCGACGGCTCCGCCGTGGCGCTGGTCCAGCTCGACGGCGAATGCCCGCCGACGATGGTCGAGACGCTGCGGGCCTTGCCGGACGTCCTGACGGTGCGTGCGCTGAAATTCGACTGATGCGGCGGGCGGCGGCCGTCCTCGCGGGGCTCCTGGCCTGTGGGCTTGTCGCCGCGGCGGCCGCCGACCCGATTGTCAGCGCTCGCTATGCCGGGCCGACGGACCGCTACAATCACGGCGTTCTCGGCGACCGGATCGAATGGAGCAGCCTGATCGTTTGGACGGCGTCCGGACGGCAATCGCGCTTCGACATCCAGGATGCCTCGGTCTTCGAGGATATCGCGCCGCGCCTCGCCGATATCGATGGCGACGGCCTGCCGGAAGCCTGGGTCATCCGGTCCGACGCGACCGACGGCGCCCGGCTTGAAGCCTACGGCCTCGCCGATGGCGCGCTCAGCCCCCGCTATGCCGGCCCCGCCATCGGAACCGGGTTTCGCTGGCTGAACCCGCTCGGGATCGGCGACTTCGACGGCGATGGCGCTCCAGAGGCCGCTTATATCGAAACCCCGCATATTGGCGGCATCCTGACGGTCGTGCGGCCAGAGGGCGATCGTCTGCAGATCGTCGCCCGGGCGCAGTCCTACTCGACCCACGCCATCGGCTCGACCCAATTGGATCTGGGCGCGATCCATGACATCGACGGCGACGGCGCTGACGACATGATCGTGCTGACCCAATTACACGACCGCCTTGCCGTGCTATCGCTGCGCGACAGTCGCCTGGTCGAACGCTGGCGGAGCGGACCGCTCAAGCGCATCGCGGGCGGCCTCCGCATCCGACCGACGCAGTCCGGCGTGGAGGCAAGCTATCGAACCACCGACGGCGGAACGGCCATCCTGTCGATACCAGCACAGGCCTTGACCCCGCTTCGCTGAGCGCGGGCGTCGGCGCGCTTTCCTATGGACGCTGCTTCGCCAACCGTCATAGTTTGACCGAGCGATGGATGGGGAGCGCGGATTTACGATGGCGGACCAGTTCGATTATGTGATTGTCGGGGCGGGCTCGGCCGGCTGCGTCCTGGCGGCGCGCCTTGCCGAGGCTGGCGGGAACTCGATTTGCCTGCTCGAAGCCGGGCCGCCCGACCGCAACCCCTTCATCCATATCCCGGCCGGCTTCATGAAGACGCTGGTCAACCCGAAGGTGAACTGGCTTTACGAAGCCGAGCCAAGCGCCGGCACCGCCGGGCGGCGCATCCACGCGCCGCGCGGCAAGACGCTTGGCGGTTCGTCATCGATCAACGGCCATATCTACAATCGCGGCCAGCGCATGGACTTCGACGGCTGGGCCCAGATGGGCAATCGCGGCTGGGGCTATGCTGACATCCTGCCGTATTTCCAGCGGACCGAGCGCCGGATCGGCGGCGGCGATGACGCTTTCCGGGGCCGCGACGGCGGGCTGATCGTGACCGACATCGATTGGCGCGACCCGCTCTGCGACGCCTTCATCGAGGGCGCCGTCGGCCTCGGCATCCCGCGCAATCCCGACTACAACGGCAAGCAGCAGGAAGGCGTCGGCTACTTCCAGCGGGCGATCTACAAGGGCCGCCGGGTCTCCGCGGCGCGCGGCTTCCTGCATCCGGCGCGCAAGGCGACCGGCGCCATCGACGTCCGCACCCATGCCCATGCGACGAACGTCATCTTCGAGGGCAAGCGCGCCGTCGGCGTCGCCTATGCCAAGGGCGGGCGCGGCGGGGCGCTTCAGGAAGTCCGGGCGACGAAGGAGGTCATCCTCTGCGGCGGCGCGGTCAACTCGCCGCAATTGCTCCAGCTTTCCGGCGTCGGCGCGCCGGAGATGCTGAAGGCGCGCGGCATCGAGGCGCGCCATGCCTTGAAGGGCGTCGGCGAGAACCTGCGCGACCATTACCCCTCCCGGCTCGTGGCCGAGGTGAAGGGCGCCAAGACCGTGAACGAGAAGGTGACCGGCCTGCCGCTGGTCATGGAGGCGCTGAAATACGCCGCCACGCGCAAGGGCGTGCTGGCGCTCTCGCCCACCCTCGTCCACTGCTTCTGGAAATCCAACGACGCGCTGGAGGGGGGCGACCTGCAGATGACGTTCACGCCCGCCAGCTACAAGGAAGGCGTGCAGTCCAAACTGGACGATTTCCCGGGCGTCACGGTCGCTGTCTGGCAGCAGCGCCCGGAAAGCAACGGCCATATCCGCGCCCGCTCGAACGACCCGTTCGAGAAGCCGGAAATCCAGCCGAACTATCTGGCCCATGAGATCGACCGGCAATGCGTGCTGGGCGGCCTGAAGCTCGCCCGGCGCCTGCTCGCCACCCCGGAGCTAGGCAAATATGTCGTCCGGGAGGAAAAGCCCGGCCCCGATACCCGGACCGACGCCGAATTGCTGGACTTCGCCCGCGGCATCGGCACCACGGCCTTTCACCTGATGGGCACCTGCCGAATGGGCCCGGAAACCGACCCCCAGGCGGTTGTGAACGACCGCCTCCAGGTGCACGGGCTTGAAGCGCTCCGGGTCGTCGACGCTTCGATCATGCCGACGATGCCGTCGGCCAATACGAACGCCTCGACGCTGATGATCGCGGAAAAGGCGGCTGACATGATCCTCGGCCGCGCCGCGCCCGAGCCGGCAAAGGTCTGATCCCGATGCAAGCCGAACTTGACCGCATCCTGGCGGACGCCGTGGCGTCCGGCGCCGTCGCCCATGCCGCCGCAATCGTGACCGACGGCGCGGCCGTCCGCTACCAGGGCCAGGCGGGGCCGCGCGCCCTCGGCGACCCTCGCCCGCTCCAGGCGGATACGATCTACTGGATCCACTCGATGACGAAGCCCCTCGCGGCGGCGGGCGTCATGCAACTGGTCGAGGAGGGCCGTATCTGCCTCGATGACGATTGCGGCGGCCTCCTCCCCGCGCTCCGGTCGCCCAAGGTACTGGAAGGCTTCGATGCGGCAGGCCAGCCGAAGCTGCGGCCCGCGAAGGGCCGGATCACGCTCCGCCGCCTGCTGACCCACACGGCGGGCTTCGTCTATGACATGTGGAACGCCGAGCAACGGGATTGGCTGAAGCAATCGGGCATCCGGCGCGGCGACTACTACGACCGCATCGAGAATTGCCCGCCGCTCGGCGCGGATCCGGGCCAGCGCTGGGAATATGGCGTCAGCATCGACTGGGCCGGCAAGGTCCTGGAAGCCGTGACCGGCCAAACCTTGTGCGCCTATCTGGACGCCAACGTGCTTGGGCCGCTTGGCATGGCCTCCACGGGCTTTGTCCTGACGCCTGACCTCAAGGCGCGGCTCGCGGGCGTGCACCAGCGGGACGCGGCCGGCCGGATCGCCGCCGTCGCCTTCGATCCGCCGATCGACCAGCCGGCCGCGAGCTTTACCGGCGGCGGCGGCATGTTCGGCTCGCCCGCGGATTATGCGCGCTTTATGCGGATGATCCTGAATGACGGCGCGCTGGACGGCGTGCGCGTGCTGAAGCCGGAAACGGTGCAGGCGATGGCGGCCAATCAGATCGGCGATATCCCGGTGACCGGCCTGCCGACCGCAATGCCGGCCATGACCTTCGCCTTCGATTTCTTCCCCGGCATCGAGAAGCGCTGGGGCTTGAGCTACATGATCAACCAGACGGACATTCCCGGCATGCGCCGGGCCGGATCGCTCGCCTGGGCGGGCTTGCGCAACACCTATTTCTGGATCGACCGGACAAGCGGCGTCGCCGGCGCATTCTTCACCCAGATGCTGCCGTTTGCCGATCCTGAAACATTGGCCGTCTATGAAGCATTCGAGCGCGCGGTCTATGCGGCGAGGCAACGCGCCTAAAAGGCTTGCGTCCGCCATCGGTCGCTGGCATGTTCCGCGCTCGCTGACGATGTGGTCATCGCAGGATAACGCTGCCGTAGCTCAGGGGTAGAGCACTCCCTTGGTAAGGGAGAGGCCCGGGGTTCAATTCCCCGCGGCAGCACCATCC
>CALAHN010000152.1 GCA_937891825.1 uncultured Alphaproteobacteria bacterium
AACGAATCACATTCTCGAAGCCAGGGGAATCCGTTTTATGGGTCTGGAGCCTAAGCTTTCGTAATCTGAAACTCAAAAATACCGGAACCGCTCTCCTTTATTTCCGAGACGGTATGGCCCAGTTCCCGTGCAGAGCGGGGAACATTCTGCAGCGCCTCTCCTTCGCGCAGCCGAACGGTCAACGTCTCGCCGGGTTGCATCTTGTCCAATCTCAGGCGAGTTTTGACGAAGGTCATGGGGCAACGATCCCCCGTGATATCGAGCAAGTACTTACTTAGCATCTCCGAACCGTTAGTCATCAAATAACCTTCCAACCCCGAAAAACATGTTGCACGCATAGAAAGAATTGCCTATAAATCCGTTACGTCAAGTCTTACCGTAAGAAATATGGAGTTTAGCTCGCATGGCCGAAGGCAGCGATAACATGAATCGGGAACTGCTCGAACATACAACCGAAATTGTGTCGGCGCATGTCGCGAACAATCCTGTGTCCATGAATGATTTGCCAGACCTGATTCGTCAGGTATACGGCGCTCTGGCGCAGGTTGACACGACATCCGCGCCGGCGGCTGAGAAGCTGCAACCGGCAGTGCCGGTCAAGAAGTCGATCACGCCCGACTATCTGATTTGCCTCGAAGATGGCAAGAAGCTGAAAATGCTGAAGCGCCATCTGAAGACCGCCTATGACATGTCGCCCGAAGATTATCGGGAAAAGTGGAGCCTGCCGCACGATTATCCGATGGTCGCGCCGAACTACGCCGCACAGCGCAGCTCGCTCGCGAAGAAGATCGGCCTCGGCACGCGGGCGCGCCGCCGCCGCTGATCCATTCGCGGATTTTGCCGATCTGGGAACGCCCAGGCTTGTCGATGACAGGCCTGGGCGTTTCCGTTATGATCGGACGAACGGGGCGCTTGTCCGCCGGCCCTGCCAAGGCCACATTGGCGCGGTACGACTCGTTTCGACGACAAGAAGAACCAACGGACGGGCAGGAGCTCGCAGTATGGGGAACGAACAGGCGATGCCATTTGGGCTGAAACGCGGGCTGATTCGACGCCGGCCCTGGAGCAAGGTGCGCCCGCCGCGCAGCCGCCGCTTTGGGATGGCGAAGCCCTTCCCATTCGTCCGGGCGCTCCGCCGCGGCGTGCCGCCGACCCGGATCGGCGAACTCCGGATGATCGCCGGGCCGCTGGAAGTCCGGCTGGCGAAGAACGACGCGGAAGTCGCCGCCGCCCAGCGCCTCCGCTACGAAGTGTTTTACGAGGAACTGAAAGCCAAGGCCTCCCCGGAAGCCGCCGAGGCGCGCCGGGATTTCGACCGCTTCGATCCATTCTGCGATCATCTGATCGTGATCGATCACAAAGGCGAAGGCGCTGGCCGGATCGTCGGCGTCTATCGCCTGATGCGCCGCGATGTCGCGGCCGAAGCTGGCCAGTTCTACACTCAGGACGAGTTCAATATCCGCAAGCTGCTGCGCGGCGGCCGCCAGATCCTTGAGCTGGGCCGCTCCTGCGTGCATCCGGATTACCGCTCGGCCGGCGTCATGAACCTGATGTGGCGGGCGCTCGCGCACTACGTCACCATGCACGACATCAAGATCCTGTTCGGCTGCGCCAGCTTCCCCGGCGCCGATCCCAAGGCCCATGCTCTGGCGCTGAGCTACCTGCATCACTATCACCTGGCGCCGCCGCAGATGCGCCCCAAGGCGCTCCGCAAGCGCTACGTCCGGATGGACCGCATGTCCCCCGACAAGATCGACGCCAAGGCCGCGCAACACGCGCTGCCGCCGCTGCTCCGGGGGTATTTGCGGCTGGGCGGGGTTATCGGCGACGGGGCCGTGATCGATGAGGCGTTCGACACCGTCGATGTGTGCATTGTCGTTCGGACGGACCGCTTGGCGGAGGATTACGCGCGCCGCTACATGAACGTCCGCAAGAAGGCAGGCATCGATCCTGTCGGGACGCCTCTGCAAGGATGACGCCGCTTATCCGGCTTCTCGCGCTTGCATTCTGGAGCGCCGCCTGCACGCCGATCCAGACAGTCGGCGTGTTCTTCAAGCGGAAATATGCTCGCCGCTTCCCGATGTTCTATCATCGCGGCGTGCTGCGCATTCTTGGGATCAACATTATTCGAAAAGGCGAGATGCGCACCGTCGCGCCGACGCTTTTTGTCGCCAATCATATATCCTACCTGGATATTTTCGTGCTTGGCGCCGTCATTGAAGGATCGTTCGTCGCGAAGTCGGAAATCTCGGGCTGGCCGGTCGCAGGCTATCTCGCGCGCTTGCAGCGCACGATCTTCGTCGAGCGCGAACGTCGCGCCGCCGCCGGCGCCCAGCGGGACATGCTACAAAGCCGCTTCGAGGAGCCCGCCAATGTGATCCTGTTCCCGGAAGGCACAAGCTTCGACGGCGCCCGCGTCCTGCCGTTCAAGAGCGCGCTCTTCGCCGCCGCCGAGCGGCAGGTCGACGGCCATCCGGTCATCGTGCAGCCGCTCTCAATCGCCTATGTCGCGGTCGATGGCTTGCCCCTGACGCGGGCCCAGCGCCCTAGCGTCGCCTGGTATGGCGACATGGCCCTGTTGCCGCATATCTGGGAGTTCGCCAAAGCCGGGCGCACGACCGTGACGCTGGACTTCCATCCGCCCATCAGCATGGAAAGCTACGCCAACCGCCGGACGATGGCGGCGGATTGCCGGGAGATCGTGGCGAGCGGCGTCCGCAGCCTGGTCTCCGGCCGCCCGGCCTTGCCGCCGCCCCCGCCGCAACCGGCGCTGCCCGCGCCCGAAGACGGCGCGCCGGCGGCGGCCGCGACGATCGCTCAGAATGCTTGACAGATTGCGTCGCGGCCGTAGTGTCCCGCGCCATGCATAGACCCGCCGAACCAAAGGTCGAGGCGACGCCTCGCAAACTCTTCATCAAAACCTACGGCTGCCAGATGAACGTCTACGATTCCGCCCGCATGGCGGACGTGCTGGCGCCCATCGGCTATGGCCTGACCGACTGTCCCGACGATGCCGATCTGGTGGTCCTGAACACCTGCCATATCCGCGAGAAAGCCGCAGAGAAAGTCTATTCGGAGCTTGGCCGCCTGCGCATTCTGCGTGACGAGCGCCGCGCCCGGAATCAGGGCGACATGCTGATCGCCGTCGCTGGCTGCGTCGCCCAGGCCGAGGGCGACGAGCTCAGGCGGAGAGCGCCGGCCGTGGATATCGTCGTCGGACCGCAGGCCTATCATCGCCTGGGCGGCATGGTGCGACGCATCCTCGCGGACCGGGGCGAACGCTGCGTCGACACGGATTTTCCGGTTGAAAGCAAGTTCGACGCGCTGCCGGAAGAAAGCGCTGCTCAAGGTCCGGCCGCCTTCCTGACGGTCCAGGAAGGCTGCGACAAATTCTGCACCTTCTGCGTCGTGCCCTATACCCGCGGCGCGGAGTTTTCCCGCCCGGCTGCGGACATCCTGTTGGAAGCCCGGAAGCTGGTCGACCAAGGCTCGTCCGAGATCATGCTGCTCGGCCAGAACGTCAACGCCTATCATGGACTGGGGCCGGACGGCGAACCGATGACGCTCGCTCGCCTGATCCGCGAGATCGCGACGATCGACGGGCTGAGCCGGCTGCGCTTCACCACATCCCATCCGAGGGACATGGACGATGACCTGATCGCCGCCTTCGCCGACACGCCGAAGCTGATGCCCTATCTGCATCTCCCGGTGCAGTCGGGCTCGAACCGCATTCTGAAGCGCATGAACCGAGGGCATGATCGGGACGCCTATTTCGCCGTCGTCGACAAGTTGCGCGCCGCCCGGCCGGATCTGGCGCTCTCCTCCGACTTCATCGTCGGCTTCCCGGGCGAGAGCGAAGCGGACTTCGGCGATACGCTCGAACTTGTGCGTCAGGTGGGCTACGCTCAGGCCTACTCCTTCAAATACAGCCCCCGGCCGGGCACGCCAGCCGCGGATGCTGGGGATCAGATTGACGAGGACGTCAAGTCCGAGCGGTTGCAGCGGTTGATGGACCTGATCAACGCCCAGCAACTGGCCTTCAATCAGGCGATGGTCGGCAGGCTCGTGCCGGTGCTGTTCGACCGCGCCGGGCGCAAGCCCGGTCAGATCATCGGCCGCTCCCCCTGGCTGCAGGCGACCCATGTGGAAACGACGCCGGAGCGGGCGGCGGCGCTGTTCGGACAAACCCAAGCGGTTCGCATTCTGCGCGGCGCGCCGAACGGCCTTGTCGCGACCCTGGAGCATGAGGCATCCGGGGCGACGGCGAGGCCATGCTCGACATGATTGCAAGCGATCAACAGATCCGTATTCCGGCGATGTCGCCGGAATGCCGGTTGATCTAGACCGACAGGAGGCGACTGCTTGAGCCCGATAGAGACCGACGGCGCACGCGCTGAAATCGCTTTTGAGGATCAGTCGCAATTGCCCAATCTCTTCGGCGCCTACGACCGCCATCTTGCCAGGCTCGAAAAGGAGTTCGGGGTCGAGGTCGCATCCCGCGGCGCGAATTTGGCGATCACCGGCCCGGCTGACGCCGTCGCCGCCGCCGAAAGCGCGATCCACGCGCTGTATGCGGACGCCCGCGCCGGCCACGCCATCGACGACGGCCGCGTGCGCGCCGCCGCCCGCTCCGCGCTCCTGGGCGACGCGGCGCCGGGGACCGTGATCGACACCTACAAGCGCCCGATCAATCCCCGCCCCGGCCCGCAATCGGCGTATGTCGAAACCCTGCGCCGGTCGAAGCTGACCTTCGCGATCGGGCCTGCCGGCACCGGCAAGACCTTTCTCGCCGTCGCCGTCGCCGTCGAAATGATGAAGCGGCGCATGGTCGAGAAGATCATTCTTTCGCGGCCGGCCGTCGAAGCGGGGGAGAAGCTTGGCTTCCTGCCGGGCGATCTTCGGGAAAAGGTCGACCCCTATCTCCGCCCCTTGAAGGACGCGCTGGCCGTGATGATGCCTGCCGAAATGGTCGAGCGTCGGCTCGACAATGAAGAAATCGAGGCGGCGCCCCTCGCCTTCATGCGCGGCCGCACCCTCTCGAACGCGTTCATCATCCTGGATGAAGCGCAGAATACGACGCCGATGCAGATGAAAATGGCGCTGACCCGGATCGGCGAAAACTCCCGCATGGTCGTGACCGGGGACCCGAGCCAGACCGACCTGCCGCCGGGCCAACGCTCCGGTCTATCTGACGCACTCGACATTCTGCCTGGATTGGAGGATGTATCCGTCGTTCAGTTCACTGCTCGGGACGTTGTCCGCGAAGATCTGGTCGCCGCGATCGTTGCGGCCTACGACGCGCGCGCCCGTCGCTACACAGATGATGCCGGAAACCGCTAAGCCCGCCCCCGCGCCCGAGGCCGACCTCGACCCAGACAGTCCGCGCGATGTGATCATCGCCGCCGACGGGTGGGAACGCGCGCCTTTCGCCGATGGCGAAGCGGAAGCGCTGGCCCAGACCGCAATCGAAGCCGCATGCGCCGAACTGGCGCTCGGCGCCGATATCGGACTGGCCGCCCTTCTCAGCGACGACGCCGGCGTCGCCCAACTCAACCGTGATCATCGCGGCCTGGACGGGCCGACCAACGTACTGTCCTTCCCGGCTTTCGCGCCGGACGACCTGCCCGATTCCGGCCATATCGGCGACATCGCCGTGGCGCTCGAGACCGTGCTGCGCGAAGCGGCGGCGGCCGGAATCCCTGCCGGGCATCATCTCGCGCATATGCTGATCCACGGGACGGCACATCTGGCGGGCTACGACCACCAGGACGACGAGGAGGCGGACGAAATGGAGGCGCTTGAAGCGCGCGCGCTGGCGCGGCTTGGCATCCCAAACCCCTATTTAGACGGGACATTCGAGCAGTGAACGGCGGCAATGGCCAAACGGGCGGCCTTTCGAGCCTTTGGCGGAAGCTCATCGGCAAGGCCGGCGAACCGGACCTGCGCACGACCCTGGCGGAACTGGTGGACCAGGAACGCCCGGACGCCACGAGCATTTCGCCGGCGGAACGGCAGATCATCGAGAACGCGCTCAGCTTGAGCGAACTCACTGTCGCCGATGTGATGGCGCCGCGCGCCGACATCGACGCCATCGACGTGGAAGTCGGCGTGCGCGGCGCCATTCAGAAAGCCCGGGAAACCTATCACTCCCGGCTGCCGGTCTATCGCGGCGACCTGGATGACGTCATCGGCATGGTCCATGTGCGCGATTTGCTGGTCGCGATCGACAATCCCGGCGAAGACAATCGGCTGGAGCCCATCCTGCGCGACGTGCTGTTCGCCGTGCCGTCCATGCGGGTGATCGAGCTTCTGCTTCAGATGCAGGTCAGCCGCACCCACATGGCGCTGGTCGTCGACGAATATGGCGGCATCGACGGGCTGGTGACGGTTGAGGACGTGGTCGAGGAAATCGTCGGCGAAATGCGGGACGAACACGACCCCGACGCCGCGCTGGAGCTGGTCGATCAGCCGGACGGCACGATCATCGCCGACGCCCGCGCCAGCCTGGAAGACCTGGAGGAGCGGATCGGGTTCATCCTGACCGATGAGGAACGCGAGGAAATCGACACCGTCGGCGGGCTCGTCGTCGCGGTCCTCGGACGCGTTCCGGCGCGCGGCGAGCTGATCGCCCATAGCAGCGGCGTGGAGTTCGAGGTGCTGGCGGGCGATCCGCGCCGGGTCCACCGGCTGCGCATCCGCAACCTTCCCGGCGACGCCGAAGGCGCAGCCGCCGATGCCGCCGGCGACGGCAAATGAAACTGCCCCGCGCCGCGGAGCCTTTGCTGGCGATCGCCGCCGGCATTGTCGCGGCCTATGGCTTCCCGCCGGACGCGTTCGGCGTGGCGACGCTTCTGGGGATCGCCTGTATCGCTCTCCGCCTGCCCGCCGTCGGGCCGACGATGGCCGGCGCGATGGTCTGGCTCTTCGGCACGGCATGCGCCTTCTGGGGCCTCTCCTGGGTCTCCGAGGCGTTCATGGTGACCAACCCGGCGATGGGATGGCTGTCGCTGGCGCCGATCCTGGGCCTCGCCATGTTGCTCGCGAGCTTCTCCGCCGTCGCGGTCTATGTCTGGCGCCGCTTCTGGCCGAACGCCGACCGGCCGGGCGCGGCGGCGTTTCTGGCCCTCGCCGTCGCGTTCAGCATAGGCGAATGGCTGATGGGGCATTTGTTGACGGGCTTCCCCTGGACGACCGTCTCGCTTGCCTTCGCCAATAGCAAGCTCGCCCAGTCCGCTGCCTGGTTCGGCGCTTATGGCATGGGCATCCTGCTGCTGTCGGCGACGCTGACAGGCGTCGGCGCGGCGGCGGCGGCATGGCGCGCCCGCAAGCTCGACCGACTGGACGCCGGGCTTGCCGGGGCCGCTGTCCTGGCGCTCGCGGCCGCATGGTTCATTCCCGCCGAGCCCGGCCCTCCAGGCGAGCCGGCCGCCGAATGGCCGATCGTCCGGCTGGTGCAAGGAAACACGCCGCAGCGGGCAAAGTGGATCCCCGACAATCGCGCCCCAATTCTCGCCAATCATCTTGCGCTTTCCGCCCGGCCCGCCGCCAGGCCGCTTGCCGCCATCGTCTGGCCCGAAACCGCCATGCCGTTCTATGTCGACGAGCAACTGGCGGCGATGGCCGCCATCGGCGCCGTGGCGCCGGCAGGCGGCCACGTCATTCTGGGCGCGCCGCTGCGCAATCCCGACGCCCAGGGCCGCACGCGCTATTTCAACAGCTTGCTGGCCGTCGACAGCGCCGGCCAGCCCGTCGCGCGCTACGACAAGTCGCATCTGGTGCCGGGCGGCGAGTACATGCCGCTCGCCGATTACCTGCCCCTCGACAAGCTCGTGCCAGGCCGCAGCAGCTTCACCGAAGGTCCCGGCATCGCGACGCTGCGCTTGCCCGGCTTGCCGCCGTTCAGCCCGCTGATCTGCTACGAGGTGATCTTTCCGGGCGCCGTCGTCCGGACGGACGACAGGCCTGCATTCCTTCTGAACATCACCAATGACGCCTGGTATGGCACAAGCGCCGGGCCCTACCAGCATCTCGCGATCTCACGGCTCCGCGCGATCGAGGAGGGCCTGCCGCTCCTGCGCGCCGCCAATACCGGCATTTCGGCGGCGTTCGATGCTCAGGGCCGCGAACTGGCGCGCCTCGGCCTGACGGAAACCGGCATCCTGGACGTGCCCCTGCCGCCGCCAGCCCCGCCGACCCTTTATGCCCGTTTCGGCGACGCCCCCTATGCCCTGATGCTGACGCTCGCCCTGGCGCTCGCGTTTGCGGGCGCTCGGCCGCGACGTCGCTAGACTGAAAAAACGCACGGCGGTCCGGGCGGACGCGCCGTGCTCTGCTTGATCGATTGCGGTCGCCCGAGCGGCCTATTCGGCCGCCGTCTCCTGCTTTAATTTCGCCTTGGCGATCTCCTTGCCGCGCTCGAACTCCTCGCGGCGGCGGGCGATCTCTTCCGGCGACATCTGCGAGACATTCGAGAAATCCGCTTTCCATTCGCCATTGCCCGGCCAACGGAGCGGGTTCTGAACCGTCGTCATGGGCGCGGTCGCGCTCGCCAACAGCCCAAGCGCGCCTTTCAGCGTCTGATACTGGCTCTCCGGATCGTGCGGCCGTCCGCAGGGGTTGCCCAGCGGAAAATCGCTGAAATAGAAACGCGGCGCGCCGACATACTCAACGATATCCTTGGCGCACCCCATCGCGACGGTCGGGATGCCAGCTTCCTCCAAGGCCCGTGCGATCAGACTCACGGTCTGATGACACACCGGTCAATTGGCGGCGATGACGACGGCGTCGGCCTTATCCGCCTTGACGCGCGCTACGATTTCCTGAGCGTCCGTCTCGATCGTCGTGCGATGGCTGCGATTGGTCGGCGCGCCATGAAAATTCGGCGCAACCTCGCCGATCACGCCTTCCGCCGCCATCCGACGCAGCATCGGCAAGGGGAACCACGTGCCGCTGTCTTCCTGGCTGGTGTGCTTGCGGTCGATGCCGATATGGGAGATGCGGGTGTCGTGATCGACCGCCGTATCGCCGGAATAGACCTGATAGAACTTGGCCTTCGAATTATAGGCCGACCACGGCCCCTGATCGCCGGCGTCCGGCTGGTAGGGCGCCGCGGTGGTGACCAGGGCGACGCGCGCTTCGTTCAACAGCTTCGTCATCGGCGTGAATGGCGCCGAGACATAGTGCGCCCACTCATAGGGCTTGCCGAAGCCGAGCGTCACATAATAATCCCGGATGCGCTGCATATAGGTCAGCGGCCGGTCGTCCGGCGGCGCGAAGCCGTAGGGATTGTCGTCTGACATCACTCCCCCTCCTTTCGGTCACATTGCGATTGGCGACGATAGTAGCGGAGACGCAAGCCGCTGGAAATCGCGGCGCGCCTGTGCTTCGCTTCAAGAAAAGCAAAGTCGGCACATCGCATCGGGAGGACCCTGAAATGGCGGGCATTACGGTGACGCCGATCTCGGGCGCGCTTGGCGCAGAGATTGGCAATGCGGATCTCAGCAAACTCGACGACGCGCTCTTCGAGGATATCTATGCGGCTTTTCTGGCGCATCAGGTGATCTTCTTCCGCGACCAGACCCTGACGCCCGAACAGCAGATCGCCTTCGCCAAGCGGCTGGGGCCGATCCACTATCATCCCTACATGAAAGGCATGGATGAGCATCCGGAGATTCTGGAAATCCTGAAAGAGCCAGGGGACAGCTACACCTTCGGCGCCGCCTGGCATTCCGACCAGATGTTCAACCCGGAGCCCGCCAAGGCGACCATGCTCTACGCCAAGGAAACGCCGAACGTCGGCGGGGATACGATGTTTTCCAGCATGTACAAGGCGCATGACGGCCTGTCGGAAGCGATGCGCGCCATGCTGAAGACCGTGAAGACCTACAATGTCGGCGATCGCTTCAAGCAAATGGGCGGCGGCAGCCGCGCCGACCGCTACAAGGGCAGCGCCAATATGGCGGACAAGGTGCGCGACCCCGGCAACGTGCCGACGGAAGCCCATCACCCGCTGTTCCGCACGCACCCGGAAACCAAGCGGAAGGCGCTTTATATCGGCAGCCACACCCAATTCCTTGACGGCATGCGCCAGGAAGAGTCCGATCCGATCGTTGACTATCTGCGCCGGCATTCGATCCGTCCGGAATATCTCTGCCGGTTCCGCTGGGCGCCGGGATCGCTGGCGCTTTGGGACAATCGCTGCGTCCAGCATTATGCCGTGCCCGACTACAACGAGCGCCGCCGCATGCACCGCATCACCATCGCCGGCGATACGCCGTTCTAGATCGTATAGGTCTCAAAGGAAGGAAATCAGCTCGTGCCCCATGCCGCCATTCATCGCCTGATCGGGGCCGAGCCCCAGGACCCCCGCGCCATCGTGCTGGCGGTCAATGATGCGATGGTCGAGGCCCTGAAGGTTCCCGAGGACTTTCACCCGACCCGCCTCGTCGAATATGAGCCGGACTGCTTCCTGATCCCCAAGGCATCAAGCGCGCGGTTTACGCTGGTCGACATCACGATCTTTCCGGGCCGGTCGCTGGCGACGCGCCGGGCGCTCTATCAGGCGGTCGTTCGGCGGCTCGGCGACCTTGGCATTCCGGCCGCAGACATCCGGATCGTGCTGCATGAGACGCCGCTGGAGAACTGGGGCCTGCGGGGCGGCACGCCCGCAAGCGAGATCGATCTGGGATTTGAAATCGCAATTTAGCGCTTTCTGGCGTCGCGAAGCCTTCATTCTGGCGCTAAAGTTGCGGAGTTGACGACACGTTCTGAAGAGGATGCCATGATGAAGCTGTTGCCTGCCTGCCTCGCCATCGTCGCCGCGGCCTATCTCGCCGGCCCGCCGGCCGCGACCGCCAGCGACATCTGCGTCGGCTACGGCCCGCAGACGCCGAGAGACATTTCAAGCCGAAGCGGCGCCAATGCGCGCGCCTTCAATCCGGCCCCGGCGTCTTCGGACATGAACCTTTGCAACATCCACACCCACACCAATGCCGAACACAAAGGCCCTGGCTTTTCGATCTTTGCCGGCCCGACCGAGCATGGCGGCTATCAGTGCAATGACACGGCCGCCTTGACGCCGGAAGAACTCAAGGACCCGACGGGCGGCCATGGCGCCTTCCACGGCGTCAAGCCGGGCGATACGATCGAGGTGCATTGGGTCCATAGCTCGTGCGACGTCAAGCCGGGCAAAGGCTTGGGATCGTGCCTCTCGGACGCCTGCGCCAACCCGCAATTGCGCGTCGAGGCGCAAGCGTTCCTCGTCGTCAACGATCCCAAAGCCCTGAACTTCGCCGACTTCGCCTATGGCGGCACGGTTGTCGGCGGCTTGCATCAAGCCAACGCGCTGCCGAGCGGCACGGGCGCGCCGGTGGTATTCGCCGGGTCGACGACGGGCCCGAGCTATACGGAAGCCAAGTGCTCGCCGCTGCAGGTCACATGGAGCGTCCGGCCGAACTGCGCCAAACTCGACATCAGCTCCCTCCATCAATGGGCGAAGGCCGGAAACGTGTTCGAAGAAAATCATTCTCACGGCGTCCGCCAGCTTGTCACCGCCCCGGAACTCCTCGCGCCCATTCGCTAGAGCGGAAAGTCAGAAGCGCCGCGGCAGGTATCGCGCATACCACGCGGTTGCGAGCAGCACTGCCCCCAGCACGAGAAACACCGCCGGCAGCGGCGCGAAGAGCAGCACGGCCGCATAGAGCGCCGACGGCAAAAGCTGCGATGCTTCGATATATGTCCGGAAGACCGACGTCATTTCGGAGCGTTCGTGTCGGCGCACGGACCGGAGGAAGGGAATGTTGCCGAGCGCGTCCAGCACGGTCGCGCCGACGGCGGCCAGGATGAACAGCGCCGTCGCGATTTCCGGGCTTGGCCGCGCCAGGCCGACGGCGATGGCGACCGCGCCTGTCAGCAAGGCGGCTGCGATGATGACGCGGCGCAAGCCGAAGCGCGCGCCGACGCGGCCGAAGATCGGCGACAGCAACAACAGCGCCTGCCCGCCCGACAGCATGATCGCCACCAGGATCTCGCTGCCGCCATTCTTGACGATGTAGATCGGCGGATAGACGAAGAACGTCGTCCAGAACGTCGACCGGCCGAATGGAATGACCCATGCCAGCTTCAACCGCGGCTGCGCCAGATAGCGGCGGATGAACTGCCAGGGCATCGGCGGGCGCCGGTAGGTCGCGGGCGCGACGGCAGGATGCTCCACCAGCCTGAGTGTCTGTCCGGAAACATGTTGAATCCATTGAACGAATTGTGATTCAAGGG
>CALAHN010000153.1 GCA_937891825.1 uncultured Alphaproteobacteria bacterium
GCGCCGGCCCGCTTCGGCGCCGGTCCGGGTCGGTTCCGCGCCGCCGCCGGATATTACCCGGGCTGCGCGCAACTGGCGTCGCGCGGCGGCTGGCGGCCGTATGCGCCATTGCTCGTGCTGGCGGGCGGCGTGGACGACTGGACCCCGCCCGGCCCGTGCGTCGCCATGCTGGAGCGGGCGCGCGCCGCGGGCGCTCCGGCCGAGATCGTGGTCTACGCGACGGCCTACCATGGCTTCGATCACCCGAACCTGCCCGTCCGGACCCGAATCGCGCGCAACAACGATTGGCGCCAGCCGGAACGCAGGGTGCATCTCGGCTCCGACCCGGTCGCGCGGGCGGCGTCGATCGTCAAGCTGCAGGCATTCCTGCAGTCATCGTTCGCCGACTGATCCGGCGTCGGCGGCTGCGGCGTACTTCAGGCCCCTGGCCGCGATGTCGGGGGCGATCAGGCCAATGTCGGCGGCGTCGGTCGAAGAGGCGTTGCCCGCGAGGCCGCGGGCGCGCACGCCGTCCAGGATTGCGGCGAACCGATAGAACGCATGGGCCATGTGGGCGTTGGTCAGCCCCTCGCTTCGCCCGGCCGCCTTGCAATAGAGCGCGTTGAAATCTTTGAAGCTCGGGATGCCGAGGGCGGCGAGGTCCAGGCCCGCGACGCCGTAGAACTGCTCGGGAGTCGAGCCGTAAAGAATGGCGAAATAAGCGAGGTCGCCCAATGGGTGGCCGAGCGTCGCGATCTCCCAATCGAAAACCGCGACGACACGGGGCTCGGTCGGGTGAAACATCACATTGCCCATGCGGTAGTCGCCGTGGGCGATGCGGGTGTCGTCGTCCTCCGGCATATGCTCCTCGAGCCAGGCCGCGAGCGGCTTGAACGCCGGCATCGGCTGAGTCTGGGTCTCCGCGACATTGCGGGACCAGCGGCGGAACTGGCGGCGGTACCAGTCGCCGGGGCGGCCGAAATCCTCCAGGCCGAGCTCGGCCGGCGTGAAGCTGTGGAGCCGCGCCAGGGTTTCGGCGACGCTTCGGTACATCAGGCCGCGGGCTTCGGGCGTGCAGCCGGGCAAGCTCGTGTCCTTGAAGACGCGGCCGTGCATCCGCTCCATGACATAGAACGGCGTGCCGACAATTGAGCGGTCGTCGGAATACAGGAACTGCTCGGCGACCGGAAAGCCCGCCTTGTGCAGGGCCTGCTGCACCCGGAATTCCCGGTCGACCTGATGGGCGGAGGGCAAAAGCTCGCCCGGCGGCTGTTTCCTGAGGACATATTCGGCGTCATCGAATGCGACGACATAGGTTGGGTTCGACTGGCCGTAGGCGAACTGCGACAGGCGCATGGCGCCTGCGGTTTTCGGCAGCGCCTCTTTCAGGAAGCTCTGTAGCCGCGCCTCGTTGAGGGCATGGGCGGCGCGGACGCCGGTGACAGCGGTCGCATCCAGGTCCTGCGTCATGAAATATCTCCCGAAGCGGGATTGCGCGCATCGTAATCCAGGAAGCTCGAGGTCCGCGAGCGCCGGGTCGGATGCATCCAGTAGGCGTCGATCTCGGCTGGCGAGAGGCCCTTTTCCGCCAGGGCTTCGTCGTCCAGGAAGAAGCGGCCAGTGACCGCGAGCGCCGGTTGGGTCACGATCCAATGGGCGGCGTCGGCCATGATCTTCGGATCGCGGCAGCCTTCATAGGTTTCCGGGTTGAAGACCTTCACCGCCATCGTCGCGACCGCATGGCGCGGCCAGAGGCCGGTCGAGGCGACGCCGGCCTCGCGGAATTCCTCCGCCCAGCCGATGACCAGCATCGACATGGCATATTTCGACATGGTTCGGGGCAGGCGCTCTGCCAGCCAGCGCGGGTCGAGATTGACCGGCGATGCGATGGTCAGGATATGCGGGTTCGCCGATTGCAGCAGATGCGGCAGGCAGGCCTGGGTCATGAAGAACGTGCCGCGGGCGTTGATGTTGAACAACAGGTCGAATTGCTTCGGAGTCGTGTCCGGCGTTTTGGCGAAGGTCTGGACGCTCGCATTGTTCACCAGCACGTCGATGCCGCCGAAGGCGTCGACGGCGGCCGCGGCCGCAGCTTCGATCTGGTCGATCTCCCGGAGGTCCATCTGGACGGCGAGCGCCCGCCCGCCCGCGGCCTCGCAGGCGGCGGCGACTTCCGGCAACGTGCCCGGCAGCTTCCGGTGCGGCTCGACGGTCTTGGCGGCGAGCACGACATTGGCGCCGTCCTCGGCCGCGCGGAGCGCGATCGCCGCGCCGATGCCGCGGCTGGCGCCAGTGATGAGGACGGTCTTGCCGCGCAGCGCGCCCTTCATGCCTATAAGCCCTTGAAGTTCGGTTTGCGTTTGCCGACGAAGGCCGCCACGCCTTCCTTGAAATCCGCCGTGCCCGTGGAGGCGACAAAGCTGATCCGCTCGGCCTCGAGCTGTTTCGGCAGATCGTTCTCGAAGGACTGATCGATCAGCGCCTTGGTGCGGGCATAGGCCTGGGTCGGGCCGCTCGCGAGGCGCGTCGCCAGCGTCATCGCCTCCGCCGCCAGCTGATCCGCCGGCACGACCCGGTTGACCAGGCCAAGCTCAAGCGCGCGGGCGGCGTCGAAACGGTCCGACAGGAGCGCGATCTCCATGGCGCGGCGGCGGCCGACCAGCCGCGGCAGGAAGAAGGTGGAGCCGCCGTCCGGGCTGGTCCCGAGATTGGCGTAGGCCAGGGTGAAGACCGTGCCTTCCGCCGCGATCGCCAGGTCCAGGTTCATGGCGAGGCTGAGGCCGGCGCCCGCGACCGCCCCGTGCAACTGCCCGATGACCGGCTTCGGCATCCGGACCAGGGTTTTGACCGCAACATGGTAGGTGTCGATCATCCGGCCGGCATGGGCCTCGATCCGGTCGATTTCCCGGTGAAAGGAGGCGATGTCGCCGCCCGCCTGGAAGCCCTTGCCGGCGCCGTGGACAAGCACCGCGCGCACGCTTGCGTCGGCCTCGACCTGCCAGCAGATGTCGCATAGCATTTCCGCCATTTCCATGGAGAGCGCGTTCATCACTTCCGGACGGTTCAAGGTGATGACGGCGACGGTGCCGTCCTTGCGCAACAACACGGGCTCGGCCATGGGGGACTCCTAAACGTTCGACGTCGATCTTGGCGCGACGGTAGCCATCGGGCGGGCGCTTGCCAAGCAATCCGGAAAAGGCCCCAGGAAAACGCAATGCTCGGCATGATACGGAGACCGCGATCCGCCGCCGCCGACCCGGCGGCCATCGCGCAAGGCATCGCCTTGATGCTGTTCGCGGGCCTGGCGTTCAGCCTGTCCTTCGCGTTCATCAAGGCGCTCGGCAAGGAGATGCCGACGTCCCAGGTGATGCTGTTTCGCATGGGCGTCGGACTTGTGCCCCTGCTGCCGCTGATCCTGCGGGCGCCGAAGGGCTTCCTGAAGACCCAACGGCCGTTCGGTCATGTCTACCGGGTGACGGTCGGGTTCATCTCCATGGCGATGATCTATTGGGCTGTGACGCGGATGCCGCTCGCGGACGCGGCGGCGACGCAGTTCACGATGCCGCTCTTCCTGACGGCGCTGTCCGTGCCGCTGCTCGGCGAGGCGGTCGGCTGGCGCCGGGCGACGGCGACGGTCGTCGGCTTCGGCGGCGTCCTGGTGATGTTGAAGCCGTCGACGGGCGGGTTCGGCGCGCTCGACATCGCTTATGTCGTGGCGCTGGGGGCGGCGTTCTTCTATGCCCTCGCCGCGATCGCCATGCGCCAGTTGGGCCAGACGGAGCCGGCGCTCCGGACGACGATCTATTTCAGTTCGGTCGCGGCGCTGGCGGGCGGCATCGGCTGCCTGTTCGACTGGGTGGACCCGACGCCGCGCCAACTGGCGCTGTTGATCGCCATCGGCCTGGTCGGCGGCATGGGGCAGTACGCGATGGTGTCCTCTTACGCCAAGGCGCCGGCGACGATCGTCGCGCCCTTCGATTACAGCCAACTGGTCTGGGCGACGGCGCTCGGCTTCTTCGTCTGGGGCGAGACGCCGGCGGCGAACGCCTTCCTCGGCGCGACGATCCTGGCGGCAGCCGGGCTGTATATCTTCCGGCGCGAGGCGGTCAGGCGCCGGGACGGCTGAGATTGCTCTGCCCTCGATTCCATGCCAGAAGTGACGGGGGAGACGGGGTTTGAGAGCAGACTGCCATGGCTGCGGCCAATCCGAACGCTGACCCGATCCTTCTCTACCTGATCGATCTCGCGAAAACGTCGGGCAAGCTCGATCCGCTGTTGCGCGCCAGCGCCGCGACGCCGGGATTTGCGCTTGCGGGCACGGGCGCCACGGTCGTCGGCGACAGGATCGCCCTCGATATCCTGCTCCAGGACGGCGCCGAGGCCGACGCGGCCCAGGCGGCGCTTGAAGCGGCTGGCATGACAGGCGTGCAGGTCGACGGCCGCGCCGCCTCCGGCTGGATCGATGCGGACGCGCTGCCGGCGCTGGATGCGCTCGACGTCGTCGCCTTCGCGCGGCTGGTCTATGGCCAGGCGCATACGGGCAGCGTCGGGGCGGAAGGCAGTCTCGCGATCAATGCGGATGCCGGCCGGGCGGACTTCGGCGTCGATGGCAGCGGCGTCGCAGTCGGCGCGCTCTCCGACAGCTTCAATGCGCTCAGCGGCGCTCAGAGCGACATCGCGAGCGGCGATCTCCCGACGGTCGTCGTGCTGGAGGACTCGGCCGGCACGGACGAAGGCCGGGCGATGTTGCAGATCGTCCACGACGTGGCGCCGGGCGCGGACCTGCTGTTCCACACGGCGAATGGCGGGCAGGCGAATTTCGCCCAGGGCATTCGGGACTTGGCGGCGGCAGGCGCATCCGTCATCGTCGACGATATCGTCTATCTCGCGGAGCCGTTCTTCCAGGACGGCCTGGTGTCGCGCGCCGTCGACGACGTGTTCGCGGACGGCGTCGCCTATTTCAGTTCGGCGGGGAATGCGGCGCGGGATTCCTATGAGGCCGCGTTTGTCGGCAGCGGTCAGGCCCTGACGCTCCAGGGCTCCAACGGGCCGGTCGATTTCGGCGAGATGCATGACTTCGATCCTGGCGCTGGCGTCGACGTGCGCCAGCGGGTGACGGTCCCGAACGGCGGCGACCTGTTCATCACGTTTCAGTGGGACCAGCCCTTCGCGTCCGTCTCCTCTGGCGGCCGGGCGAGCGCCAGCGACCTCGACATTCTGTTGTTTGGCGCGGCCGGCGGGCTTGAGACGGCGAACCTGTTCGACCTGTCCGCCAGCTTCAATGTCGGCGGCGATCCGGTCGAGGTTTTCCGCTTCGTCAACAATACCGCGTCGACGCAGTTCGATCTGGTGATCACGCACTTTTCCGGACCGGAAGCCGGATTGCTGAAGTATGTCGACCTCGGCCGGGCGACGATCTCCGAGCATGACACGAACAGCGGCGCGACGTTCGGCCATGCTCCAGCCGCGGGCGGCCTCGGCGTCGGGGCGGCGTTCTGGGGCCAGACGCCGAATAACGGGCAAAGCCCGCCGCTCTTGGAGTCGTTCTCCTCGGCCGGACCGACGACGATCCTGTTCGCCGATGACGGCGCGCGGCTCGCCGCGCCGGAAATCCGGGCTTCCCCGGATATCGTCGGCCCTGACGGCACCAACAACACCTTCTTCGGCCAGGATATCGCCTTCGACGCCGATACGGCGCCGAACTTCTTCGGCACATCGGCGGCGGCCCCGCATGTGGCGGCGGTTGCGGCGCTGATGCTGGAGGCGAACCCGTTGCTGACCCCGGCGGAGATCTACGCCGCCCTGCAATCGACCGCGATCGACATGGGCGTCGCCGGGTTCGACGAGGACAGCGGCTTCGGTCTGGTCGACGCCGCGGCGGCGCTGGCGGCGATCGTCCCGACCGGCCCGACGGAGGGCGCCGATGCCCTGACGGGGACGCCGGACGCCGATACGCTCAATGGGCTTGGCGGCGACGATATCATTCTTGGCCTTGGCGCCGACGACGTGCTGATCGGCGGCCCGGGCGCGGACGAGATGATCGGCGGCCCCGGCGATGATCTTTACGATGTCGATGACGTCGGTGACGCCGTTGTGGAACTGGAAGGCGAAGGCATCGATACGGTCGTTTCCGCCATCGACTTCGCCTTGCCCGATTTCGTCGAGAACCTCCGGCTCAACGGGATCGGGCTCAGCGGGACCGGGAATGGGCTGGCGAACATCATCCTGGGCGGCGCCGGAGACGATATCCTGAACGGCGGCGCCGGCGACGATGTCCTGACCGGCGGCGCCGGCGTCGATCGCGTCGATTACGCGGCGGAAAGCGGCGGCGGCGCGGTCGCGGCCGATCTTCTGGCGGGAACGGCGACTGACACGTTCGGCGACAGCGACACGCTTGTCGGCATCCTGAATGTGCGGGCGGGGGCGGGCGGGGATACGCTCCGGGGCGACGATGGCGCCAATGTGCTGGACGGCGGCGCCGGCGGCGACCGGCTGGTCGGCCATGGCGGCGCGGATACGCTGATCGGCGGCGGCGACCGCGACCGGGTCGACTACAGCTACGAATCGGGCGGCGGCGCCGTGTTCGCCGATTTCGCGACCGGCGTCTTCATCGATACCCATGGAGATACGGATAGCTTGGTCGAGGTCGAATCCATAACCGGCGGCGCGGCGGCGGATCGGCTGTTCGGCGACGCCGGCGACAACGGACTGAGCGGCGCCGCCGGCGATGACCTGATCGTCGGGCGCGCCGGGGCGGATACGCTCGTCGGCGGCGACGGTTTCGACACCCTGGATTATGCCCAGGATGGCGGCGCCGGCGCGGTCACGGTCGATCTGGCGGCCCGGAGCGCCACGGATACCCACGGGGACACGGATTTCGTGTTCGGCTTCGAGGAGGTCATCGGCACGGATCAGGCCGATGTCCTCATGGGCGATGCGCTCGCCAACAGGTTCCTCGGCGGCGCGGGCGACGACACGCTGCTGGGCGGCGACGGCGACGATGAACTGCAGGGCGGCGCCGGCGCGGATAGCATGGACGGCGGCCTTGGCGACGATATCTACCGGGTCGAGGCGGCGGGCGACCGGATCCTGGATGCGGGCGGCGTCGACCGGGTCGAGGCGTCGATCGATTTCGGCCTGCAGTTCGGCCTGGAGAACCTGACCCTGCTGGCGGGCGCGACCCGGGGCTCGGGCAACAGTCAGGCGAACCATCTCATCGGTTCGGACAGCGACGATGTCCTGCTGGGCGGCGCCGGGGACGATCTGCTGGAAGGCGGCGCGGGCGCGGACGCGCTTGCGGGCCATGCCGGCGCGGACCAGTTAAACGGCGGCGACGGCGACGACACGCTGCTCGGCCGCGAAGGCGACGATGTGTTGACGGGCGGCGCGGGCGCGGACCTGATGGTCGGCGGTCTGGGGAACGATCTCTATATCGTCGACTCCCTGGCCGACCGTGTCGTCGAGGATGCGGACGGCGGCGCCGACGCAGTGCAGTCCGGGATCACCTATCGGCTTGCCGCCAATGTCGAAGACCTGACCCTGACCGGCGCCGGCGCGATCGACGGCGCCGGCAACAGCAGCGCCAATGGGGTCGTCGGGAACGATAGCGCCAATGTGCTGCTGGGCGGCGCTGGCGACGATATCCTGACCGGCGGCGGCGGCGGCGACGCAATCGCGGGCCATGTCGGCGCCGACCAGTTGAATGGCGGCGCGGGCGACGACGTGCTGCTCGGCCGGGAAGGCGACGACATCCTGACCGGCGGCGCTGGTCAGGACAGGCTGCTGGGCGGCGTAGGCGTCGATCGCTTCGTCTTCAATCCTGGCGACGGCGCCGACACGGTGGTCGATTATGTGAACGGCGTCGACCGGCTGGCGTTCCTGGGTTTTGGCTTCGCAGATGCGAATGCCGTGCTCGCGCTTGCGTCCGCCGTCGGCGCCGACATACGCTTCGATTTGGCGGACGGAGGCGTCGTCCTGGTAGAGGGCGCTGCGGCGCTCGGGGTCGCGGCAGGCGATCTTCTGGTCTGAGGCTCAGAAAACCTGCGGCAAAACGCGCAGGCTGGAAAATGGTGCGCTGCACAAAAAACCTTGACTGAGCGGCAGGCGATCGCATATCCCTAGCATCGTTGTGCAGCGCAGCAAAAGGCGCGGCACGGAATGAGAGCCTTGGCGACTGTGCGCCCAGGCGCCAATGCGACCAATCAAGGAGAGACCCCCATGACTACGAAAGCCGCCTCGACCGCCATGAAACCCGCCTTCGATTTCGATATGTTCAAGTCCTTCGGCCAGTTCAAGGTGCCGGGCATGGACATGGAATCCATGATGGCCACCCAGCGCAAGAACCTCGAAGCTGCGGCCGCCGCCAACCAGGTCGCCTTCGAAGGCATCAGCGCGATGCTTCGCCGCCAGGCTGAAGTCGCCCGCGAAGGCGCCGAAGCTGGCATGAAGGCCGTCACCGACCTGTCCGCCGCCGCTCCGGAAGAGCGCGCCGCGAAGCAGGCCGACCTTGCGAAGAACGCCTATGCGTCCTTCTTCGCCAACGGTCGTGAAGTGTTCGATATGGCCACGAAGACCGCGAACGAGACCCTCGGCCTCATCAATGCGCGCATCACCGCGACCATCGATGAAAGCAAGACTGCGTTCGCGCAGAAGTAATCGTCGTCCGGCCTCCCCCCGGGGCCGGGTTGATGCGGAAAAGGCCGCTCCTTCGGGGGCGGCCTTTTTCATATGCGCGGCCGGTCTTTCCCGCGCCGCCGCAATCGGGCTAGGCTCTCTCCCGCAACCATCAGCAAGCGAGGGAGGGACAGACTTGTCCGACGCAAAACCACAACGGCCGGTGCCGAAGCCAACGCCGGAAACCCAGCATTTCTGGGACGGAACGAAGAACGGCGAACTGATCCTGCAGAAATGCAAGGATACCGGCCAGGCCTATTTTCCGCCGCGTCCGTTCAGCCCCTACACGGGCAGCCGCAATGTCGAGACGTTCAAGGCGTCCGGCAAGGGCATCCTCTACAGCTATGTCATCAGCCACCGGGCGCCGCCGAACTTCAAGATGCCGGCCCCCTATGCCATCGCGATCGTCGAGCTGGCCGAAGGCCCGCGCATGATGGCGAACATCGTCGATTGCCCGCAGACGCCCGAAGCGCTCGTGCTCGATATGCCGCTTGAAGTCTGCTTCGAACAGTTGACCGACGATATTGCGCTGCCGCTGTTCCGGCCGGCTAAGGGCTGAGGGGATTTATGACCATGACACCAGGATCAGTCGCAGTCGTCGGGGCTGCGGAAACCACCGAACTCGGCAAGCTGCCGCACATTTCCAACATCATGCTGCACGCCGATGCGGCGCTGAACGCCATGGAAGACGCCGGCCTGAAGCCGTCCGACATCGATGGCATCGCGACCGCCCGGGAAGTGCCGACCGAGCTTGCGCATTATCTCGGCATCGAGCCGCGCTATGTCGACGGCACCAGCGTCGGCGGCTGCTCGTTCATGATCCACGTCCGCCATGCGGTCGCGGCGCTTGAAGCAGGCCTCGCCAACAATATCCTGATCACCCACGGCGAAAGCGGGCGCAGCCAGATCGGCATGACGCCGCGCTCCATCGGCGCCGGCCAGCTCGAAGGGCAGTTCCAACTGCCTTACGGCGTGATGGGCCCGCCGTCGATGTTCACGATTCCGGTGCTGCGCTATCTCAAGACCTACAACGTCCCGATCGAAAAGGTCGCCAATGTCGGCGTCATTCAACGGGAATGGTCGGCCCAGCATCCGCGCGCGACCTTCCGCGATCCGCTGACCATCGACGACGTCATGAACGCCCGGATGATCGCCTATCCGTTCACGCTGCTGATGTGCTGCCTCGTCACCGACGGCGGCGGCGCGATCATTCTGTCCCGGGCCGACCGCGCCAAGGACACGAAGAACAAGCCCGTCTACATCATGGGCGTCGGCGAAGGCGCGGAGACCACCATGGTCTCCCAGATGAAGGACTTCACGTCGTCCCAGGCGTTCCGCCTGTCCGGCGCCGAAGCTTTCCGCACATCGGGCATCAAGCATTCGGATGTCGACCATCTGATGATCTATGACGCCTTCGCGCATCTGCCGATCTACGGCCTGGAAGATCTGGGCTTCTGCGAGCGCGGCGAAGGCGCCGACTTCATCTGGGAGCGCAACACCGCCCCCGGCGGCAAGCTGCCGATGAACACCAATGGCGGCGGCCTCTCCTACATGCATTCGGGCATGTACGGGATGTACGCCTTGCAGGAGAGCATCCGGCAGATGCGCGGCGTCTCGCCGGCGCAGGTGCCGGGCGCGGAAATCAGCTTCTGCCACGGCGTCGGCGGCATGTTCGCGGCCTCCGGCTCGGTCGTGTTCAGCAACGTCAAGCCATGACCTGACCCAAGGCGCAAACCGACAGACGGCGGCGGGGCCGATGCTCCGCCGCCGTCGTCATTTTAGAGCCTGAATCAAAAGATCATGAAGGCTTGCAATGGGTTGCGATCCTTC
>CALAHN010000154.1 GCA_937891825.1 uncultured Alphaproteobacteria bacterium
TCCGCGCAGGATGCATCTGTGCAGGACGCGCCCAAGCATGACGCGCCGCCTGAAGGCAAGCCGGATGATACGGCGGCTCAGCCGGATCAGGCGGCCATGGCGGATGGCGGCGCGGAGAAGCGTGACGCTGTCGATGCGCCGGAAGACGTGATCGAAGCGGAGTGGCGCGACGCAACGGATCCCGAGCCGGAAACCGCCGCCGCCGATGAGCGGCCAGAATCGTCCCCTCAATCGCCGCCAGAATCGCCATACGATCAGCCCGAGCCGTCGGGCCGTCCGGAGCGGGACGGCGCCGATGCGGCCTCCGGCGCCGCGGCGCTGGCGATGGCCGCCGCCGCCGGGTCGGATGGCGGGGACGCGGATGAGCCGGGCCGGGGCGTTAGGCGCATCATGCTGGTCTGGCTCGTCGTCGTGACGGCGGGCTTGCTCTATGTGCTGTACGTCCTGATCGCGGCGCCCGAAGGCTTGCGGAGCCGGATGGCGCTCGAGACCCTGCCGGCGGTGCAGCGGAGCCTTACCGACAGCGCCGCCGCCGCGAAGTCGGCCAAGGCGAGCGCCGACGCGGTCGCGGCGATCCAGGAAAGCCAGACCAGGCAGGCGGCGAAGGACGCCGAGTTCGGGGCGCGCGTCGCGTCGATGATGCGGGGCTTCGCGGCCGATCTGACCGATTTCAAGAAAGAGCTGGCGGCCTTGCGCGAACAGGCGGGCGGCGGCGCGGCCGCGGTCGCGGCGTCCTCGGAACTGACCGAAGCCGTCAGCGCGGCGCGGGGCGCCGCCGCCGACGCCGAAGCGGCCGCGGCGGCGAACGCCAGGACGCTTGGCGAGCTGACGTCGCGCCTGACCGAGATGACGGCGCGGCATGGCGAACTGTCGGCGCGGCTTGCAGCGATGGCCGCGCTGGAAGAGCGTCTGGCCGCCCTGGAAGCGCGGTCGGGCAAGTCCAGCGTGCAGGCCCTGGCGAAAGCGATCCTCGCCTTGAACGATCTCAGGACGGGCGTTGCCTCCGGCAAACCGTTCGACCAGTTGCTGACCCGCGCCCAGGCCGTGCTGCCCGATGCGAAACCCTTGACCGAAGGCCCGTGGACAGCGTTCGCCACGAGCGGGCTGCCGGGCGCGGACGCGCTGCTCGCGGAGATTCAGGCGATTTCGGTCGCGATCGGGCAGGATGAACTGAAGGGTCGGTTGAGCTCCGGCGAAAGCTGGCTCGACCGGGCGGTCGGGGGCGTCGTCGATCGGGTGAAGGTCCGCCGGGTCGGCGCGGGCGTCGAAGGCGACGGCGCTGCGGCAGTCGCGGCCCGCGCCGAAGCGGCGCTGACCGATGGCGATCTGCCGAAGGCCATCGCCGAGGTCGAGCAGCTTGAAGGCTCGGACGCGGCGCGGTTCGCCGCGTGGTTGGAGCGGGCCAGGGCGGCCGACGCCGCGCCCCGCGATCTGGACGCCGTAGAAGAGGCGGCCATCCTGGCCGCCGATGGGGCTTAAAACATGCTGCGCGCACTTCTCTTTTTTGCCGTCGCCGCCGTCGTCATCTGGGGCGTCTACCTGCTGAGCGGCGTCAATGCGCCGGTCACGCTGACCTGGGGCGACCGCATCTTCGGCCCCTATGCGCCGTTCGAGGCCGCCGTCGCCGCCACCGTGTTGATCGTCCTGGCGCTGGTCGTCTGGAATATCGTGGCGTGGCTGTTCTGGCGGAAGCCCAAGGACATCATCGAAGGCATGGGCAGGCGGCGGCGCGAGCACGGCTATCTGGCGCTGTCGCGCGGCATGGTCGCCCTGGCCGTCGGCGATACGCGGGAAGCCGCGCGCCAGCAATTGCGCGCCGAAGCCCGGCTCTCGCCGGATCAGCCGTTGAACCGCATGCTGTCCGCCCAGATCGCCCAGAAGAATGGCGACGATGCGGCGGCGATCGCGCAATTCGAAGCCATGACCGAACTGGACGAGACCCGGTTCCTCGGGCTTCAGGGCCTCTATCAGCAGTCCCGCAAAGCGGGCGACATGGGCCGCGCCCTCGCGATCCTCGAGGAGGCCAACAGCGCCCAGCCCGGCACGCCCTGGGTGCTGGACGCCTTGTTCCGGGTCCAGGCGCTCGCCGGCCGCTGGGAAGCGGCGCGGGAAAGCTTGAAGCAGCTTGAACGCAAGAAGCTCGTCGAACCGGCCCAGGCCAAGCACTGGCGCGCCGTCGTCGATGTCGAGGCCAGCCGGGCGCGCGCCGCCGCCGATGACGGCAAGGAAGCCCTGGCCTTGGCCAAGGAGTCCTATCAGGCGCATCCGGAATTCCTGCCGGCCGCCATCCAGTTTGCGGACATGGAAAGCCGGTACGGGCGCCTCGGCCGCTCCGATAAGATCGTCTACGACATCTGGTCGGTCAATCCGCATCCCGACCTCGTGCCGATCTATGAGCGCATCACCGAAATCTATGCGCCAAATAAGCAGTTCGAGAAGTTCAAGAAGCTGGCGGCCGCCAATCCGGGCAGCCCGGAAACCCGCATCATGATCGCGCGGCAGGCCGTGCGGATCGGCGATTACGAGGCCGCGAAAGAGCAACTCGCCCCGCTTGCGGCCGCCAATCCCGACGCGCGCGTCTGCCGCCTGATGGCGGATATCGAGCTTGCGTCCGGCGGCGACCGCGCGATCGCCCGCGACTGGCTGGCGCGGGCCGCCGTCGCGGCGCCCGACCCGGTCTGGGTCTGCCGCGAATCCGGCGCGGTCGCCATGACGTGGTCGGCGATCAGCCCGACAGGGCATTTCGACTCGATGGAATGGCGCCGTCCGAACTATGTCCCGGCCGCGGAACTGCCGAACCCGATCGACGCCGTCGCCCTGCTTGACGGGCCTGCGAATGCGGAGGATCTCGCCGACGACGCCCCGCTCGAAGGCGTCGACGTGGAATTTCTGCCGCCGCCCGACGCGCCGGCCGCCGAGGCCGATGCGTCCAAACCCGCCAAATCGGTCTGACCCGCCAAATCGATCCGACCCGAACGAAAGTCCCTGCAATCGTGAGCCATAAAAACTTTATCGAAGCCCTCGGCATTGTCTTTGTCGAGGTCTCCAAGACGCGCATCCTGGCGGAGATGGAGGCGCGGGAAGAGCATACCAACGGCGCCGACGCCGTTCATGGCGGCATCTATATGGCGTTTGCCGATACGCTCGGCGCGCGCGGCGCGATCATGAACCTGCCCGACGGCGCCGTGACCTCGACGCTGGAATCGAAAACCAACTTCCTGCGCGGCGCCCGGCCCGGCAAGCTGATCGGCGAAGCGACGCCGGTGCATGTCGGCCGCACGACGCAAGTCTGGCAGACCGTCGTCACCGACGCGGCCGGCAAGAAGCTGGCGGTCATCTCCCAGACCCAGATCGTCATGCCCGGCAATGGCAGCCCCCAGGCCGAACGCCAGCAGGCGATGCGCGACGGCAAGACCCTCTGATCGAGGCGCCGCCGCCGCAAATGGCGTCGATTTACGGCTGATCGCCGCTCTGGCTGGCGACGCCCTGGCTGATGCCGATGCCGCCCAGGTGCTTGAACGTCACCCGGATGAAGACCGTATCCTCGCTGCCGCCGCCATCGGCCTGGCTCGCGAAATCGCGTTCGATGCCGAAGTCGATCGACAGGCATTCGTCGGAATATCCGGTCGAGGCGCTCCATAGCAGGGAGCGGCCCGTATCCAGGTCGCGGCGATGGCGCGCGCCGATGCGCCAGTATGGGTCCGGCTGGGCGGAGAAGCCGATGTCGAGCTGCTCGCCGGCGGTCGAGAATTCCGGCCCCTGGGCTTCCTGATCGACTTTCACGTAAGCGGCGCGGCCCTGCAGCCAGGTCGGCCCCGCCACGACCGCGACTTCCTGCTGGCGAACCCCGGAGGCGTCCTTCTCCAGCCGCATGCGCCAGGAAAGGTCGAGCCAGGGGGCGGGCGAGAACGCCGCCGCCGCCGCCACGTCCGACCAATGGCCGGTCATGCCGGCGGCCGCGGCGAAGGCGCCGGGCTTGCGGGCCATGCTCTGGCCGATAAAGCCGCGGACCCGGCCGCCATCGGCGAACAGGCCCGTCGCCGACAGGCCATAGTCGATCCGCTGGCCGTCATCGACCAGATCCCGTCCGGGAAAGCGGTCGGGACTGAAGATATTGCTGTCGTCGAACTCGATGGCGCGGCTGTCTTCGTTCGGAATATCGTTGCTGCGGATATTGTCGAGGGACAGCACCGCCTGGGCGCGCGGCTCCAGGATCAAGGCGCCCCAGCTATTTTCCTGCAGCAGCGGATAGCGCCAGCCGGCGACGGCGCGCGGAACGGCGCGGGTCGCGGTCCCGTCATTGGCGGCGCCGATCGCCTGGCCGTCGCGGGTATCGTAGAAGTCGCCCCTGAGGCTCGCCTGAAAATCGAAGAGGTGGCCGCCGGCCGTGGTGATCGGCAGTTCCCATCCGACGGTCGCCGACACGCTTTCGCCGTCGGCGCCCCTGTTGCGCCCCAGGACGCGGGCGTCGGTCTGGCCGAAGGCGTTGCCATAGGGGCCGGCAGCGCCCCGATAGGCGGCGAACAGTTCCGGCAGGGCATAGGGCGTGTCGTTCTGACTGGTGGACTCCCGCAGGTCCTGAACGCCGAAGCCGCCGATCCGGGCGTAGCTGTCATCCCAGAAGCCTTCGACGAACGCCTGATTGCGCAGCACGTCGGCGTCGTCGATGTGGAACGTTTCGAGGTAGCTGTCGTCGGACGCCAGGCGGCCGACCAGGGTCGCCCGCCATGTGTCGTCGAGCGCGAACTGGCCGTCGAGGAAGGCATGGCCGCGGGTCGTATCCTCCACCCGGTCGCCGCTGTTCGACGTGCGATCCAACTGGCCGATGCTGCCGTCGAAGCGGATCGCGCCGCTTTCGAACAGATGGCGGTACTCCAGGGCCGCGACCGGCAGCGACTCTGCCGTGACGAATGGCTTGAAGGTCAGGTCGATATTGGGCGCGATCGACCAGTAATACGGAATCTGGGCGATCGCATCGAACTCGCCGCCGAAAAACAAGGTCGGCGAGAGGAACCCGGTCCGCCGGTCGACGGTCGGGTCGGGGTGGCTGAAATAGGGCAGGTACATGACCGGGACGCCGGCGATATCGAGCGTCACGTCCTCGTAGTTGATGTCGTGGGCGACCTCGTCATGCTCGACCTTGCGCGCCCGTAGCCGCCAGATCGGCGCTTCCTCCGGCTTGTCGGCGCAGAGCGTGCAGGGAGTGAAGGCGGCGTCGGTCAGGATGGTGCGGTCGCCGGCGATCCGGTCGACCGTCCGCCCGACCAGGCGGGAGCCGTCGGAAAGCCTGAGGCCAAGCTCGCTCGCGACCGCGCGTTTCATGCCGTCGGTGAGTTCGGCGCGATCGGCGCTGATGACCTCGCCGCCAGGCTCAAGCACCGTGACCGATCCGGTCGCGACCACCCTGTCCGCGCCGACGAAATACTCGATGCGATCGGCGGCAAGGGCGCGGGCGCCCTGCACGACCGTCACATTGCCGGTCGCGGTCACGACATCGCGGTCCTTGTCGTAGACCATGGCGTCCGCGTCGATCAGCGCCGGCGCGCCGCCATCGGGCGCGGTCGAAAACCCGAACGGCGAAGGCGAAACAGCGCCTGGGACAGGCGTCTGGGCCGCAGCGCCATGGCTCATGCCCGCGGTCAGCCCGAGAGCGAGAGCCAGCGTTGCGGCGGCATGTCCAGGGCGTTCGGCCATCGCGACGGTTCCGCGGCCGGCCTAGCGGCCGACAGCGTAGCCCTGCATCAGGCGCGGATTGGCCGCCGCCTTCAGCAGGGCGCCGTCTTTGGCGCAGGCGCTGATGCGTCCTTGCGTCCATGGGCCGGCGACTTCGACGCCATGCCCCAGGCGCTTCAGCGCGTCGACCGTGGCGTCGGGATACCGGCCTTCCAGCACCAGCCGGCCGGGCTCGGCCTGACGGGGGAAGAAGGAGGACGGGAAATGATGGCTCTGGAAAGTCGGCGCGTCGATGGCCTCCTGGAGATTGTAGCCATGCAGGATATGGCGCAGGAAGAAGATCAGGGTCCACTGGTCCTGGCCGTCGCCGCCGGGCGTGCCGAAGGGCATGTAGGCCTCGCCGCGGCGGAGCGCGAAGGAGGGCGAGAGCGTCGTGCGCGGGCGCTTGCCGGGCGCGAGCGAGCCTGGCAGCCCCTCTTCCAGCCAGAACATCTGGGCGCGCGTGCCGAGGCAGCAGCCAAGCGCAGGAATGGCGGGCGAGGATTGCAGCCAACCGCCGGAGGGCGTCGCGGAGACCATGTTGCCGTGCCGGTCGATCACGTCGATATGGCAGGTATCGCCGTCGACCGGGCCGGAGGTCGCGCCTTCCAGCTTGTCCATCGTCGGTTCGCCGACGCCGGGGCCGAAGGCGCGCTCGGCGCGGCCCTTGCCGATCTTGTTGCCGAAGCCCTCGATCTGGCCGGGGCGCAGCTCCATCGATGCGGATTGCGGATCGATCAGGCGCCGGCGCGCGTCGTTGTAGTCGGACGAAAGCAGCGTCTCCATCGGGACATCGACAAAATCCGGGTCGCCGTAGAAAGCTTCCCGGTCGGCATAGGCCAGCTTCGCCGCCTCCGTCACCGTATGCACGAATTCGGGGCCCATCGGGTCCATGGCCTCAAGCCCCATGCCCTCGAGCAGCGCGAGTTGCTGGAGGAAGACCGGGCCTTGCGACCAGGGGCCGGGTTTTGCGACCGTGTAGTCGCCGAAGGTCTGCAACAGCGGCTCTTCGTAGCTGGCTTCCCAACCGGCGAGATCGTCGCCGGTCAACAGCCCCTTGTTGCGTTTGCCCGAGACATCCATGGCGGAAGTCGAGCGGATGAAGCGGTCGATCGCCTCGGCGACGAACCCGGTCTTCAGGCATTGCCGCGCCTTGTCGATCCGCGTTTCGTGGTCGCCGCTGGCGCCTGCTTCGATCAGGCGTTCGTAAAAGCCCGCCTGGCCGGGGTTCTTCCAGAGGCGGCCCGGTTGCGGCGCGGCGCCGCCGTCGAGCCAGAGGGTGGCCGAGGTCGTCCATTCATCCTGGAAGAGCGTCGCGACCGAATCGATCGTGCTGGTCATGTGCTGGACGACCGGAAAGCCGCCCGCGGCAAGCTCGATCGCCGGGCGGAGCGCCGCCTCAAGCGAGATCGTGCCGTAGTCGCGCAGCATCAAGAGCCAGGCGTCGGTCGCGCCCGGCACGCAGGGCGCCAGCAGGCCGGAGCCTGGGATGACGTCAAGCCCGAGCGCCTTCATGGCGGGGATCGTCGCCGCCGCCGGGGCGGGACCCTGGCCGCAGATGACCCGGGTCCTGCCCTCGGCCGCCGGCCAGATCAGCGCCGGCATGTCGCCCAGGGGGCCGTTCAGATGCGGTTCGACCACCTGCAGCACGAAGCCGCCGGTGACGGCGGCGTCAAAGGCGTTGCCGCCCTTCTCCAGAACCGCCATCGCGTGCTGGCTGGCGAGCCAGTGGGTGGAGCCGACGACGCCGAAGACGCCGTGCAATTCCGGCCGCGTGGTAAACGCCATCAGCGGCCGCTCCTGGCGGGCCTGCGCTTCGACTGAATGGCCATGATCTCGGCGTTCCTTGTCTTTGGGCGGGCGAAAAGGCGCTTCGCTCAATATCGCCCGCAACTTAGCCCGAAGCGCCGCCCCTGGGAAAGTGCCGTTTCGCCAGGTTGATCTGGCCCGGGAAACCGTCCGCGCGGCGTGTCAGCTTTGGCGATTGCCAGCTTCGGCGGCGCCCTCGTACAAAATTGTCTCGCGGCGCTCGATGTCGGCGGCGACGGCCGCGAAATCGGCGGCGTCCATGCGGCTCCTGGGCGGCGGGACGATGGCGAAGTGGCCGAAGCGATCCTCCCCGGTCGCCAGCGCCACCTCGGTCGCGGGGCCGGAGCGGGCGCGCATGGCGGGCGTGATGTAGCGGATTGCGGCGCCGATGCGCCTGTCGCCCGTCGTGTTCGGGCCGGATGCGTGAAAGAGATGGCCATGATGGAGCGAGGCCTGGCCCGGCGCCAAGGTCACATCGACGGCTTGCGCCTCATCGACAGCGACCGCGAGCTCCTGGCCGCGGCTCAGGAGGTTGTCGGCGCCGAAGCTGTCGGCATGGGGCAGGATGCGCTCGCGGTGGCTGCCGGGCACGAACCGCATGCAGCCGCTGGCGACCGTCGCCGGCGAGAGCGCGACCCAGAGCGTGACCTCGTCGGCCCGGTCGAGGCCCCAATAGGTCAGGTCCTGGTGCCATGAGACGTAGTGCGGGCTGTTCGCCTCTTTGATGAACAGGCCCGAGCCCCAGACCAGCACGTCCGGCCCCAGGATGGCTGCGGCGGCGGCGACCATGGCCGGATGCCGGGTCAGCCGGTCGAACGACGGCAGCAGGCGGGCCGGGTAGCCGCGAAGCATGCCCAGGCGCTTCCGGTCGCCGGCGAGCGCCGCCTCGCCCGCCTCGAGGTCGGCGCGGAGGTCCGCCGCTTCGGCCGCTGAAAGAATGTCAAGAGGAAAGACGAAACCGTCGCGCTCGTAATCCGCTTTCAGGCTGGAGGCGATATGGTTCACAGCGGATCTCCCATGCAGAACGCGCTCGACGCGGGAGAAAGTGTGCGGCTGAACGTCAGCGCCTGCAAGCCGCTGCTTTCGCCCGGACGCGCCATGCGCAAGAGCCAGCGCCTGTCAGACGGCGCGGATCGCGAGGACAGCGTTCAGGCCGCCGAAGGCGAAGCTGTTGGAGACGGCGGCGGCGATGCGGCGTTCCCTGGCGACGTTCGGCACATAGTCCAGGTCGCATTCCGGATCGGCCTCGGTGAAATTGATCGTCGGCGGGATGATGCCGGACTGCAGCGCCCCGATGGTCGCGACCAGTTCCAGCGCGCCGGCGGCGCCTAGCCCGTGCCCGTGCATCGCTTTCGTCGAGGACACGAGCAGCTTGTCCGCCGCCGCCCCAAAGACATGGCGGATGGCCTTGGTTTCCGTCGGGTCGTTCGCCGGCGTGCCGGTGCCGTGGGCGTTGATATAGCCGATGTCTTCCGGGTTCATGCCGGCGGAGGCGAGCGCCTGGGCGATGGCGCGCGCCGCGCCCGCCATCGACGGCTGCACCATGTCCATCGCATCCGACGACATGCCGAAGCCGGCGAGCTCGGCATGGATCGTGGCGCCGCGGGCCCGGGCGCGGTCCATGTCCTCCAGCAGCACGATGCCGGCGCCGTCGCCGAGGATCATGCCGCGCCGGTCCCGCGAAAACGGCCGGCAGACATCGGGCGCGATGACCCGAAGCGCTTCCCAGCCCTTCAGGCCCGCGAAGGTGATCGAGGCTTCGGCGCCGCCCGCGACCGCGACATCGACCTCGCCCCGGCGGATCATGCCGAACGCCATGCCGATCGAATGGTTCGAGGAGGAGCAGGCGCTGGAGATGGCGAATCCGGGTCCGGTGATGCCGAATTCCATGCTGATCAGGCTGGGCGGCCCGTTCGCCATCAGCCGGGGGATCGAGAACGGATGCACCCGCTGCTGGCCGTCGCGCCAGACCCGGTCGTAGGCTTCCTCGATGGTGGTGGCGCCGCCGACGCCGGTGCCGACGATGACGGCCGTGCGCTCGCCCGAAATGTCGCCGGCGTCGGCGACGGCCTGTTGGGCGGCCGCGACCGCGAACTGGCTGAAGCGGTCGGCGAGGTTCAGCTTTTTCTTGCCGAGCGTCGCGGCGCCGTCCCAGTTCTTGACCTCGGCGACATAGCGCGCGCTCAGCAGCTCAGCGTTGGGCAAGGTGGTCAGCGCGACGCCGGAACGGCCCTCGCGCGTGCCTTCGATCAAGCTCTGGACATCATGTCCAAGGGATGACACTGCCCCTAGTCCGGTAATGGCGACCCTGCGCATGAACTGCGGGTATCCGCCTTAGCCGGCCGCAGCGACGAGGCGCTGGATAGCCGCTGTGACTTCGCCGACCGTTTCGATGTCAAGGCTCATGTCGTTCTCGCCGATCGAGATGCCGAACTCTTCCTCGATGGCGAACATGACCTGCACCATATCGACCGAAGAGATGCCCACATCTTCGAGGCGCGCATCGTCGGAGAGCGCGGCCCGATCAGCCTCGCACTCTTCGGCGAGTATGTCTTTCACACGGTCAGCGACGTCAGTCATCGGCGTCTGGCCGCTCCCAATCGGACTAATTTGTCAGTGGAGTCCCTTTTACGCGGGGCGAGTATGCGGCGTCCAGTGTCTTCGCAGTCGCGCCGGGCCTCAGGCTTCGCTAGGGTCAGACCCGGGATTGCAAAGGAGGGTGCGGCATGCGCCATGTTTTGATTACCGGCGGCGGCGGGTTTCTGGGGCGCAAGCTGGCGACGGCGTTGTCGGCGCGCGCCGATGTGGCGAGGATCACGCTGTTCGATCAGGCGCCGATGCCCGACCTGCCGCCCAAGGCGACCGCCATTGTCGGCGACCTTCTGGCGCCGGGCATGCTGGCCAGGATCGCGCCGCCGGACGTCGACGCCGTCGTGCATCTGGCGGCCGTCGTCTCCTCGGGCGCCGAGGCGGACTTCGACCTTGGCATGCGCGTCAACATCGACGGCTTGCGCCTGATGCTGGAGCATCTGCGCGGCCTTGGGACCTGCCCGAAGGTGCTGTTCACAAGCTCCGTCGCCGCATTCGGCGCGACGCCGCCCGTGGTCGACGACGACACGCCGACCCGGCCGCAATCCAGCTACGGCGCCCAGAAGGCGATCGGCGAATATCTCATCAATGACATGAGCCGGAAGGGCTTCATCGACGGCCGCGTCCTCCGGCTGCCGACGGTGGTGATCCGGCCGGGCAAACCGAACAAGGCGGCGTCCTCGTTCGCCTCGGGCATTCTGCGGGAGCCCTTGAACGGCGTCGCGACGACCTGTCCCGTCAGCCGCGACCTGCCGCTCTGGATCGCCAGCCCGCGCGCGGTGACGGCGGCGCTGGCGCACGCGCTCGATACGCCGGCCGACCTCTGGGCGCCGTGGCGGACGATCAATCTCGCCGGCGTCACCGTGACCGTCGCGGAAATGGTCGAAGCGCTCGCTCGCGCCGGCGGCGATCCGGGCTTGATTGACTGGACCCCCGACCCGGCCATCGCCGCGATCGTCGAAACCTGGCCGGCGCGCTTCAAGACCGCCCGGTCGGACGCCATGGGCTTCAAGCGGGATCGCACCATGGATGAGATCATTGAAAACTATAAAACCGACGATATGTAGAGGGGGACGCAGCGTTGGCGCCGTCCTGCGCGGGCGACGGCAGGCAGGCGGGTAACCAACCAAGCAGGAGCGGCCGCCACAATGAAAATCGTATTTCTGATCGCCGTTCTGCTCGCGGCCGCGGTCGTCGTCGGCATTATCGTTTCGCGGCGGAAGGACCGCCGCGCCGGCCCGTCAGGCCCGCCGGCCCGCCTTGCCGGCCCGGCGTCGGGCGCCGGCGGGACCGCCGATGCCGCGACGCCCGACGAGGCGCCGTTCGCGGCCGGGTCCGATGCGGCGCCCATGCCCGAACTTGCGGGCCTTCGGACCCTGCCGCGGCTTGCCGGCGCTGTCGGAGCCATGAGTATCAGCCTGGATGGCCGGGAGGTTCTGGCGATCCACGGCACGGAGTCGGCGACCTTGCTCGACTGCGCCACGGGCGCCGTGCTCAAGACCTGGTCCGACATCTGCCCGCCGGGCATGCTGGAGCACTTCAGCAATGCGTCTTTCGTGCATTGCGGGAGCCGGCGCCTGATGGTCGAGAGCCATGACGATTCCGACGGCCAGGACCGGACGACCAATTATCTGATCGATCTGGACAAGCAGTCCGTCAACCCGATCTATGACGTCGAGGATGGGGGGGACGCGATCGCGACGGGCTCCGTCTCCGGCGATGGCCGGTTCTTTGCCGGGTTCGTCGTCTACGGCAAAGAGCATCCTTTGCTGAACCTCGAACTCGGCCGCCGCGACAGCTTCGGCGACCATCAGCTCGAGCCGGGCACGCTGTGGCAGCCGACGGCCATGTCCCGCGACGGCCGGTGGTTCGCCACCGACCAGGGCGATGACGATGTCTATATCTTCGAGCGCAAGCCCTACGTCTATCAAGGCGAACCCGATGGCGAGACGCTCGGTTTCTATTTTGCCGCGACCTGCGAGACGTCGCCGATAGCCCTCGATTTCTCCGAGGACGGGCAGTCCTTGCTGATCGTCCAGGATGACGGCGCCATCGTCATCGTCGACCTGGCGGCGAAGTCCTGTCGGACGATCGCGCCCTTCGGCGAAGCGGACGATACGGGCGAGGGCCGCGCGGTCGTCGATGCGACCTGGCTGAACGGCCGGAACCAGGCGATGGCGCGCCTTGACGCGCCTGCGCCGGGCGTCGCGCTGATCGATCTGGAGGGCGCCGGCGGCGTCCTGCGGGAATGGCCGCTGACCGCGGAGCTGACCGCACGGCTGCTGATCGCCCGGACGGGCGGCTTCGGTCTGGCGATCGGGCCGGACCATCTTATCCACGTCGTGCCCTTGCTTGATGACGATGCGGCGGCGGAAAGCGATGCGGCGGAAGCGGAGATCGGCTAGACATCCTGGGCATCGTTCCGTCGCCCGCCCCTGGAGCCGCCGCTTCCCGTGACCCCAATGACCCTGAATGGCGAGAGCTTGCTGCTGACGCCGGAAGGCGCCGCGTTCCGCCCGGCCTGCCGCACGCTCGTCGTCGCCGATCTGCATTTCGAGAAAGGCTCGGCGATGGCGGCCCGGTCGCGCCGGCTGGCGCCGCCCTACGACACGGCAGCGACCCTGGAGCGTCTGGCGCTGACCATGCGCCGGACCCGCCCGGCCCGGGTCGTGGCGCTTGGCGACAGCTTCCACGATGCGGACGGCCCGGCGCGGCTCGCGCCGCTGGAACGGAGCCGGATCGCCGCCTTGACGGCCAGCGTCGAGTGGGTCTGGGCGGCGGGCAATCACGATCCCGCGCCGCCGGCCGACCTTGGCGGCAAGGGCGCCGCCGAGATCGCCCTCGGCAATCTGATCCTCCGCCATCAGCCGCGGCCCGGCGCGGCGCCGGGGGAGGTGGCGGGCCACTTGCACCCGAAGGCTTCGGTCGCGACGGCGGCCCGCCGGGTCTCCGCCTTCTGTTTCGTCACTGACGGCGCCAGGATGGTGCTGCCGGCCTTCGGCGCCTACACCGGCGGGCTCGATGTGCAGGCGCCGCCGATCCGCAGCTTGTTCCGCCGGGGCTTTCGGATCTTTCTGTTGGGGCGGGAACGCCTCTATGCGTTTCCCATGGCGTCGCTGGCAGGCGGCGGCCGCTGAACTCTCGCCAGGCGGCGCTGAGCCTGTGGATAATCCGACAGATCGCATGAAGCTGCAGCATAAACGCCGCGCTCGAATGGCCGCGCCATGCTCCGGCCGGATTTGCGGGGCGGCAGGCGATCCGCTATCACCGGCGGCGATTGCGTTCCCTCGAACAATTGGCGGACAGCGGAATGTCGAAGACGGCCCTGATCCTGAACGGCCCGAACCTGAATATGCTTAGCGTGCGCCAGCCGGAAATCTATGGGCGCCAGACGCTTGGCGATATCGAGGCCATGGCCGCGCAGAAAGCGGCGTCGCTTGGCCTTGTATCGGACTTCCGGCAATCCAACTATGAAGGCGAACTCATTGGTTGGCTGCATGAAGCGCGCGGCAAGATCGCGGGCGTCATCATCAACGGCGCCGGCCTGACCCATACTTCGGTCGCCTTGATGGACGCCCTGATGCTGATGGATTGCCCGGTTCTGGAAGTGCATCTCTCCAATATTCACAAGCGTGAGCCTTTCCGTCACGTCTCCTATATCGCCAAGGCCGCGACCGGATCGATCGCTGGCTTCGGCGCGCATACCTATATTTTGGCCCTGGATGCGCTGGCCGCGCTCCTGGCCGACGCTCCAAAGGACAAGTGACCCATGGCGATGAAGATCGATGCCGAGGCGGTGCGGACGCTCGCGGCGCTGCTTGAAGAAACCGGCCTCGGCGAAATCGAGTACCAGGACGGCGAACGGCGCATCCGGATCGCCATGCCCGTCGTGCAGGCCCCTGCGCTGGCCGCCGCGGCCCCTGTCATGGCGGCCCCGGCGAACGGCGCGTCCGCCGCCCCTGAGGGCCCGCCCGCGGGCTCGGTGCCGTCCCCCATGGTCGGCACGGTCTACCTGCAGACGGGTCCCGGCGAGCCGGCGTTCGTGAAGGTCGGCGACCGGGTCGCCGCCGGCGACATCCTGTTCATCATCGAAGCCATGAAGGTCATGAACCAGGTGCCGTCGCCGCGCAGCGGCACCGTCCGCTCGATCGAGGTCGAGAACGGCCAGGCCGTCGAGTATGGCGAGCCGGTCATGGTCGTCGAGTAAGCCCCGGACATGTTCAAGAAAGTATTGATCGCGAACCGCGGGGACGTAGCGCTCCGGGTGATTCGCGCCTGTCGGGAGATGGGCATCCAGACGGTCGCGGTGCACTCCACCGCCGACGCGGAGGCCATGCATGTCCGGCTGGCAGACGAGTCCGTCTGCATCGGCCCGCCCGCGGCCAAGGACAGTTATCTGAACGTCCCGGCGATCCTGACGGCGGCGGACGTGACCGGCGCCGAGGCGATCCATCCGGGCCTGGGCTTCCTGGCCGAGAACGCTCGTTTCGCCGAAATCGTCGAAGGCCATGGCCTGACGTTCATCGGCCCGACGCCGGCCCAGATCGCGATGCTCGGCGACAAGATTCAGGCGAAGCAAGCCGCGCTCAAGGCGAAACTGCCGCTGGTTCCGGGCGGCACGGAATTGATCGGCAGCGTCGCCTCGGCCCAGCGCGCCGCCCTGGCCGCCGGGTTCCCCGTGCTGATCAAGGCGGCCGCCGGCGGCGGCGGCCGGGGCATGCAGCGCGTCGAGCGCAAGGAGGATCTGGCCCGGGCGTTCGAGGTCGCGACTTCGGAAGCGACGGCGGCGTTCGGCGACGGCTCGGTCTATGTCGAAAAGGCCATCGACCGGCCGCGCCATATCGAAGTGCAGGTCTTGGGCGACGGCAAGGGCCATGCGGTGCACCTGGGCGAGCGCGACTGCACGGTGCAGCGCCGCTTCCAGAAGCTGATCGAGGAAGCGCCCTCGCCGGTGCTGTCGCCCGAGCAGCGGGATCATGTCGGGCGGCTCGCCGCCGGCCTCGCGGCGTCGATCGATTATCGCGGCGCGGGCACGGTCGAGTTTCTGTATGCGGGCGGCGAATTTTATTTCATCGAGATGAACGCCCGGCTGCAGGTCGAGCATCCGGTGACGGAGCTGGTCTCCGGCGTCGATATCGTCGAAGCCCAGCTCAAGGTCGCGGCGGGCGTCGGGCTCGATCTCCGCCAGGACGATATCCGCGCCAATGGCCATGCCATCGAAGTGCGGGTGAACGCTGAGGATTCGATCACCTTCGCGCCGTCGCCCGGAACCGTGAAACTGTTCCATCCGCCCGGCGGGCCTGGGGTCAGGGTGGACAGCCACATGTTCCAGGGCGCCAAGGTGCCGCCCTATTACGACAGCTTGATCGCCAAGCTGATCGTGCATGCGGCCGACCGGACGGCGGCGCTCGCCCGGATGCGGCGGGCGCTCGACGAGTTCGTCATCGAAGGCGTCTCGACCAATCTGAACCTGCAGCGCCGCATCATCCGATCCAGCGATTTCGTGGCGAACACCATCGACGTCGTCTGGCTGGAGCGATGGCTCGCCGCTTGACGATCCGGGGCATAATCTCGTATAAGCCGCGGCTTCATCGATCATCGATCCGACAATCTGGGAATAGGCCATGGCTCGTCGCTGCGCCATCAACGGCAAAGGCGTCATGGTTGGCAATAATGTCAGCCATGCGAATAACAAGACAAAGCGGACCTTCCGCCCGAATCTGCAGAACGTGACGCTGATGTCCGAGGCGCTTGGCGCCGCGGTCAAGCTGCGCGTCTCGACCAACGGCCTGCGCACGATCGAGCATAATGGCGGCCTTGACGCCTACCTGCTCGGGACCGGCTCTTCCAAGCTCTCCGACGACGCGCGGAAGCTGAAGCGGCAAGTCACCCGCGCCAAAGCCAAGCGGGACGCCGCCGCAGCCTGATCCGGCTGACGGCGCGCCGCTTCGCGCGAACCCGCCAGGGAGCATCCCCGGCGGGTTTTTTGCGTTTGAATAGCTTTATGCCTGCTTGGCCTCGATCAAGGCGCGGCGGATGCCCCGGGCGCGGTTGATCAGGGCTTCGATCTCCTCGCCCTCGCCCCAGCGAATCGCGCGCTGCAGCCGGGCCAGATCCTCCGACAGGCGCGCCGCCGACTCGAGCAGCGCTTCCTTGTTGTTCAGGAACACGTCCCGCCACATCACCGGATCGGACGCCGCGATGCGGGTGAAATCCCGGAAGCCCGAGGCGGAGAACTTGATGACCTCCTGGGTCAGCTGCGCCTCCAGGTCCGTCGCCGTGCCGACGATCGTGAACGCGATCAGATGCGGCAGATGCGAGGTGATCGCCAGCACCTGGTCGTGATGCCGCGGCTCCATTTCTTCCAGCAGGGAGCCGCAGGCTTCCCAGAACGCCCGTATCCGCTGGACGGCGGCGACATTGGCGCCGGGCGGCGGCGTCAGGATGCACCAGCGGTCCTCGAACAGTTTCAGGAAGCCGGCGTCCGGGCCGGAATATTCCGTGCCGGCGATGGGATGGGCCGGGACGAAATGCACGCCGGAGGGAATGCTCGGCCCCAGATCGCGGATGACCGATTGCTTGGTCGACCCGGTGTCGGTGACGATGGCGCCAGGCTTCAGGGCCGGGCCGATGGCCTCGCCCACCGCCGCCATAGCGCCGAGCGGCACGGCGACGAACACCGCGTCGGAGCCTTCGACCGCCGCCGCCAGATCCTGGGTCGCCATCTGGCCAAGCCCGATTTCGAGGGCGCGGTCGCAGTGCGCCTTCGAGATATCGCCGATATGGATGCGCCTGGCGAGGCCGCGTTCCCGGGCGTTGATCGCGATCGAGGCGCCTTGCAGCCCGATGCCGATGATCGTGATTTGCTCGAAGGCTTGAAAATCGGTCATCGGGCCTGGCCCGCCTGCATGAAATCGGTGAGCGCGGCGACGACCTTGTCGTTCTCGGCGGCCGTGCCGACGGTGATGCGCAGGCACTGGGGCAACCCGTAGCCGGCGACCCGGCGCGGGATCACGCCGGCGCGGTTCATGGCTTCCAGCGCAGCCGTCGCGGCGGCGGCGTCGGCGAAGCGGATCAGCAGGAAATTCCCGTGGCTCTCCGGCCCGGTCAGGCCAAGCTGGCCAAGCCGGTCGGCAAGGCGCTTGCGCTCGACGGCGTTGTGCTTCCGGCTCCGGTCCACATGGGCCGTGTCGGCGATGGCCGCGGCGCCGGCGGCGAGCGCGGCGGAGGTCACGTTGAACGGCCCGCGAATGCGTTGCAGCACGGCGATGACGCTCGCCGGCGCATAGCACCAGCCCAGGCGCACCGCGGCGAGGCCGTGGATCTTCGAGAAGGTGCGCGTCATCACCGTGTTCTCGCCGGCGTCGACCAGGCTGACGCCCGCGTCATAGTCGGGGTGATCCACATATTCGGCATAGGCCGCGTCGATCACCAGCAGCACGTCGTCCGGCAGGCCGGCGCGCAGGCGCTGCATCTCCCGCGCCGACAGCATGGAGCCGGTGGGGTTGTTCGGGTTCGCCACGAAGACGATGCGCGTCTTCGGCGTGACGGCGGCGAGCAGATTGTCGACGCTCGCGGCGAGGTCGACCTCGGGCGCGGTCACCGGCGTCGCGCCGACCGTCCGGGCGATGATCGGGTACATCAGGAAGCCGTGGGCGGAATACAGGACCTCGTCGCCGGGGCCCGCATAGGCGCGGCCGAGGAAGGAGAGCAGCTCGTCCGAGCCCGCGCCGCAGACGATCCGGGCGGGGTCAAGCCCATGGGCCTTGCCGATCGCCTGGACGAGCGCCGTCGCCCCGCCATCGGGATAGCGATGCAAGCTGCCGGCGCCGGCCTGATATGCGGCCACCGCGGCCGCGCCCGGCCCCAGGGCATTTTCGTTGGCGGCGAGCTGGGCCGGTTCGGCATGGCCGGCGATCCTGGCTTCGCCCGGCACATAGGGGGCGATCTCCATGATGCCGGGGCGGGGCGTCAGCGACTTCGGACGATCGGACATTTCGGATCGCATCCCTTCAACGATGGGGCAGTGAAAGACTTGGAAAACAGCAGCGCTGGACCGGTATCAGGCAATGCCAATCGGCGCCGGGTACCCGCCGATTGGCGTGACGTGGCGGATGGCCGGGTTCTTGATCGCGCCCGTCCAGCCGCTCGTGACCTCGGCCAGATAAAGCCCCGCCGCGGCCGGCGACGAGAGCAACGGCTCCGCCCGGATGCCGGCCTCCGCCAGCGCCGCCGCGACCCGGTCGCGGGCGACGCCCTGGGCGGCTTCGATCGCCAGATAATGGCTGTCGGCGGCCTCGGCCTCGGGGCCTGGCAGGATCAGCGCCACATGGGGGCGCGCCGCCGGGGCCTGCGAGGAGCGCAGAACCGGCAATTTCAGGACGATGCGCGGGAGAGTGTCTGTATCTGCGGCCAGCGACGGCCACCAGGGGTCCTCGCCGTCTTCAGCGCCGGGGGCGGGCAGGACGCCGATGCCGGCCTGGCCGTCCCGGACAGCGACGACGACGTCCCGCGCCCGGCGCATGGGCAGATAGGACATGCCGAGGCCGAAATGATCCCGCGCCATGTCCCAGCCCGCGCCGTCGCCCTTGTCGGGGCGATGCACGGCGACTGTCACATGCTGTTGAATGCGCGTATTGCCGGAGATGATCTCCCGCCAGATGCGGACCAGCGACGGCACCGGAAACGGGCCGTCATGGCGCCCGGCCAGCGCCCGCAGCACATCCGCCTCGCGCGCCGCGCGGAAAGCCGGGGCGGGGCCGTCGGATGCGGACGCGCTCGCGGCCTTCGCCTTGGCGACATGGGTCACCACCTCCGCTCGGGCGCGGAGCAGGGCGTGGATCTTGCCGTCGATCTTGTCGATCTCCTGGCGAAGCGCATCAAGGGTCGGCGGCGTGGCCTCGGACATGGGCCTTTTGAACTCGGCGCAAGAATATTGAACGAAAGTCTTCTTTAGGCTGCATGGGCGGGAAAAGCAAAACCCCTCCATCATCCCCAAGGGGCGATCCGGGGCGGCGTCGGGTCAGTCGATGCCGGGCGGCCGCTCGGCCTTGGCCTTGCCGATATCCGTCGCCGGGGCCGGCACGGCCTGAGGCTGGCGCCGGACGGCGCTGCGGCCTTGCGTCGGGGCCGCGCCATAGAGGCTCTTGGCGGCGTCGATCGCGACGACGCCGCCGAACGCCAGCGCATGGCGCCGCCCGAAGCGCTCGACCGTGTCCGCCGACCAGAGCGTCAGCGCCCGCCGGCTCGGCGGGACGTAAAGCGCGACGGTTTCCTGCTCGATCGCGAACATGGCGGACTCGAGGGTGCTCCGCAATTGTCCGATCGAATAGGGCCGGCCATGGCCGAAGGGCGTGGCGTCGGTTCGCGACCAGAGGCCGCGCCGATTGGCGGCGATCACCAGCAGGCGCCCGGAATCCGAGAGGGTGCGCCAGATTTCGCGGAGGAAGGGCTGGATCGGCCCGACATCTTCCAGCGCATGCAGCAGCAGTATCCGGTCGGCGGCGCTGTCGGCGAGGGGGATCTGGCTTTCCCGCATCAGCGCCGTGCGGCTCGGCCGGTCGCTCGGCCAGGGCCAGGCGCCTTGCTCGGCCGGCATCAGCGCGACGGCGCGGGCGGCGCCCGATGTCGCGGCGATGCGGTCGAGGATCGGGGCCGGATAGCCGATGCCGACGACGGTCTGGCCTGAGAGATCGGGCCAGAGTTCGGCGACCATGCGGGCCAGTTGGCGGGCTGCGACTTCGCCTAACTGGCTGCCATAAAAGGCCTTCATCGCGGTGACATCTGTGCGCATGGGCTTTCGTGTATCCCAGTGTTAGCTTGGCGGCTACCATCTTGTGCAATGATTGGGAGGCTAGGCCATGGCGCTCGAAATCGAGCTCGTCCCCGCCTTGAGCGATAATTACGTCTATCTCGTCCGCGACGCGGCGACCGGCACGGTTGCGGTCATCGACCCCGCCGAACCCGATCCGGTCGACGCCGCCTTGACGGCGCGCGGCTGGAAGCCCTCGTTGATCTTCAACACCCATCATCACGGCGATCATATTGGGGGCAATGCCGCCCTGATCCAGAAATATGGCTGCCGCCTGATCGGTCCAGCCGCCGAAGCCCACCGCATACCGGGCATGGACGCCATGGTGAAGGAAGGCGACCGGGTCGAGATCGGCGCGGAGCAAGGCGTCGTCTTCGAAACGCCGGGCCATACCAAGGGCCATATCGCGCTGCACTTTCCGGGCGGGCCGGCGCTGTTTGCGGGCGACACGCTGTTCGCCCTTGGCTGCGGACGGATGTTTGAAGGCACGCCCAGGGAATTCTGGACGTCGCTCCTGAAGCTCCGCGCGCTGCCGGATGCGACCAAGGTTTACTGCGGGCATGAATATACCCAGTCGAACGCGCGGTTCGCGCTCTCGGTCGATCCCGGCAACGCCGCCCTGGTCGCGCAGGTCGCGGAAGTCGATCGCAAGCGCAGCCAGAATTTGCCGACCGTGCCGTCATTGCTCGGCGACGAAAAGCTGGCGAACCCGTTCCTCCGCGCCGACAATCCCGACCTGGCGCGGCGCATGGGCGCGCCCGACGATCCGGTCGCGGCCTTCGCCGAGATCCGCAAACGCAAGGACAATTTCTGATGAAGCTCTTTCATTCCCCGACCTCGCCGTTCGTTCGCAAGGTCATGGTGGCCGCGCTGGAAAGCGGCCAGGCCGATGCGATCGAGGTCGTGGCCGCCAACCCCCAGGCGCTCGATCCCGCCCTGGTCGACGTCAACGCCATTTCGAAAGTTCCGGCGCTGATTACCGATGAAGGCGTCGCCCTGCCCGAATCGGATGCGATCTGCCTGTATCTCGCCGAGCGGTCCGGCGGCGACGTTCTGTTGCCTCGGTCCGGCAAGGCGCGTTGGCAGGTCATCCGCCAGCAGGCGCTCGCCGACGGGTTCATGGAGGCCGCGGTCGCCCGGCGCGGCGAGGACATGCGTCCGGCGGGCGAACGCAGCCAGCCGACGGTCGACAAGCTGATGGACCGGATGCTGCGCTGCCTGGATGCGCTCGACGCCGAAGCCGCCAGCTTTGGATCGTCCGTCGATCTGGGCGCCATCTCCACGGCCTGCGCATGCGGCTATGCCGAATTCCGGTATGGCGATCTGGACTGGCGGACCGGCCGGCCGGCGCTGGCGGACTTCTACGCAAGCTTCGCGGCGCGCCCGTCCATGCAGGCGACGCTGCCGCCGGCGTGACCGACCGTCGCCCGCCTGACGGCGAGGCGGGGCGGCTGATCCGGCGCCTCGATCTCGAGCCGCACCCCGAAGGCGGCTGGTTCCGTGAGACGTGGCGCGCGCCAGCGCCAGGCGGCGCGCGCCCGGCCTCGACCGCGATCCTGTTCCTCCTCGCGGCCGGCGAGCGCTCGCACTGGCATACGGTCGACGCCGATGAAATCTGGCTGCATCAGGCGGGCGCGCCTCTGGCGCTTGCCTATGGCGCGCCGGGGCGGATCACGACGATCGAGCTCTGGAACGGCGGCGCGGAAGGGGCTGCCTTTCAGGCCACGGTTCCTGCGACACAGTGGCAGGCGGCGCGGAGTCTCGGGGCCTGGAGTCTGGCCTCCTGCGTTGTGGCGCCCGGATTCGCCTTCGCCGGGTTCACCCTGGCGCCGCCGGATTGGGCGCCGGAGGGCGGCGAGGGTTTCTTTCGAAAATAACGACTTGTCGCAGTCTCTTGGCCACGCCGGTCAAGCGCTATGCACAAAGGACGGGGAGGGCGCGGGAATGCAGTGTCAAGGCAGTTTTGCCGCGACCTTAATCAAACGGTCACAAATGAAGCCAGCAATTTCATATAGATAGTGAACTGGCGGATTCTCGGAGCCCTGCTTGGGGCGGCCGCAGAAAGCGTTTAAAACCGTTGGACAGCAGCTTTTATCCGCAGACTTATCCACACGCCGAAGCACTGGCGCGACGCGGCTTTTTCCTGGCGGCGTTTCTACGGCTGTCGGCCGCGCGCGGGGTTGCAATTCCCGCGCCGGGGCAGTATCACCCGGCCCATTACGCACGCGGGCCAAAACCCGCGGCGGTCATGCGCGACCGCCGTATCTCCGGTGTTCGGGATTGTCCCGAACTCCGGCCCGCGGAGGCTTAACCGGACCAGGGAGCGCCAAACGCTATGATGCCGACCTTTACCATGCGCCAGTTGCTTGAATCTGGCGTCCATTTCGGACACCACACCCGTCGTTGGAATCCGAAGATGAAGCCGTTCATCTTCGGCGTGCGGAACAACACCCACATCATCGACCTGCAGCAGACCGTGCCGATGCTGCATCAATCCCTGCAAGCCCTGCGCGATGTCGCGGCGAGCGGCGGCCGCGTGCTGTTTGTCGGCACGAAGCGCCAGGGCCGCGAATTGATCGCCCAGCACGCCGAGCGCTGCGGCCAGTATTTCGTCAACGACCGTTGGCTGGGCGGCATGCTCACCAACTGGACGACGATCAGCCATTCGATCAAGCGCCTGAAGGACCTGACCGCCGAGCTGGAGCAGGATACCTCCTCCCGCAACAAGCGCGAGGTGCTGGAGCTGACCCGGACGCGCGACAAGCTGGAGCGGACCCTGGGCGGCATCAAGGACATGGCCGGCCTGCCGAATATCCTGTTCGTCATCGACACCGTGAAAGAGCATCTGGCGATCGCGGAAGCGAAGACGCTGGGCATCCCGGTGGTCGCTGTCGTCGACAGCAATTCCGATCCGAGCGGCGTCGCCTACCCGATCCCCGGCAATGACGACGCCATCCGCGCCGTCAATCTGTATTGCCAGCTTGCGGGCGACGCGGTGCTGGACGGCCTGCAGAAGGGCATGATGGATTCGGGCGTCGACCTGGGCGCGGCCGAAGTCGCGCCGATGGAAGACTACGCCCCCGTCGCGGAAGACGATGCGGCCCCCGCGCCGGACGCGACGGCGCTTGAGCCGACGGCGGGCGCCTGAGGCGCCCGCTGCCCACCTGTTTCGAGAGCTTATAGAAGAGAGCAAGACTGATGGCGGCGATTACAGCGAGCCTCGTCAAGGATCTGCGCGAAAAGACCGGCGCGGGCATGATGGACTGCAAGAAAGCACTGACGGAAACCGACGGCGACCTGGAGGCGGCGGTCGATTGGCTGCGCGCCAAGGGTCTCGCCGCCGCCCAGAAGAAGGCCGGCCGCGTCGCGGCGGAAGGCTTGGTGGCGGTTGCGGTCGACGGCAAGACCGGCGCCGTGATCGAACTGAACTCCGAGACCGACTTCGTCTCGCGCAATGACGATTTCCAGGCGCTGGTCGAAAGCTTCGCCGCGCTCGGCTTGACCGCCGGCGGCGATCTCGACGCCCTCAAGGCAGCGAAGACCGCGGGCGGCAAGACCGTCGAGGAAGCGCTGCAAAGCGCGATCGCGACGATCGGCGAGAACATGAACCTTCGCCGCTACCAGACGATTTCGGTCGCTCAGGGCGCGATCGTCGCCTATGTGCATGGCGCCGTGAAGCCGGGCATGGGCCGGATCGGCGTGCTGGTCGCGCTTGAATCGACCGCTGGCGCCGATGCGCTTGAAGCGATCGGCAAGCAGGTCGCGATGCATGTCGCCGCCGCCGCGCCGAAAGCGGCGACGCGGGCCGAGATCGACCCGGCCGACGTGCAGCGCGAGCGCGAAGTCCTGATCGCCCAGGCCCGCGAATCCGGCCGGCCCGAGAACATCATCGAAAAGATGGTCGAAGGCCGCCTGCGCAAGTTCTATGAAGAATCGGTGCTGCTGGAGCAGGCTTTCGTGATCGACCCCGAGAAGACCGTCGGCAAGGCGGTCGAGGCGGCGGCGGCGGCGGCAGGCGCCCCGATCGCGGTGACGGGCTTCTTGCGCCTCGCCATCGGCGAAGGCATCGAGAAGGAAGCCAGCGACTTCGCATCCGAAGTCGCCGCGGTCGCTAAAAAAGGCTGACGTTTGACGGGGCCGCGGCGCGGCCCGTCCGCTATGGAGTAGGGAAATCATGGCTGGGAAGCCGCTCTATCGTCGGGTGCTGTTGAAGGTATCCGGCGAGGCGATGATGGGCAGCCAGCCTTACGGCATCGATCCTCAGGTCATTTCTCGTATCGCCCAGGATGTGGCGGCGGTGCGGGCGTCCGGCGTCGAAGTGGCGCTGGTCGTCGGCGGCGGCAACATCTTCCGCGGCGTTTCGGGCGCGACGGCCGGGATCGAGCGCTCCACCGCCGACTACATGGGCATGCTCGCGACCGTCATGAACGCGCTCGCCTTGCAGGCGGCGCTGGAGAATGTCGGCGCGCCGACGCGGGTCCTGTCGGCGATCCCGATGTCGGCTGTGTGCGAGCCCTATATCCGTCGGCGGGCGGAACGGCACCTGGAAAAGGGCCGTGTCGTGATCTTCGCGGCCGGGTCGGGCAATCCCTATTTCACGACCGATACGGCGGCGGCCCTGCGCGCCTCGGAGATCGGCTGCGACGCCTTGTTCAAGGGCACCCAGGTCGACGGCGTCTATGCCGCCGACCCGAAACTGGAGCCCGACGCCGAACGCTTCGACCGCCTGACCTATCTCGAGGTCCTGTCACGCGACCTGAATGTCATGGATGCGTCGGCGATTTCGCTGGCCCGTGAAAACAAGATTCCAATCGTCGTATTCTCGATCCATAAACCGGGCGGGTTTGCGGATGTCGTCGCGGGCGAAGGCGCCTATACTATCGTGACGGACGAACCGGCCTGATCCCGCAAGCGGCGGGTCCGGGCCGTCGCAGCGCTTCGCCGACCGAAAATCTGAGGTAGAACGCCATGGCTGAGCTTGACCTAGACGACATCGAGCGCCGCATGCAGGGGGCGGTCGATGCCTTGCGGCGCGAATATCAGGGCTTGCGCACGGGCCGCGCGTCGACGGGCCTGCTGGAGCCGATCACGGTCGAGGCCTACGGCGCCAGGATGCCGCTCAACCAGGTCGGCACGATCGGCGCGCCGGAGCCCCGGATGCTGACGGTTCAGGTCTGGGACAAGAGCATGGCCACGGCGGTCGACAAGGCGATCCGGGAGTCCGGGCTCGGTCTGAACCCGATGAAGGACGGCCAGCTTATCCGCATCCCGATTCCGGAACTGTCCGGCGAACGCCGCCAGGAACTGACCAAGATCGCCGGGCGCTACGCCGAGCAAGCGCGCATCGCCGTCCGGAATGTGCGCCGGGAAGGCATGGACGGCCTTAAAAAGGCCGAAAAGGACGGCGATCTCTCCCAGGACGATCACAAGATGTATGCCGACGAGGTCCAGACCCTGACCGACAAGTATGTCGCCGAAGTCGACGAGACCGCACGGCAGAAGGAAGCGGAGATCCTGCAGGTTTGACCAACCCGACGCCCCATGACATCGCGGCGCCCGCAGAGCCGGCGCCGCCGCCCCGGCATGTCGCCATCATCATGGACGGCAATGGCCGCTGGGCGTCCGCCCGCGGACTGCCCCGGGCCGAGGGCCACCGCCGCGGCGCCGACGCGGCGCGCCGCACCGTCGAGGCGGCTGTCAAGCTCGGCATCGAATATCTGACGCTCTACAGCTTTTCGTCCGAAAACTGGTCGCGCCCGGCGGATGAGGTGAACGATCTGATGGGCTTGCTGCGCTGGCGCCTGCGGTCCGAAGTCGCCGAAATGCACAAGCAGGGCGTGCGGCTGCGCATCATCGGCGAACCGGAGCGGCTGCCGGACGATATCCGCGCTCTGGCGGACCAGGCCGAGGCGCTGACGGCGAACAATGCCCGGATCGTCGTCACCATGGCGCTCAGCTATGGCGGCCGGTCCGATCTGACGGCGGCGATGCGCAAGCTCGCGGCCGAAGGCCTGAAGCCCGAAGCGATCGACGAGGCCGCCATCGCGCGCCGCCTCTCCACGGCCGGCGCGCCGGACCCGGATCTGCTGATACGCACCGGCGGCGAACAGCGCATATCGAATTTCCTCTTGTGGGAATGCGCCTACGCCGAATTCCTGTTCACCGACGCGATGTGGCCCGATTTCGGCGAGACCCACCTTGCCGAGGCCATTCAAGCCTTTCAGGGACGGGAACGACGCTATGGCGGCCTCCGCGCTGGCTAGATCGACCCTGCGTTTGGCGGACTCGCCAGATGCGGAATAAGTCGATCTTTATCGATAAGGTCGAGCACGGGCCGCGCGTCCATCCGGACGCGCCGGCCGCCAAGCCGCTCGGCGCTGGCGATCTCGGCGTGCGCGCTGCGACCGCGGTCGCGCTCGCAGGGTTCGCGATGCTGGAGATCTGGGCGGGCGGCATCCCCTTCGCCGCCCTGACGCTCGCCGGTCTGGCCCTGCTGATCTGGGAATGGATGGGCCTGGTCGCGCCGGCCGCTGTCCGGGCCGGACGGGCGCTTTTCTGCCTGGCGGGCGTGCTGGGCGCCGGTCTGGCGCTCTATGCCTTCGGATGGACCGGTCTGGCCGCCCCGGCCGCGCCGGTCTGGTTCCTGCTCGCCGGCGGTCTGGCGTTCGCGCTTCTTGCCGCCGCCGGGATGACGTGGCCGGCGCGCGCTGTCGGACCCGCGCCCGCGGCGTGGCGCCTGCGGTTCGCGGCGCTGGGCTGGGCGCCGTGGTTCCTGCCGGCGGCTTTCGCCGCCCCCTATCTCCGCGCCGAGCATGGCATGGCCGGGCTGCTGTTTCCCTGCATCGTCGTGATCGCGAACGATATTGGCGCCTATGGGGTCGGGCGCACGCTGGGCGGGCCGAAGCTCGCGCCCCGGATCAGCCCGGGCAAGACCTGGAGTGGCTGCATCGGCGGCGTCGCCTGCGGCGTGGCGGCTGGCCTGGGCTTCGCCTGGGCGGCCGGTTGGGGCCTCACGGCCGCCTGCGGCGTCGCGGCGGCCGGGCTCGCGAGCCTCAGCGTGCTCGGCGATCTCGGCGAGTCGGCGGTGAAGCGCCATGCCGGCGTCAAGGATAGCGGGCGCCTGTTGCCCGGCCATGGCGGGCTGTTCGACCGGCTGGACGGCATCCTGATCGGCATCCCGACGTTCGCGTCGATCGCCGTCGCCTTCGGATGGCCCCTATGACGCAGAAACGGGTCAGCATTCTGGGCGCGACCGGATCTGTCGGACTGGCGGCGGTCGACCTGATCCAGGGCGCGCCGGAGCGGTTTCGGACGGAAGCGGTCGCCGGCGGCAGCAATGCGGCGGCGTTGGCGGCGGTCGCCAGGACGACCGGCGCCCGGTTCGTCGCCATCGCCGATCCCGGCCAGTACGGCGCCCTGCGCGCCGCATGCGCCGGCCTCGACGCCGAGCTTGCCGCCGGCCCGGATGCGGTGATCGAGGCGGCGCTTCGGCCGGCCGATGTCGTCATCGCGGCCATCGTCGGGATCGCGGGCCTCGCCTCGACGCTGGCGGCGTGCCGGCCGGGGGTCACGATCGCGCTGGCGAACAAGGAAGCGCTCGTCTCGGCTGGTCCGGTCGTGCTGGCGCGGGCGGCGGCGGCCGGCGCGACGATCCTGCCCGTCGATTCCGAGCATAGCGCGCTCTTTCAGGTCTATGAACCGACGCGCGCCCATGCGGTCGCGTCCTTGACGCTGACCGCCTCGGGCGGGCCGTTCCGGGACTGGTCGACCGCCCGGATGGCCGAAGTCCGGGTCGAGGACGCCTTGAAGCACCCGAACTGGGACATGGGCGCGAAGATCACCATCGACAGCGCGACGATGTTCAACAAGGGCCTGGAGCTGATCGAGGCCGCGCGCTTGTTTCCGTTGCCGGAAGACCGGATCGAGATCGTCGTCCATCCGCAGTCGATCATTCATGGCTTCGCCACATACCGGGATGGCTCGGTGATGGCGCAGATGGGCGCGCCCGACATGCGGACGCCGATCGCCGTGGCGCTCGCCTGGCCGGACCGGATGGAAACGCCGGTGGCGCGGCTGAACCTGGCCGCGATCGGCAGCCTCACCTTCGAAGCGCCGGATCCCGAGCGCTTCCCGGCGCTGGCCCTGGCGCGGGCGGCGCTCAGGGCCGGGGCGGACAGGCCGGCGATCCTGAATGCCGCCAATGAAGCCGCCGTCGCCGCGTTTCTCGACCGGCGGATCGCATTCCTCGATATTGCCGCAATCGTGGCCGAAACCTTGGCGGCGGTTCCGCAAGGCCCAGCCGCCACGCTCGATGACGTGATGGCGGCGGACGCCGCCGCTCGTCGTTTCGCCGCCGCCGCCATCAATCGCCGCCGCGCGGCTTAAGCAGGGGACCAGTCGATGTCGATCGTCATAGATTATCTGCCGTGGTTCCTCGGTCTGTTGACCGTACTGGTCTTCGTGCACGAACTTGGGCATTACACGGCCGCCCGTCTGGTCGGCGTGCATGCGGAAGCATTTTCAATCGGTTTCGGCCCGGAACTGTTCGGCTATACCGACCGGCGGGGCTGCCGCTGGCGTTTCGCCCTGATCCCGCTCGGCGGCTATGTGAAGATGCAGGGCGATGTCGATCCCGCGAGCACCGGCCATGACGAGCGCGCCGAGCAGGCGGGCGGTCTGTTGTCCGCTTCCGTCGGCGCCCGGGCGCTGATCTTCGCCGCCGGGCCGGCCGCGAATTTCCTGCTGGCCGGCCTTGTCGCCGCCGTGCTGTACGCGACCGTCGGCCAGCCGGTGACGCAGCCGGTGATCGGCGCGGTCGCGGCCGAAGGCGCCGCCGCGACCGCGGGCCTCAGGCCCGGCGACCGCATCGCGGCGATCGACGGCGAGGCGATCGACCGCTTCGAGCAGGTCCGGGATATCGAGCTGATGTCGGCCGGGCGGACGTTGATGTTCACGGTCGAGCGGGACGGCGGCGCGGTCGATCTCGCGGTCGAGCCGAAGAACCTGGCGCTCGAGGATCGGTTCGGCAATCGCTATGACCGGGGCGATCTGGGCATTCGGGCCGAAGTGCCGCCGCGGCTCGGCGTCATCGAAGCTGGGGCGGCGGGCGCGGCGGGCGGCCTTGAGGCTGGCGATCTGATCGTCAGGATCGACGGCAGCCCGATCCGCGATTTCGGCGTGCTGGCCGATTATGTGCGCGCGCGCCCCGATAAGGCGCTCGCCGTGACGGTCGAGCGCGCCGGCGCCCTGGTCGATCTGACGATCCGGCCGCGTCCGGTCAGCGAAACGACGCCAGCCGGCGAGCGGACGATCGGCCGCATCGGCGTCAGCGCCGCCCAGCCGGACCCTGTACGCCTCGCGCCCCATGCGGCTTTGGGCCAGGGCGCGGTATTCGTCTGGGAGAAATCCGGGCTGATCCTCGATTATCTCTGGCAGATCGTCGCCGGGGTGCGGCCGGTCGATGAAATCGGCGGCATTCTCCGGATCGCGCAGATCGCCGGCGACACGGCGGCGATCAGTTTCCTGGCGCTCGTCGGCTTCGGCATGATGCTGTCGCTCAATCTCGGCCTGATCAACCTGTTTCCGATTCCGATGCTGGATGGCGGCCATCTGGTCTATCTGGCGATCGAGTGGGCCAGGGGACGGCGCTTGAGCGATCGTGCGGAAGAGTTTGGCTACCGGGTTGGATTTGCTATGGTCATCAGCGTAATGCTATTTGCCACATGGAACGACTTGGCGCACTTCCAAGTCTTCGAGCGACTTAAAACCTGGATCGGTTGACCGACATGATATCTCCGCGCTTGAGCAGCGTTCTAGGCGGCGCATTGGCGCTTGTGTTCAGCGCCGCTTTGGCCATGGCGGGGCCGGCGTCGGCGCAAAGCGGCAGCGTCGTGCTGGCCGCGGCGGCCGCGCCTTCGGCGGAGCCGGTATTCTCCCCCTGGCGCACGCCCGCGCAGCATGCCGAAGTCCGCGCCGCGGCGGCGCGCGCCCTGGCGGAAGCTTCGGCGGCGCAGACGCCTGCGCCTCCGTCGAGCTTGCAGCCCATCGCGCGCTCCAGTTCGGGCGGCCGCATCCTGATCGCGCAGTCGCCGCCGCCTGGCGGCGCCGGGCTGCAGGCCGCGCCGTCGTTCGAGCCGCAGCCGGGCCAGTCGCCCTTCAGCTTGCAGCCGACGCCGCAGCCGCTGTCCGACATCATCACGCGGATTGAGGTCGTGGGCAGCCAGCGGGTCGATCCCGGCACCGTCCGCTCCTATATGCGCATCCGCGAAGGCGACCGGTTCGATCGGTCGCGGCTGGACGAATCGCTGAAAGCGCTGTTCGCGACCGGCTATTTTCAGGATGTCGACATCCGCCGCGAGGGCGGCGCGCTGATCGTCGTCGTCAAGGAGAATCCGGTCATCAACCGGATCGCCTTCGAAGGCAACAAGCGGATCGACGACGACGCGCTGCTCGCCGAACTGCAGTTGAAGCCCCGGCTCGTCTACACCATCGCCCGCGCCCAGGCGGACGCCCAACGCATTGTCGAGGTCTATCGGCGCAGCGGCCGGTTCTCCGTCACCGTCGAACCGAAACTGATCGAGCTTGAGCAGAACCGCGTCGATCTCGTGTTCGAAATATCGGAGGGCGAGCTTACCGAAATTCACCGCATCGTCTTCATCGGCAACAAGCGCTTTAGCGACGGCGCCCTGCGCAGCGAGATCAACACGGAAGAATCGCGCTGGTACCGCTTCCTGTCCTCGGATGACATCTACGATCCGGACCGGCTGGCGTTCGACCAGGAGCAGCTCAGGAAGTTCTATCTGCGCAATGGCTATGTCGACTTCCGCGTAATCTCCGCGATCGCGGAACTGGCGCCGGACAAGGAAGGCTTCATCGTCACCTTCACCGTGGAGGAAGGCGAGCGGTACGATGTCGGCAGCGTCACGATCGAAAGCCGGCTGCCCGATCTGCCGCCGGAATCCCTGCAGTCCCTGATCACGATCTCCGAAGGCGATCACTACAACATCGAGGACGTGGACGAGACCGTCGACGACATGACGAACGAAGTCGGCAAGTTTGGCTACGCCTTTGTCGATGTCCGCCCCAGGGTCAACCGCCGCCAGGACGAAAAGCTGGTCGATATCGTCTTCGAGATCGGCGAGGGCCCGAAGGTGTATGTCGAGCGGATCGACGTCGTCGGCAATGTGCGCACGCTGGACGAAGTCATTCGCCGGGAAATGCGCCTCTCGGAGGGCGATGCGTTCAACCGCGCCAAGGTCAGGGAGTCCGAACGCCGCATTCGCCGCCTTGGCTTCTTCGAGAGCGTGAAGATCGAGAACGTCCCCGGCGTCGAGCCGGACCGCACGCGCCTGATCGTCGAGGTGAGCGAGAAATCGACCGGCGAATTGTCGGTCGGCGCTGGCGTGTCGTCGGATTCCGGCGTGTTGGCGCAAGCGTCGATCCGGGAGCGCAATCTCCTGGGGCGCGGGCAGGACCTGTCGCTGACCTTCGGCATTTCCTTTGAAAGCACCGAGCTCGATCTTTCCTTCACGGAGCCCTACTTCCTGAACCGGCCGCTTTCCGCCGGCTTCGACATTTTCGCCGCCAACCGGGATCTGACCGATCAATCGAATTTCGAGCAGGAATCGATCGGCGCCGGCGTGCGGTTCGGCTATGAGCTCAGCCGGCATTGGCGGCAGACCGTCGGCTACCAGGTGAGTCAGGACGATATTCAGGCCGACGCGGGCGCGTCCCGTTTCATCCTTGCCCAGGAAGGCAAGGCGATCACCTCGAAAGTTCAACAGAAGCTCGCGTACGACAATACGGATAATTTCTTCGATCCGACCGAAGGCTACCGGTTCTCGTTCGCCAACGGCCTGGCGGGCCTTGGCGGCGATGTCGCCTATTTCAGCACGGATGTCCGGTCGGCGGTGTTCTTTCCGGTATTCGATGAAACCGTGTTCACGCTGTCCGGCCGGGCCAGCGCCATCTTCGGCCTGGATGACGACGTGCGGCTGAACGATCGGTATTTCCTTGGCGGCACGACATTCCGCGGCTTCGCCGTTTCGGGCGTCGGCGCCAGGGACGCCGCGACCGATGACGCGCTCGGCGGCAATTATCTCTATCTCGGCACGGCCGAACTCCAGTTTCCGCTTGGCCTGCCGAAGGAGATCGGCTTGAAGGGCCGGGTCTTCACCGAAGCTGGCGCGGTCTTCGATGTCGACGATTCCGGCGCCGGCATCGACGACAGCTCCAGCCCGCGCGTGTCGGTCGGCTTCGGCCTGACCTGGGGATCGCCGCTTGGGCCGCTGCGTATCGACTTCGGCTATGCGCTGATCAAGGAAGACTTCGACGACACCGAAACCATTTCCTTCACATTCGGCACCAGGTTCTGATCATATGACTGGCTTCACGCTCGATATCGGCCGCATCATGCAACTGCTGCCGCACCGTTATCCGTTGCTTCTGGTCGATCGGATTGAGGATGTCGTGCCGGGGGAAAGCGCCGTCGGGATCAAGAATGTCACGTTCAACGAACCGCATTTCCAGGGCCATTTTCCGAACGCGCCGATCATGCCGGGCGTCCTGATCGTCGAAGCCATGGCGCAGACGGCGGCGGCCTTGGTCATCGAAACCCTGGGCGCCGAGGCCGAAGGCAAGCTCGTCTACTTCATGACGATCGAGCAGGCCCGCTTCCGCCGGCAGGTCGTCCCAGGCGACCAGTTGCGGATGCATGTTCAGAAGACCCGGGCGCGGTCCCGCGTCTGGAAGTTCGACGGCGTCGCCTATGTCGGCGACGCGGTTGCGACCGAGGCGAGCTTCAGCGCCATGATCGCCGACAAATAGGATGCCGGCCGTCATCCGCGAACCCGCCCGGGATATCCCGATCATCGCCGCGGCGGATGTCGTCGTTCTGGGCGGCGGCCCGGCCGGGATCGCGGCGGCGACGGCGGCGGCCCGCACCGGCGCCGAGACCCTGCTGCTGGAGCGTTACGGCTTCCTTGGCGGCATGGGCACAGCCGCCATGGTCACGAATTTCTGCGGGCTGCACGCGGGGTCGAACGGCGAGGTCACCCAGGTCGTGCACGGCATCGCCGACGATATCCTGGACCGCCTGAAAGCCCTCGACGGGCTCGCGCCCTGGCATGTCGTGCCGGGGCCGGACGGGCTGAAGACCGGCGCCCAGGCCTATGACACGGCGGCCTTCAAGGAGGTCGCGGACGCCATCGTCACTGAAGCGGGCGCCAGGATCCGCTTCCACACCTTCGCCTGCGGCGCCATCGTCGCCGATGCCCGCATCCAGGCGATCCTGATCGAAACCAAATCGGGCCGCGGCGCGGTCCAGGGCCGGACCTTCATCGATTGCTCGGGCGACGCCGATCTGGCGCACTGGGCCGGCGCGCCGACGGCGACCGGCGGCGCGGACGGGTTCATGGCCTATCCGACGATGATGTTCCGCATCGCCGGCGTCGATGACGCCGTCGCCATGGCCGAGGCGCGGCCGCGCATCCGGGACTTGATCGCGGAGGCCAACGCCAGCGGCAAATATGCCCTGCCCCGCAAGGTCGGCATCATGCGGACCCAGGCGCATGCGGGCGAATGGCGCGCCAACTTGACCCAGATCAGCCGCAATGGCGCGCCCCTGAACGGCGCCGACGCTGACGATCTTTCCTTCGCCGAACTGGAAGGCCGCCGTCAGGTCCGGGAATATTTCCGCTTCCTGAAGGACATGGCGCCAGGCTTCGCTGACGCCTATCTCCTGGAAACCGCGCCGCAGATCGGCATTCGCGAGACCCGGCGCATCCTCGGCGACTACCAGATGACCGGCGACGACGTGCTGGAATGCCGGGATTTCGACGACGCCATCGGCGTCAACGGCTGGCCGCTGGAAACCCACGAGTTCGGCGATGTCGCCTGGAAATTCATTCCAGGCCGCGGCTATGCCCAGATCCCGTTTTCGACGACGCTGCCCAGGGGCGTCGACAATCTCCTGGTCGCGGGACGCTGCGCTTCGACGACCCAGGACGGCCAGGCGTCGCTCCGGGTGAGCGGCCCCTGTTTCGTCATGGGGCAAGCGGCGGGAACGGCGGCTGTGCTGGCCGATCGCTCAGGCGTCGCGCCCAGGGACCTGGCGATCCGCGATCTCCAGCGTCAACTCCGCAGCGACGGCGTCTTCCTCGGCGACGTCCCGGGCTTGTAAGACCGGATCAGACGTTGAAGCGGAACAGCATCACGTCGCCGTCCTTGACGATGTAATTGCGGCCTTCCTGCCGCATCTTGCCGGCTTCCTTGGCGCCGGTTTCGCCGCCCAGCTTCACGTAATCCTCGAACGCGATGGTTTCGGCGGCGATGAAGCCGCGCTCGAAGTCCGAGTGGATTTCGCCCGCCGCTTCCGGGGCGGCCGCGCCGGCGCGCACGGTCCAGGCGCGCGCTTCCTTCGGGCCGGCGGTAAAGAACGTCAGCAAGCCCAGCAACGCGTAGCCGGTGCGGATGACGCGGTTGAGGCCCGGCTCTTCCAGGCCCAATGTCTCCAGGAACTCGCGCTTTTCGGCTTCGGAGCCAAGCTGGGCGATCTCGGACTCGATCGCGGCCGAGACGACGACATGGCCAGCCCCTTCCGCCTCCGCCTTCAGGCGCACCCGCTCGGACAAGGCGTTGCCTTCGGCGGCGGCGCTTTCCTCGACATTGCAGACATACATGACCGGCTTGTAGGTCAGCAGCTGCAGGCCCTTGGCGATCCTGTGGCGGTCCTTGTCGAACGTGACGGTGCGGGCGGGACGGCCGGCTTTCAGGGCCTCGACCAGGGGCTCCATCACTTCCGCGAGCAGCTTGGCGTCCTTGTCGCCTTGCTGGCCGCGTTTCCGCGCCTGCTCGAAGCGGCGTTCCAGGCTGTCGAGATCGGCCAGCATCAGTTCGGTTTCGACCGTCTCCGCGTCCCGGATCGGATCGATCGAGCCTTCGACATGGGTGATGTCGCCTTCCTCGAAGCAGCGCACCACATGGACGATGGCGTCGACCTCGCGGATGTTGCCAAGGAACTGGTTGCCCAGGCCCTCGCCCCGGCTGGCGCCCCGGACGAGGCCGGCGATATCGACGAACTCCAACTGGGTCGCCACGATCTTCTGGGATTTCGCGGTCTCGGCGAGGCGGGTCAACCGGGCGTCCGGCACGGCGACGCGGCCGACATTCGGCTCAATCGTGCAAAAGGGATAGTTGGCGCTTTCCGCCGCCGCCGTTGCGGTCAACGCATTGAAGAGTGTGGACTTGCCGACGTTCGGCAGCCCGACGATGCCGCAATTGAAACCCATTTCGATGCCCTTGGGATGGAATTCAAGCGAGCGCGCTTGGCGCTCAGCCCCACAAAGCCGCTGAAGGCGGCGCGATTTCGGACCCCGTATAGCAGAGGCCGGGGTCGCGGTCTTTCGCTAACAGCAGGGGACCGTCCAGATCGACGAACCGCGCGCCCGCCGCCGCCAGCATCGCCGGCGCCATGCCGAGCGAGGTGCCGAGCATGCAGCCGACCATCACGCCCATGTTGGCGGACCGGATCGCGGCCGCGAACTTCAGGGCTTCCGTCAGGCCGCCGGTCTTGTCGAGCTTGATGTTGACCACGTCATATCGACCCTGCAGCCGGTCGATATCGTCGGATGTATGGGCGCTTTCGTCGGCGCAAAGCGGGATCGGATGCGGCAGATCGGCCAGCGCCGCGTCGGCGTCGGCGGGCAGGGGCTGCTCGATCATGGCGACGCCGAGGCCCGCCAGTTGCTCGGAGAACGGCGCGACCATCGCGGGCGTCCAGCCTTCGTTGGCGTCGACGATCAGGGCGGCGTCCGGCGCATTCCGGCGGATCGCGGCGACGCGCTCCAGGTCGCCCTCGCCCGCAAGCTTGATCTTCAGGAGCGGGCGATCCTTGGCCGCCGCCGCCGCCGCGCCCATGGCCTCGGCGCTGTCGAGGCTGAGGGTGAAGGCGGTGACGATGCCGGTCGGCTCCGGCAGACCGACGATTTCCCAGGCCCGCCGTCCGGCGCGTTTCGCCTCCAGGTCCCAGAAGGCGCAATCGACGGCGTTGCGCGCCGCGCCCGGCGGCAGCAGGGCCTGCAGGCCCTGGCGGTCGGCCCCGGCGGCGATGGCCCCGGCGACGCTGGCGATCTGGTCGCGGACGCTTTCGACGGTTTCGCCGTAGCGGGCATAGGGCACGCATTCGCCGCGCCCGCGGAAGGGACCGTGCGTCAGCGTCGCCGTGACGACGCGGCTTTCGGTGCGCGCGCCCCGGCTGATGCGAAACACGCCGCGGATCGGAAAGACGTCTTCCTGATGGGTCAGTGTGATTGTCACCGTGCGTCCGCCCAAGGGTCATAGGAGCCGAAGCTCCATAATTGGCCTTCCGGGTCGCGGCAGACGAAGCCGCGGCCGCCATAGTCGGCATCAGTCAGGTCCTCGACGATTTCGGCTCCGGCGGCGTCGGCGCTTTCATAAAGCGCGTCCGGGTCCTCGACGACGAGATAGGCGCTTTGGTTGACCGGCTGGCCCCGTTGCGCCGGCTGCTGATGGGCGCCGAAGGCGTCGTCGCGCGCGTCGCCGATCATGATCATGGCGTCGCCCAGGATGAGTTGCGCATGGGCCACGCCGCCGTCCTCGCCGTCGACGATCAGGACGGGCCGGAAGCCGAACGCATCCTCAAGCCAGCCGATCATGCGCCGGGCATCGTGATAACGCATGGTCGGGATGATGGCGGAGGCGCTCATGCGCCTGACATCGCCATCAGCGCATCGACGATGCGGCCGGGGCCCTGGCGGATCGGGTCGACGGTCGGCAGGCCGAATTTCTGTTCGATCTCGCCCATGATCCGGTCGCCCTCGGCCGGCGCGACGCCTGCGGTATTGACCGAAATCCCGACGAACCTGACCGCCGGATTGGTCAGGCGGGCGAGCGTCAGATAAGGCTCGAACACATCCGCCATGTTCGGGATCGGCATATGCGGCAGGCCGCGCATGTGGGTGCGCGTCGGCTCGTGGCAGAGGATCAGCGCATCGGGCTGGGACCCGTGCATCAGGCCGAGCGTGACGCCGGCATAGGCTGCGTGAAACAGCGAGCCCTGGCCTTCGATCACATCCCAATGGTCGGGGTCGTTCGCGGGCGACAGCCATTCGGCGGCGCCGGCGATGAAGTCGGACACGATGGCGTCGATGGCGATGCCGCGTTCGGCGATCAGCACGCCGGTCTGCCCGGTCGCGCGGAAGCTTGACTTGACGCCGCGCGCCTCAAGCTCCCTTGCGACGGCGAGGGCGGTGTACTTCTTCCCGATGGAGCAATCCATGCCGACGGTCAGGGCGCGCATGCCCGGCCGCTTGACGCCCTTGCCGGTGCCGAAATCCCGGGTCGGATGGCGGAGGTCGTGGAGGGTCCGGCCATGCTCCTCGGCCGCCGCTTTAATCGCGGGGAAGGAACCCAGCCGCGCATGCAGGCCGGACGCCACATCCATGCCCGACGCGATCGCCTCGACGATGGTCGCGATCCAGTGGTCGGGCAGAAAGCCGCCCTGATTGACGACGCCGACGACCAGCGTCTTGCCGCCTTTGGCGACGCCCTCGGCGACCGTCATGTCGGGCAGGCCGCAATCGGCGCCGCAGCCGGGCAGGCGCACCTGGCCGATGCACCAGTCGGGCCGCCAGTCGGCGATGCCGTCGCCGGTCTTTGCGGCCAGCTGATCCGGCACGTCGCCGAGGAACAGAACGTAGGGCTTTTGAATATTCATGGCTCTCAGCGCTTCGGTTGGAGGTCTTCGACCAGCCGGGCGAGCACGCTCGCGCCGATCGGCAGGATGGCGTCGTTGAAGTCATATTGCGGATGGTGGACGTTTTCCGAGGGTGCGCCGCCGCCGCCGCCGAGCCAGAGGTAGCAGCCCGGCTTTTCCTGCAGCATGAAGGAAAAATCTTCCGCGCCCATCGTCGGCTCGACGTCCTGGCGCACATTCTCCGCGCCGACGACGCCGGCGGCGACGCTGCGCGCCAGCTCGGTCTCGCGCGCATGGTTGACGGTCGCGGGATAGCCCCGGCGATAGTCGACCTCGGCGCGGCCGCCCATGCCCGTTGCAATGCCCTCGGCGATGGATTTCATGCCGGCCTCGATCCGGTCCTGCACCCGCCCGTCGAAGGTGCGGACCGTGCCCGACAGCACCGCGTGATCGGGAATGACGTTATAGGCATTGCCGGCCTTGAACATGGTGACGCTGATGACGGCGGTGCGGATCGGGTCGGTCGTGCGGCTGACCAGGCTTTGCAGGGCGGTCACGATCTGGGCGCCGATGACGACCGGGTCGACGCCGTTATGGGGCATCGCGCCGTGGGCGCCCTTGCCGCGGATGGTGATGTCGAACTTGTCGGCGGCGGCCATGATCGGCCCCGGCACGGCGGCGATCGAACCGGCCGGCATCTGCGGCCAGTTGTGCAGGCCGTAAACCTGATCGCACGGGAAATCCCTGAACAGGCCGTCGTCGATCATCGCCTTGGCCCCGGCGAAGCCTTCCTCGGCGGGCTGGAAGATCACATTGACGGTCCCGGCGAAATTCCGGGTCTCCGCCAGATATTTGGCCGCGCCCAGCAGCATGGTCGTGTGGCCGTCATGGCCGCAGGCATGCATGACGCCGGCGGTCCGGGACTTCCAGGGCGTGTCGTTGTGTTCGTCCATCGGCAGCGCGTCCATGTCGGCGCGGAGCCCGATCGACGGGCCGTCGCCGGCGCCCCGGATCACGCCGACGACGCCGGTCTTGCCGATCTCGGTTTTGACCTCGATGCCCCAGGACTTCAGCTTCTCCGCCACGATGCCGGCCGTCCGGGTTTCCTGGTAGGCCAGTTCCGGATGCATGTGGAAGTCCCGCCGCCAGGCGGTCATTTCCTCTTCCATGGCGGCGATCGAGTTGATGACGGGCATGGGGGGAAGTCCTCCTCAAAACAGCGGGCGTTTCGTGCTAATTCTTCTACAGCGAATCTGGATGAGAGGCTATGGACGGCGCCCGAGCAACCCCAAATTCCGTCGCGGCCCAGCCGACGCCGATGATGGCCCAGTATCTTGCCCTCAGGGCGGCGCATCCAGGCTATCTCCTGTTCTATCGCATGGGCGACTTCTACGAGCTGTTCTTCGATGACGCTGTAAAAGCCGCTGAAACCCTGGACATTACGCTGACCCAGCGCGGCCAGCATGACGGCGACCCGATCCCGATGGCGGGCGTGCCGGTCAAAAGCCATGAAGCCTATCTGGAACGGCTGATCCGCGCCGGCCACCGGATCGCCATCTGCGAGCAGACCGAGGACCCGGCCGAGGCGAAGAAGCGCGCCGGCAAGACCCTGGTCGCCCGGGATGTCGTGCGCCTCGTGACGCCCGGCACGCTGACCGAGGACACCCTGCTCGACGCGCGCCGCCATAACTACCTCGCGGCGCTCGCCGAAGCCGGCGGCAAGCTCGGCCTCGCCTGGCTCGATCTCTCGACGGGCGCCTTCGAGACCGAGGCCCTGGCGCTTCCGGATCTGGCCGAAGCGCTCGCCCGGATCGACCCGCAGGAGTTGATCGCCCCCGACCGCCTGCTGGCCCGGCCCCAGGTCGCCGCCGCGCTCGCCGAGACGGCGGCGACGCTGACGGACCTGCCGGCCGCCCGGTTCGACAGCACGGCCGCCGAACGGCGCCTGCAGCGGGCGTTCGGCGTCAGCTCGCTCGAGGGGTTCGGCGCGTTCGAGCGGGCGGAGATCGCGGCTGCGGGCGTCCTGGTCGACTATGTCGAAGCGACCCAGAAAGGCCAGATGCCGCGGCTCGACCCGCCCGCCCGGTTTCAGCCGGGCCGCGTCATGCAGATCGATCCGGCGACCCGGCGGAGTTTGGAGCTGTTCCGCACCCAGGCGGGCGAGCGGCAGGGCGCGCTCCTGACCGCGATCGACCGCACCCGGACCAGCGCCGGCGCGCGCCTTCTCGCCGGCTGGCTCGCGGCGCCGCTGACCGACGCGGCGGCGATCGGCGCGCGCCAGGATGCGGTCGCGCTCTTCGTCGAGCAGCCGGCGCTTGGCGCGGCGGTCGCCGATGCGCTTGGGCAGGCGCCGGATCTGGCCCGCGCGCTTTCCCGGCTGGCGCTCGGGCGCGGCGGTCCGCGCGACCTGAAGTCCGTCGGCGCCAGCCTGAAGGCGGCCGACACGGTTCAAGCGGCCCTGGCGGCGGGACCGGCGAGCCTCGCCGCCGCCGGCCTGCCACCGCTGCTGCGCGAGGCCGCGCTTCGCCTGCAAGGCCACGACGCCCTGGCGGCGGCGCTCCAGGCTGCGCTGGCCGACGATCTGCCATTGCTCCAGCGCGACGGCGGGTTCATTCGCCCTGGCCATGACGGGGAGTTGGACGAGCTCCGGGCGCTCCGCGACGACAGCCGCCGGCTGATCGCGGCGCTCCAGGCCCGCTATGCGACGGCGACCGGCATCGCCAATCTGAAGCTGAAGCACAATGCGGTTTTGGGCTATTTCATCGAAACGACGCCCGCCCATGAGGCGAAGCTTGCGAATGACGAGCAATTCATCCGCCGCCAGACCATGGCGAACGCCGTCCGGTTCTCCACGGTCGAACTGTCGGACCTGGAGGCGCGCATCGCCCAGGCGGCGGACCGGGCGCTGGCGCGGGAGCTGGAGCTGTTCGACGGGCTTGTCGGGGCCGTGGTCGCGGCCGGCGAAGGCCTGGCGCGCGTCGCGGGCGCCCTGGCGCTGATCGATGTCGCCCAGGGCCTGGGGCGCCTCGCGGCCGAGCGGCGCTACGCCCGCCCCAGGGTCGATGACAGCCTGGCCTTCCGCATCGAGCAGGGGCGGCATCCGGTCGTCGAGCCCGCCTTGCCGTCCGGCGGGTTCGTGCCCAACGACTGCGATCTCTCGGTCGAGGACGCCAAACGCCTGTGGCTCGTCACCGGCCCGAACATGGCCGGCAAGAGCACCTATTTGCGCCAGAATGCGCTGATCGCCGTGCTCGCCCAGATCGGCGCCTTCGTTCCGGCGACGGCGGCCCATATCGGCGTCGTCGACCGCCTGTTCAGCCGGGTCGGCGCGTCGGACGATCTGGCGCGGGGCCGCTCGACTTTCATGGTGGAGATGGTGGAGACGGCCGCCATCCTCAATCAGGCCGGGCCGCGCTCGCTGGTCATCCTGGATGAGATCGGCCGCGGCACCGCCACATATGACGGCCTCTCGATCGCCTGGGCGGCGGTCGAACGCCTGCATGACAAGAACCGGAGCCGGGGCCTGTTCGCGACCCATTACCACGAGCTGACGCAACTGGCGGAGAAGCTGGACGGCCTTGGCCTCGCCTCGATGCGGGTCAAGGAATGGCAGGGCGATATCGCGTTCCTGCATGAAGTGGCGCCGGGCGCCGCCGACCGCTCCTATGGGGTGCATGTCGCCCGGCTGGCGGGCTTGCCGAAGGATGTCGTCCGTCGCGCCGCGGCCGTGCTCGTCCGGCTTGAGGCGGGCGAAGGCCCCGATGGCGGCCGGCTCGCCGACGACATGCCGCTGTTCGCCCATCGCCCGGCCGCCGCGGCCCTGCGGGAGCCCGACCCTCCGGCGCTGACGCCCGGCGAAGAGGCGGCGCTCGCCGACATCCGGTCGGCCGACCCCGACGCCTTGACGCCGCGGGCCGCGCTGGATTTGCTCTACCGATTGAAGTCACGCCTGACAGGAGATGCATGATGCTCGCGATATCGCCCCGGTTCCTGGCCGACTGCGACGCCGAATTGGCGCGCATCGAAGCCGTTCGCATACAGATCGCGGCCGAGATCCGCGCGTTCCCGACGCCGTTTCCGGCCTGCGATGTGCATTTCACCCGGCTCTCGGAGGAACGCCTGAGGCTCAGCCGGCTGGCGGCCTCGCTCCGGGCCTTCAAGGCCGCCGCGACCGCGTCCGAGCCGCCGCTGATCCATCCCCGGGACACGGTCTTCACCCCCGACGGCGGCAAACGCTATCAGCCGGAGCCGGTCGCCGGGTAGCCCGGCGCCATGGCGCGCCGACGGCGCGCGCGGCCCCGGTCGATGCCGGCTGCGATGCTGATGGCGGCGCCGGCCGGCTTTCTGCCGTCGGCGGCGCTGGCGGCGGCGTGCGATCAGGCGGCGCCCGCATGGCAGCCGAGCATGGGGCCGGCCTCGGTCATCGACGCCATGACGGCGTTCGCTTTCAGCCCGCTTGGGCTGGCGATCCTCGCCTTGATGTTTGCGACCGCAGTCTCCCGCATCCGGATCTTTCCCATTCTGGCGGCGCTTCTGGCATTGCTCGGCGCGGCGATGCTGACCAGCCACTGGGCCGCCGGGGACGGCGTCTACGCCGCCGCCATCCGCGAAGGCTGCCGGGCGTCGCCGCTGGCGTTGATCGTCTGTCTTGGGCTGATCGCCCTGGGCATGCTTGGCCTGGCATTGCGCCGCGCCATGCGCCGGAAGCCCGACGAAGATCCTGCTTAAGCCCAGCCATCAAACCAATTGCGCAAGTTGTCTATCCCCCTATAGTCTGCCGCGCCATGCAAACGGATATGACAAACCGCGACAGGTCCCGGCCGGTCCGCCTCGAAATCGCCGTCGCCAGCTTCGATGATGTGAAGCAGGCGTTGCGCGCCGGCGTGCGCGATCTGATGCTCCGGCCGGGGCTCAGCCTCTTTTTCGGCCTCGTCTATGCGGCGTTCGGCGGGCTATTGATCGCGGGCCTGGTGGTCTTCGATCAGTTCTGGATCGCGATCGCCGCCGGCATCGGGTTTCCGCTGGTCGCGCCCTTTCTCGCCGCCGGGCTTTACGAAATGTCGCGCCGGCTGGGGCGAGGGGAGCCGTTCACGGCGGCGGACATCTTTCTGGTCGTCTTTCGCCAGCAACGGCGGGAATTCGGCTGGATGTCGTTCGTGGTGCTGTTCGTCTTCTGGATCTGGGCCTATCAGGTCCGGCTCGTGCTCGCGATTACGCTGCAATATCAGGGCTATCAGTCGATCGAGCATCTGATCGCGACCATGTTCACGACCGTCGATGGCGCCGTGTTTCTGGCGATCGGCACGCTCGTGGGCGCCGTGCTGTCGACTATCCTCTATTGCATCACGGTGATTGCGATGCCGTTGCTCCTGGACCGGGACGTGGACTTCGTCACGGCGATGATCGCGAGCGTGCAGACCGTGCTGAAAAGCCCGGTCGTCATGTTGACCTGGGGGGCGATCGTCGGGGCGCTGACCATCCTTGCGGCTGCGCCGTGCTTCATCGGGATCATTTTCATCTTCCCGGTGCTCGGCCACACGACCTGGCGGCTGTATGAGCGCGTGATCTCCGCTTCGACCTGAAGCGATCTCCCGGGTCAGACCGCGCGGTCGCCCCAGGCGGCGACCTTCAGTTCGCTGACGGTCTTGCCCTCGCCATTGCGCGCCCGGAAATCCCGGTCGCCGCGGGCTTCCAGGGTCAACGCATCGTCCCAGAAAATCGGCCGGGTAAAGCGGGCGTCGATGTCGAAGCTGTCCGCTGTCCCAAGCCGCATGCGTTCGGCGAGCAGCAAGGTGAAGCCCATCAGGCCCTGGGCGATGCCGGCGCGCATGCCGATGGCGCGGGCGGCGGCCCGGTCGTGGTGGGCGTCCAGATGCGGAAACTCGTAACTGTAGCCGCTGACCATCGCGGGCGTGAGCGGCAAGCGGCGCAGCAGCTTGAACCCCTCGTCCCGTGGCGGGGCTGGGGCCTTGCCGCCGGGCGGCAGCGGCGTCGGGTCGAGGATCAGGCTCCGATGGTCGATCCGGATTGGCGTCGCGCCGTCGTCCGTCTGAAACGCAAAGTCGATTGTGATGATCCGGCCGCGCTTGGCGGGCATGAGCTGGCCGACGACGCCCCGGACCGTCAGCGCGGCGCCGAGCGGCACGGCCGCCGATTGCCGGACGCGCACGCCCATGTGCAGGCGCTTGGCGCCGAGGGCGTCTTTCGGCCGGGCGCCCATCAGGCAGTCGTTCGCCAGAACCGACACATCGACCCGGTCGCCATAAAGCGCGCCGTCGACGGCCGCCGCCGCATGATACCGGCGCTGGCGGGTCCCGTTGACCTTCGTCCGCCAGACCGGCAGGGCGTGGCCCGGCATCTCATGGGGCGGCGGCGCTTCAAGCGGGGCGGCGTCAGGCTGGGGGCTGGACATGGCGGCGGGCGTTCCTTGCGGCTCTGGACCGGACGGGCTTCTGGCGGCAGTCTACCCGAAACATAAAAACTGTGGAGAGACGCCGTCATGACGCGCACCGCGATCTGCGAACTCTTTGGGATCGAGCATCCGATCCTGCTCGCCGGCATGGGCACGGCCAGCACGCCGGAGCTGGCGGCCGCCGTATCGAACGCTGGCGGGCTTGGCATCATGGGCGCGGCGGGGCTAGGGCCGCGCGGGCTCAGGGATTGGATCGCCCGCTGCCGCGCGCTCACCGACAAGCCGTTCGGCATCGATACGCTGCTGCCGGCCTCCGTCCGCCGGGGCGCGAACCTGAAGCCCTTGAGCAACGGCCCGCTGCCCCAGGACCTGGTGCCGCAATACCGGGCGATGGCGGCTGGCTTCCTTGCCGACGAAGGCATTCAGCCCGCGACCGACGACCAGATCTGGCCGGAGCCGGACGGCCCGCCGATGTTCTCCAAGGACTTCTTCGAAGCGCAGATGGACGTGATCATTGAGGAGCGCGTGCCGGTCTATGCCTCCGGCCTCGGCAGTCCCGGCCCCTGGATTGAGCGGCTGCACGCCAACGGCGCCAAGGTGCTGGCGGTCGTCGGCACGGTCCGCCACGCCAGGCAGGTCGTGCCCGACGGCATCGACGCCATCGTCGCCCAGGGCCATGATGGCGGCGGGCATAATTCGCCCATCGGCACGATGGCGTTAATCCCCCAGGTGGTCGATGCGGTCGGCGACCGGGTGCCGGTGCTGGGGGCCGGGGGCATTGTCGACGGGCGCGGCATCGCGGCCGCCCTGATGTTGGGCGCGTCCGGCGTCTGGGTGGGCTCCGCGTTCCTGGCGTCGGAGGAAGCAGGCCTCTTCGACGGCCAGAAGCAGGCGATCGTCGATGCGACCGAGGAAGGCACCACGGTTTCCCGCGCCGTCACCGGGAAGCCAGCACGGATGATCCAGTCGAAATGGACGAAGTTCTGGGAGGAGAGCGAGCATGAGCCATTGCCGATGCCGTTCCAGACCCAGGTCGCGCGCCCGGCGCTGACCGCCGCCAACCTTGCGGGACGCTCGCAGGAGATTAATCCTGGCTTCGCGGGACAGGGCATTGGCATGATCAAGGCTGTCCGCCCCGCCGCCGCCATCATGGCCGACCTGATCGCCGGCATGGACGAGACATTGGACGCGCGCTTCAAGGCGCTTCGGGGATGAAGGGAAAAACACGCATGTCGACCGATCTGGATGTCATCATTGTCGGCGCGGGCGTCGCCGGACTCTATGCGATTCACAAGCTGCGCGGCCTCGGCTTCAAGGTGCGCGCCTATGAGGCCGGCGACGGCGTCGGCGGCACCTGGTACTGGAACCGCTATCCCGGTTGCCGCTGCGACGTGGAAAGCCTGGAATATTCGTTCGCTTTCGATAACGATCTCCAGCAGGACTGGCGCTGGCCGGAACGCTATGGGGGCCAGCCCGCGATCCTGGACTACGTCAACCATGTGGCGGACCGGTTCGACCTGCGCCGGGACATCGTCTTTGAAACCCGGATCGCGTCGGCCCTGTATGACAGCGACGCCGCGCTTTGGACGATCCGGACCGACAAGGGCGAAACCGTCGTCGCGCCCTATTGCATCATGGCGACAGGCAACCTCTCGACGCCCCGGAATCCGGACATTCCCGGCATCGACAGCTTCAAGGGCGACTGGCATCACACCGGCCTCTGGCCCCATGAGGGCGTGGATTTCGCCGGCAAGCGCGTCGGCGTGATCGGCACCGGCTCCTCCGGGGTCCAGTCGATCCCCCATATCGCGGAACAGGCGGACGAGCTTTACGTCTTCCAGCGGACCGCGAATTTCAGCTTGCCCGCCCGCAACGAACCGATGACCGACGCCCGCGAACGGCCGCACAAGGCGACCTACGAGGAACGACGGATCGCCGCCTACGACACGCCCTTCGGCATCGCCGGATATCCGCCGCCGACCCATTCCGCGCTCGAGGTTTCTGAGGCGGAGCGGAACCGGACCTATGAGGAGAAATGGGCCCAGGGCGGCAGCATCAGCTTCCTCTATGCCTTCAACGATCTTCTGACCAACAAGGCGGCCAACGACACGGCGTCCGAGTTCGTGCGCAACAAGATCCGCGCCATTGTGAAGGACCCGGCGACGGCCGAACTGCTGTGCCCGAACGATCATCCGATCGGCACGAAGCGCCTGATCCTCGATACGAACTATTACGAGACCTACAACCGGAACAATGTGCATCTGGTCGACATCCGCTCGGCGCCGATCGAGGCGATCACGGAGACCGGCATCCGGACGGCGGACGGCCAGCATTACGCGCTCGACGCCATCGTCTTCGCGACCGGGTTCGACGCCATGACCGGCGCGATGAAGGAAATCGATATCCGCACCGACGCCGGCGCCGACATCAAGCGGAAATGGGCGGATGGCCCGCAGACCTATCTCGGCATCATGATGGCGGACTTCCCGAACCTGTTCATGATCACCGGCCCGCAAAGCCCCGGCGTCAAAAGCCAGATGATCCTCTCCTGCGAGCAGCATGTGAACTGGATCGCCGACTGCCTCGTCGCCCAGCGCGACGAAGGCAAGCGCCGGATCGAGCCGGAGCCGGCGGCCGAGCAGAACTGGGTCGCGCACAACAACGCGGTCGCGGACGCGACGCTCTATCCGCTGGCGAACTCCTGGTATGTGGGCGCGAATATTCCAGGCAAGCCGCGCATCTTCATGCCCTATGTCGGCGGCGTGACCCGCTACAAGGCGAAGTGCGACGCGGTCGCGGCCAACGGCTACGAAGGCTTCCGGCGCGCCTGACGCCGGCAAGTTGGAGGAGGCGTTCGGCCATGCGCCGCGCCCGCTGGATGCGCCGCTGACAGAAGGCCCGATAGCGCCTATATGGCGGCAGGAATTTCAGCGGGCGGGCGGCGGCGGCAATGGTTCACAAGCATCCTGGCGTGCATGCAAGGTTTGGCGCGGTGTTGGGGATGGGGCCCGGCGGCGTGCCGGTCTATTCCTCGGACTACGATAGCGCCGACCGGGCCGAATTGCCGACCCGCCAGTCCTATCGCAGCATGCTCGACGGCGTTTACATGGGCCACAAATGGCAGTGCGTCGAGCTTGCGCGCCGGTGGATGTACCTGACCCATGGCTACATCTTCGACGATATCGCCATGGCTTACGATATTTTCCGGCTGCGTCAGGTCCGTGTCGTCGCCGACAACTCGACCTTGCCGCTCCATTCCTTCCGGAACGGCGCCCAGCGGCCGCCGGTCCCGGGCTGCCTGATGATCTGGAACGAGGGCGGCGAGTTCGAGGTGACCGGGCATGTCGCCGTCGCGACCGAGATCGGCGCGGATTTCGTCCGCGTGATCGAGCAGAACGTCGACGATGCGATCTGGCCCGAAGGCCATCGCTGGTCGCGGGAGCTGCCGATGCGGCGCATGGCCGATGGCGGCTATTGGGTCGATTGCACCTTCAGCGACGCCAGCATCCTCGGCTGGGTGATCCAGACCGACGACGCAGCCCATGCCGAGACCGAGCTTGCGGACGATCCGGCCCTGTTCGAGATCATCCGCCGCACGCTTCCGGCGGCGACCGACCGCCGGACGGCGGATTGGCTCGATCCGAGCGACCCGATGCAGGCGAGCTTCATCGCGCTGATGGGCGGGCAGAATCTGTCCCGCGACCCGGCCGACATGGCGGCTTATTACTGCATCAGCGAAACCGCGCTCCGGGAAGCGCAGCGGGCGACGAACGAACTGCACCGGATGTTCCTGCATGCGACCAATGCCGTGCTGGAGGACGATGGGCTGCTGGCGCGCTTCAAGCTGCCGCCGGCGCTCTGGCCGCGCATCCGACAGTCCTGGGCCAATCGCCGGAATGAGATGATCACCGGCCGCTTCGACTTCGCGCTGAAGTCGGAAGGCCCGAAGGCCCGAAGGCCTATGAGTACAACGCCGACTCGGCCTCCTGCTACATGGAATCCGGTTTCCTTCTGGGGCGCTGGGCCGAAGCCTTTGGCTGCACGGCCGGCCGCGATCCGGGCGCGGGCCTGACCGCGGCGCTGGTCGAGGCCTGGCGCGCGAGCGCCGTCGACGGCGTGCTGCACATCATGCAGGACCATGACCTGGAGGAGGATTATCACGCCCGCTACATGCACAACGCGCTTGAGCAGGCCGGCGTCGCCTGCAAGATCCTGAAAGGCGTCGGCGACCTCCGCTGGGGCGATGACGGCCTGGTTCACGATGCGGAAGGGCTGCCGATCGCCTGGGTCTGGAAGACCTGGGCCTGGGAGACGGCGCTCGATCAGATCCGCCACGATCTCGACGAGGACGAAGAGAACCTCCGGCTGCACAAGACCATCGACCGCAAGACCCAGCCGCCGCGCATCGTCGACGTGCTGCTGCGGGAAGGGGTCATGGTGTTCGAGCCGCTCTGGACGCTGGTGACGAGCAACAAGGCGATCATGCCGGTCGTCAAACAGATGTTTCCAAGCAGCCGCTTCCTGCTGAACACCAGCTTCGAGTTGACGGACGACCTGAAGCGGCGCGGCTATGCGGCGAAGCCCATCGTCGGGCGCTGCGGCGCGAATGTCGCCTTGTATCATCGGCGCGACGGCCTGGTCGCGGAAACCGCCGGCCAGTTCGACGACCGCGACACGATCTATCAGGAACTCTGTCGCCTGCCGACGGTCGACGGCCGGAGCGCCCAGCTGCAAACCTTCGCGGTCGCGGGCAATTTCGCCGGCGCTGGCATCCGCGTCGACCTCTCGCCGATCATCACGACCGACAGCGACCTGCTGCCGCTCCGCGTCCTGCCGGACGATGAATTCCTGGCGGCGAAGGTCATCGTCGAACCGAAAAAGGCGTCGCTAGCTTGACCTGACCGCCTTTTGCCGAAAGCGCCGAAATGCGGCTAAGCTCTGCCGGACAAGAAATCAGGGTTGGGGGATGCCATGGCGCGCGGGCTGTTGATCGCGGCGTTCAATTTCAAGAACGCCCATGCCGATGAATTTCACGATTGGTACGACCTGGAGCATGTGCCGGAACGCGAAGCCGTGCCGGGCTTCGGCGCCTGCGAGCGCTGGATCGGCGTCGACGATCCGTTTGTCTCGGTAGCGACCTACGACCTGGAGTCCGTCGATGTCCTGCGCGGGGCCGATTACAAGGCGATCGCGGGGGAGAACCTGAGCGTCTGGTCGAAGCGCGTGACGGCGATGTGCGACCGGGTGCTGCGCTTCGAAGGCGCGCAAACCCTGCCCGGCGAGGCCGAAGCGCCGGCGGGCGCGGGCGGCCTGCTGCTGAACGCCATGAACGTCACGCCCGAGGGCGAGGCCGACTTCAACGCCTGGTACGACGAGGAGCATATTCCCGCGCTCGCTGGCGTGCCCGGCTGCCTGGCGGCCCGGCGCTATCTCTCCGATCCGCGCATCGAGGGCACGCATAAATATGTGGCGATCTATCATCTGGCGACGCCGGAGGTGACCCGGTCCGACGCCTGGGCGAAGGCCGTCGACACGCCCTGGAGCGCCCGGGTCCGGCCGCATTTCCGGGACCGTTTGCGTGTGCTGACCGGGCGCTACGCGCGCGGCTGACAGGCAGCGCGACGCAGCCTCGCCAGCGAATTGAATTGCGGTTCAGGCGGGCGGCAGCCTGAGGGCGGTGATCTGCAGCCATTGTTCCGGGCGGCGGCGAACGGCGGCGTCGAGCAGCGCTTCGACGGCGTCGACGGTCGCATCGGCGTCTCCCGGCGTCAGGGGGACGGCGGTGAAGGTCACCCGGAAGCGGGCGCCGCCAATTCGCTCGCACGAGCCGAAGACCAGGGGGCAGCCCGTGCGCTCCGCCAGACGGACGGCGATCCGGATATTGCCGTTGAGCGGCATGTCCCGACCGAGCCTGGGCGCCCGGACGACCCGGTCGACATACTCGTCCACATAAGCGCAGAAGGCGCCGCCGGCATCCATGTGCCGGATCGCGGGGCGCACGGGCCTATCGTCGGCCGCCAGGCCGATCCAGCCAAGCGATCGACGTTCGCCCAAGGCTATGTCGAGGCGGGTCTTGTTGCCGATCGGCTCATAGAAGCCTGCGACGCTGTGGCCCGGCGCGCTGATGGCGATGGAAATCGTCTCCCAGCTTCCGGTGTGCGAGGCGGCGACGACGACCGGCGAGCCGGCCGGCGGCAAGGCGTCCAGGCCGGATATCTCGATCCGGCCGGCGAGCAGCAGGCGGCGGAGGCAGGAATACTCCGTCATGACCCGGCCCATATGTCGCCAGTGCGCGGCAAGCATGCGGCGGCGTTCGGCCTCCGTCGCCTCGGGGCGGATGTGGCGGAGGGCGGCCATCGCCCGCGCGCTGCCGACTTTCTGGAAGAAGGCGCCGGAGATCGCGCCAAGCACGGCCCCGACCGCCGAAGCGACCGGGATCGGCGCATGGCGGAGCGTCCGATAGATCGCCAGATCGGCCGCCGCCGCCAGCCGCTTCTTCCAGGGCAGGCGCGGCGCGGCAGGGACTTCCCGGCGGCTCATGGCCGACGCTCCAGGCGGAGATGCATGCCGCCCTTGGGGCGGAGCGTCAGCCGGCAGTCGATCTCGGGGCTGTGTCCCGGCGGCGCGATCAGGCGGAAGCGCTGGGCCAGGGTCGCGATCGTCAAAACGGCTTCAACCAGCCCGAAACGGGCGCCAAGGCAGATGCGGGCGCCGCCGGAAAAGGGGATATAGGCGAACTTCGGCGGCTTTTCCTCGGACCCGGCGAGAAACCGTTCCGGGCGGAAGGCGTCCGGCTCCCGCCAATAGGCCTTGTGACGATGCACCAGCCAGGGCGCCACGACGATGATGTCGCCGGGCGAAACCGTGTGCCCGCGCAGCACGTCGGGCGCCAGGGCCTCCCGGGAGAGCAAGGGCACCGGCGGATAAAGCCTGAGCGCCTCCTCGAAGATCGCGCGCGTGTAGGGCAGGGCCGTGAAGTCGGCCAGGGTCGGGCTGCGGCCGCCGAGCACGGCCGCCAGTTCCGCATGCAGCCTGGCTTCGACGTCGGGCGCGTGGGCGATCAGGCTCCAGGTCCAGGCGAGCGCGTTGGCCGTCGTTTCATGGCCGGCCATGAACAGGACGATCGCCTCATTGCGGATCGCGGCAGCGGGGTCGTCCTCGACGCCCTCGGCGGCGGCGAGCAGGCTGGCCGCGAGGCGCATGTTCCGGGCGTCCGCCCCGGCGCGCTTCAGGATCAGGTCGACCATGCCCTGAACCTCGCTCGCGGCGGCGACCGCCTTGCGGTTCGGCCGGCCCGACGACAGCCAGGAGGGGCCGCCGAGCATGCTGAGGATATCCATCTGCTCGATGACCGCCTGATAGGCGGAGAAGCCGCGGACCACCCGTGCGGCTTCGGCGTCCGTGATGCCGTCGCCGAAGACCGTGCGGCCGATGATCCTGGCGGTCAGGATCGCCATTTCTTCCAGGAGATCGAGGGTCGATCCTGCCGGCGCCTGCTCCCAGCGCGCCGCGGTCTGTTCGGCGCAGGCGACCATCAGCGGCGCGTAGTTCGGCAACTGGGCGGACTCGATGGCGGGCGCGACCATCGCCCGCCGCCGCCGCCAGACATCGCCGTCGCTGACGAACAGCCCGTCCCCCAGGAGCGGCGTCAACGCCTTCCGCATCTGCGGGCTCTTGGCGTTGTAAGTGTCGTGGTTGTCGAGGAAGACGCGCTTGATGGCGTCGACGCCGTTCACGACCAGGATTTTGCGGCCGGGCAGCACGGCCGGCATGATGAAGCGCTCGAACGCGCCTTCATGCCAGATCGACAGGAGATTGCGCCGCGCCTTGACCAGCGCCGACAGGGGATTGAGCGCCTTGGCCGGCCGCGCCGGAAAGGGCGGGACGTAGGCCGCGCTCATCTCAGAGGTCCGACCACATCCGGGAGAGGTTCGCATACACTTTCTGCAGCCGGATGGTCTCGGGATGTTCGGTGCCCTGCTTCAGATTGTTCTGCAGGAACCCGAGGCCCTGGGCGACATCGAGCAGGATCTGGCGCTGGTTGGGGTCGCGCACCATGCTTTGCGCCCAGCCGACCGCCGCCCGCCGTTCGCCGCTCCTGACCGGGTTGACCCGGTGCAGCACGATCGTCGAATAGATCACCATATGCCCCGCCGGCAGCTTGATCTCCTCGGGCCGCATGTCGGTGTTGAGCACAAGCTCGCCGCCTTCGTAGCTTGCAGGGTCGGACAGGAAGATCGTGAACGACAGGTCGGACCGCCAGGGTTTCGCCGACTTGGCGCCCATGACCGTGTTGTCGACATGATCGCCGTAGAACATCCCCTGCCGGTAGCGGCTGAGCAGGATGCTCCCGACATGCTTCGCCTGGGTGATGAGGTTGAAATCGTTGTTGGCGAGGAGGGCGAGCCGGGTCTCCTCCGCCAGCGCCTGCCGGACGGGGCTGGTCGCGTTGATTTCCTCGTTCAGCTTGCGCTTGTTGTTCGTCGGCCCGGCGGTTTGCAATCCGCTGACGAAATCCGCCGTCTCGAACGCGCCTTGGAGTTTCTGGATCAGCGTCGGCGGCAGGATGCTGGGCAGGACATAGATCATGGCTGGGTCCATTCGAAATCGAGCAAGGGGCGGACTTCGGCGGCGAACCGCCGGGTTTGTTCGATACGCTCTTCGGCGGAGCCAAGGAAATCGAACTCGAAATGGCGGACCCCGGCCTTGTGGAACGCCGCGAGCGTCGCCGCCACGTCCTCGGGCCGGCCGAGCGCCGCATAGCGCTTGGTCGCCCGGCTGAAATCCATGGCGTAGCGCTCCGACAGCAGCGCGTTGGCCCGGTCGAACGCCGCCTCATAGCTGTCGCCCAGGCGCACGAACAACAGGTGGCTCGCGCCATAGGTTTTCAGGTCGCGGCCGCTCGCGGCATATTCCCGGGCGATGGCTTCCAGGCCGTCGCGATATTGCTCCGGGGTCACGACATAGGAAATCCAGCCGTCGGCCAGATGTCCGGCGCGCCGGAACGCGGCGGCGGAGCGTCCGCCGACCCAGATCGGCGGCCCGCCCAAGGGCTCGGGCGTGGGCCGAAGCTGGGTTTCGGGAAACGGGTAGAACTTGCCCGTGTGGGCGACGGGCGCGCCGGTCCAGAGCTTGCGCAGGACCTGGATGCCTTCGTTCAGGCGGGCGCCGCGCTCGCCATGGGGCACGCCGGCGAAGGCGAACTCGCCGGGAAACTCGCCGCCGACGCCGACGCCGAATATGAACCGTCCGGGCGCCATGCGCGCCAGGGTGATCGTCTGTTTGGCGACCAGGCCCGGATGGCGCAGCGCGAGCAGGTAGACCGAGGTCGCGATCGTCAGCGTCTTCGAAAGCGTCGCCGCCATCGCCAGGCCGAGCAAGCTGTCGTCGATCGGCAGGGCGAAGGCCAGATGGTCGCCGACGGCCAGCGTCGTCATGCCGGTCGTCTCGGCCAACTGGACCAGGGTCCGGGCCGCGTCGGGGTCCGGAATGCGGGCGTGCAGGCCGAACGTGGCGGCCCGATCCAGCGGCAGATCGACCATGGCGGAAACTCCTGACAGCATGTCGAGCATTTGGTCTATCATCAGCAGCGACAGTTTGGGAGGTCCGACCCCATGAGCAAGGTGCTGCATCGCAATCTGAAAGCCCCGCCGCCGCCGACGGCGGTGGCCGCATCCGGCGTCTACATCACCGATGCGGACGGCAAGCGCTATATCGACGCGGCGGGCGGCGCCGCCGTCTCCTGCCTTGGCCACGGCCATCCGCGCGTCCTGGCGGCGCTGCATGCGGCGGTGGACAAGCTGCAATATCTCCACACCGGCTCGTTCACCCATGGACCGCAGGAAGCCCTGGCGGACGCCTTGCTGGCGACCGCGCCGCCGGGCCTGAGCCATGCGTTCTTCGTCTCCAGCGGCTCGGAGGCCGTCGAGTCGGCCCTGAAGCTGGCGCGCCAGTATTTCCTCGAAATCGGCGAACCGGCGCGCTGCCGCTTCATCGCGCGGCGGCAAAGCTATCACGGCAACACCCTGGGCGCGCTCGCGGTCGGCGGCAATGCGATGCGGCGGGCGCCCTATGGGCCGCTCCTGATGCAGGCCAGCCATATCGCGCCCTGTTACGCCTACCGGGAGCAATTGCCCGGCGAGAGCCTGGAAGCGTATGGGCTGCGCGCCGCGAACGAACTGGAGGCCGAGATCCTGCGTCTCGGCCCCGAAACCGTCGCAGCGTTCATCGCCGAGCCGGTGGTCGGCGCGACGCTTGGGTCCGTCGCCGCGGCGCCGGGCTATTTCAAGCGCATCCGGGAAATCTGCGACGCCCATGGCGTGCTCTTCATCGCCGATGAGATCATGTGCGGCATGGGGCGGACGGGCGTGATGTTCGCGCTCGAGGCGGAGGGCGTCGAGCCGGACATCGTCACGGTCGCGAAGGGCCTGGGCGGCGGCTATCAGCCGATCGGCGCGATGCTGGCGTCGGGGCGGATCGTCGATGCGATCCGGGACGGCTCCGGCGGGTTCATGCATGGCCATACATATCTCGGCCATCCGCTCGCCTGCGCCGCCGCGCTCGCGGTGCAGGATGCGATCCGGGAGGACGATCTGCTGGCGGCGGTCCGGCGTCAGGGCGACCGGCTGATGGCCGGGCTCGAAGCGGCGCTCGGCCAGCATGCCCATGTCGGGGATATTCGCGGGCGCGGGCTGCTGCTCGGCCTCGAACTGGTAGCTGACCGGGACAGCAAGCAGCCCTTCGATCCGGCGCTGAAGCTCAACCAGCGGGTTCAGGCGGAAACCAGGGCGCGGGGCGTCATCGTCTATCCGATGCCGGGCACGATCGACGGCGTGCGCGGCGATCACATCGTGCTGGCGCCGCCCTATATCGCCGCCGACGCGGAAATCGACCGGATCGTCGAAGTGCTGGCGGAAGCCGTGCCGGCCGCGATTGCGGGCGCGCGCTGACGCCCGCCGCACTCCGGCGACGCGGCAAAGCGTTGATAAGTTGATCGCGAACCGTAAAGTAGAGCACGGACAGCGCTTTCACACGAACGCGCCGCGCTCGATGGAGGATCCCGGCCCCATGCGTTTGCTTGGACCAGCCCTGGCGCTCGCCGTCGTCGGCGGGCTTTTCGCCGCGCCGCAACCGGCCGCCGCGTCGCCGAAAGGCTACGACATCGAGCATCTGTTGCGTCAGGGTTTGCCGCAATGGCGCCTTGAGGAAGCCGCCCCGGCGCCTGAGGCGGCCCCTCGGCCAGCGCCTGGACCGGCGCCGGCGCTCGCGCCGATCGTGCGGCCGCTGGAGCGATTGCCGAACGTGCCCGCCCCGGCTTACGTGCCGGCGCCGGGCGGGTCGGGCGATCTGACCGCGCCGCCGCCCTTGCCTGCCGACGC
>CALAHN010000155.1 GCA_937891825.1 uncultured Alphaproteobacteria bacterium
TAAAGCCGCGTCAATTTCTTGCAGGGCCGCACCGATGCGCTCTTCTGGCACGTTTTCGTCGACGCCGCTCACGCGCATGTGTCTCGCCGAACTTGGATCGTCCCCGCTTGGTTTGCGACTTCTTTCCTTAAACTCCACAAAGGCCGGGTACTGACTCAGGAGTTGATTGTCGATCGCCGACGGGTTCTTCTCTAGCAAATCGCGTCCTGGTCGTGTAATCGCCAGATAACCGCGTCTCGGTCGACGCAACAGGCCGGCTTGGACCAAATAGGTTCCGGCCCAAGCGGTTCGAGACCCTATCCGCGTTGATTTTCCGCTCGGATAGCGAATTTGTCGCTCGTTGTCGGTCAGGCCAAACTCTTTGCTCATCTGCTCGACGCAGGCCGAACTCGACCGCTCGCCACCGCTGACAAACGTGAGCAAGGGCAGCATGATGGACTGGTAGGTTGGAATAGCCACGACTTACGCCCCGCCTGCCCCGCCTTCCGTCGCATACGTCATTCTGCGGCATCAGGCGCTAAAGATGCTGAGTTTCCCAGCGGCGATTGTGGCCTTTAGAACGGGGCGATTCAAGACATTGTCTATCACCGCCACATCCGCCCGCTGTCCGGCCGCCAGGGCCCCTCGGTCGGTCAGGCCGAGCGCCTTCGCCGGGTTGGTCGAGACCAGGGCCCATGCGGCTGCCAGGGGCAGCTTGCCGTCGCGGGCCAGGATGAAGGGGGCGTGCAGCAGGGCCGGATAATAATAGTCGCTCGCCAGGATATCGCAGAGGCCCTTGGCGGCGGATTCGGCTGCTGACTGAAGGCCCGTGTGACTGCCGCCGCGCACCACATTGGGGGCGCCCAGGACGATTGGGTCGTCAAGCGCCTTCGCCGCGCGCGCAGTCTCGTCGCCCATGGGGAATTCCGCGATCCGGGCGCCCAGGTCGTGGAACCGCTGGCGCATCGCCGGGCCGTCGTCGTCATGAGATAGCTGCGGAATGCCGGCGGCGCGCGCGGCGGCCGCCAGTTGCTCGGTCCCGGCTGCGCCCGCAACCTCGGCCGCCGCGCTCACGTCCGCCACCAGCGCTTGAAAATCCGGCACGGAAAGGCCGGAGCGATGGGCATAGACGCTCATCTTGTCGGGATTGTCCCGGTAGCGCTTGATGTGCGGCAGGTGGTCGTTATAGGCGATCGCGTCAATCAGGCCAGCCTCGATCCAGCCGATGGTCTCCTCGACCATGGCGACGTTCGCGGTCTCGAAGCGGAGATGCAGGCGCGTATCGACGATGAAATCCGGCTTGAGCCGCTCCATCGCGGCCAGGAACGTCCGGAAGCCGTCAGCGCCGCGGAGGCCCGGCTCCCAGGACAGGGTGACGCCGTGATAGGCAGTCGTTATGCCGTTCTGCAGCAATTGACGGTCGGTCTCCACGAGCGCGATGTCATGGGGAAAATGCACGCCAGGACGCGGCATCAACTGCCGCTCGAAGGCGTCGCCATGGATATCGACGATCCCCGGCAGCACGCAAGCACCCCTGGCGTCATAGCGTTGAGCGCCGTTCAAGCCGGCCGGCGCGTCGCCGACATGCGCGATCCGACCGTCCTCGATCGCGACCGCGGCGCGTTCGAATACGCCGTCAGCCGTCAGAACCCAGCCGTTCTCGATGATGATATCCACCCACTGCTCCTTGACAAATCAAGACTGTACCGGGCGCTTACCCGAGCGCCCTTGCGCTAACTGGCGACGACCTTGGCGAGCCGGTCGGCCATGCGTTGCGCGTCGGCGACAATTTCCCTGATGACCTCAGCCGCCGGCTTGATGCAGGCGGGATCGTTCAACATCCCGGCGATCTGGCCGACGACGGCTTGATGGTGGCCGTCATATGCGTCGTCCTGATGCCGCCCCTGGCGGATGTTACGCTCCATTTGTTTCAGTTCCTCGGCGGTCGCGCCGCTCAGGCGCGCGGCCTCATAGGCCTTGACTTCCGGCGTCGCGAAGGCGCGGACGGTCTTGCCGGTCAGGCTTTTGGAGACGATCGTCCCCTCCTCGCTCGTCGCCAGGATCTGGCGGGCATACCAGGCGCCGCCGGCGCTTTCCTCGGTGCAGATCAGGCGGGTGCCAAGCTGGATGCCGGCCGCGCCCATGGCGAGCGCGGCAAGGAACCCACGGCCGTCGCCGATACCGCCAGCCGCGACGACCGGCACCTTCACTGCGTCGATCACCATGGGCAGCAACGGCAGGGTCGCGACCTGGCCCACATGTCCGCCCGCCTCCGAACCCGAGGCGACGATGGCGTCCGCCCCCTCCGCTTCCAGGCGAAGCGCATGGCGGACGGTTGGGACGACGGGGATCACCTTGATGCCCGCGGCGCGCAGGTCGCCGACGGCCCTGGGGCCGGGATCGCCCAAGCCGGTGGTCACGATCGGGATGCCCATTTCGATGCAGATCGCGGCGCGGCGCTCGGTGAACTTGGCGCCAAGCGGCGTGATGTTGACGCCGAAGGGCTTGGTCGTCAGCGCCCGAGTTTCCTCGATCTGGCGCACAAGGTCGGCTTCGCGCTCGCCATAGGTCGGCAGCACGCCGAGGCCGCCTGCCTCCGAGACCGCGGCGACGAGCCTCGGCTTGCCGGCGCCCTGCATGGCGCCCATCAGGATCGGCAGCTCGATGCCGAGCAGATCGCAAAGTACGGTGTGAAACATTCCAGGGTCCCTTGGTATTCGTCGCCGAGATCAGTATATGTCAGGAACATGTCAGAACGGGAGCGCGCCCCCATGCGCGAGAGCGCCATCTCACTGCGATGTCTGCGATGTCGGACGGTCGCCTGACCGACCGCCCCCTTACCCGTTCCAGGACTAGATAGATGCAACTCTACAATTCGCTCGCCGCCGAGAAACAGACCTTCACGCCTGCGGATCCCAGCAGGGTCACAATGTATGTCTGCGGGCCGACGGTCTACAACTATGCCCACATCGGCAATGCGCGGCCCGCCGTCGTTTTCGACGTGCTCTATCGGCTGCTGCGCCGCACATACGGGGCCGACCACGTCATCTATGCCCGCAACATCACCGACATCGACGACAAGATGATGGCCGCCGCCCGGGAGCGCGGCGTGGCGACGGACGCCATCGCGGCCGAATTCGAGGCGGCCTATCTGGAAGACATGGGCGCGCTTGCCGTGCTCGCGCCAAACATCGACCCCCATGCGACCCATCACGTGCCGCAGATGATCCGCCTTGCCGAATCCCTGATCGAGCGCGGCTGCGCCTATGCGGCGGAGGGCCACGTGCTGTTCGACGTCACGGCCTTCCCCGACTACGGCAAGCTCTCCGGCCGCAGCCGGGACGAACAGATCGCGGGCGCCCGGGTCGAGGTCGCGCCCTACAAGCGCGATCCCGCGGATTTCGTGCTCTGGAAGCCGTCCGAGCCCGATCAGGACGGTTGGGAAAGCCCGTGGGGACGCGGTCGGCCGGGCTGGCATCTGGAGTGCTCCGCCATGGCGGCCGAGCATCTGGGCCAGACCTTCGACATTCACGGCGGCGGCGCCGACCTGAAGTTCCCGCACCACGAGAACGAGATCGCCCAGAGCCGTTGCGCCCACGGCGCCGACGTGATGGCGCGTTATTGGGTCCACAACGGCTTCGTCAACGTCAACCGGGAGAAGATGTCGAAGTCCATCGGCAATGTGCTGCTGGCGCGGGACCTGCTCGCCGACGCGCCGGGCGAGGCGATCCGCTGGGCCTTGCTCTCCGCGCAATATCGCCAGCCCCTGGACTGGACCGACGCCCTGCTCCGCCAATCGACCCGCAACCTCGACCGCCTCTACAAGGTTCTGAGCGACCTGCCGCCGGCGACCGGCCCCGGCGAACCGCCGCCGGCTTTCCTGAAGGCGATCGAAGACGATCTCAACACCCCCGCCGCGTTTGCCGCCCTCTTCCAGTTCGTCAAGACCGCGAAGACCGCCGAGGACCGGGCGGCGTTGGAAGCTGCCGGCGAAATTCTGGGGCTGCTGCGCCAGGCGCCCGAGGACTGGCTCGCCCAGAGCAGCGACGCGACGCTGCCGGCCGTCGACCCGGCGGAGGTCGAACGCCTGATCGCCGACCGCATATCCGCTCGCAAGAACAAGGACTTCGCCGCCGCCGACCGGATCCGCGACGATCTGGTGGCAAAGGGCGTGATCCTGATGGATAGCGCCAGCGGCACCACCTGGCGGGTCGCCTGACGGGTCCTGGGCGTTTGAACCGACCGGCCTGCGCTCGCGGTTCTGCGGATGACTGTCGGCCATCGCCGGATTGGGCGCTGGCAGATTGCTTGGCCGGCTGCGAAGAAGGATGACCCAGTGAGGCGCTCAAACCGTCTGCCTTTGGGCCTGGCTCTCGGCGGATGCATCTGGCTCGGCCCCATGACCGCTGGCCATGGCCAGACCGCGATCGAAACCGACGGGCTGGTCTCGACGGACGCTCAGGTCGCCGTCGCCCCATCGGCCCGGGACGATGCGATCGAGGCGCGGCTCGAGCGGATCATGGCGGCGACCGAATGGTATGCCGACGTCGATGTCAGGGTTCGGGAGGGCATCGTGTTTCTGGCCGGCTCGGCGAATGCCGTCGCCCACAAGCAATGGGCGCAGGACCTTGCCGCCAAGACCGAGGGCGTCGTTGCGGTCGTGAACAAGATTGCGGTCACAGGCGGTCCAAGCTGGGACTACAAGCCGGCGGCCGAGGCGTTCGCCCAGCTTGCCCGCAATCTCATGTCGAGTTTGCCGCTGATCCTGTTGGCGCTGGTGCTGCTGCCGGTCTTCTGGATCCTGACATTGTTTCTGCGCCGCGGCATCCGGTGGGCGCTCGCGTCCCGGTTCGAGTCCGAGATGCTGCTACCCCTGGTCGCGCATCTGCTCTCCGTCCCGATCTTTCTGGTCGGAGTCTATGCCCTGCTGCAGATTGCCGGCCTCACCTCGCTCGCGGTATCGGTCCTGGGCGGCGCGGGCGTCTTCAGCTTGATTCTTGGATTTGCGTTTCGGGACATCGCAGAAAACTTTTTGTCCGGGATCATTCTTAGCATCCGGCAGCCGTTCAAGCGCGGCGACTTGATCAGCGTCGCAGACTACACAGGCATCGTCAGCAGCTTGAACGCGCGCAGCACGATCCTAGTGTCGCTGGACGGCAATCACATCATCATTCCGAATGCCACGGTCTTCAAGAATACGATCGTCAATTTCTCAAGCGCCCCGCTGCGCCGCGACGCGCTGGATGTCGGGATCGGCTATGAGGATTCTGCCGCCGAGGCCCAGGCTGTCATCGCGGCCGTATTATCTGGGCATGAAGCAGTCGCGAACGATCCGGCGCCAATGGTTCTGGTCCATGCCCTGGGGGCCTCGACAGTCAATCTCCGGACCTATTTCTGGTATGACGGCAATGTTTATTCCAACTTGAAACTCAAGTCCGCCCTCTACCGGCTGATCAAGCGGGCCCTGACGAATGCCGGCATTTCAATGCCCGACGAAGCGCGGGAGGTGGTGTTCCCGAACGGCGTGCCGATCGTCCAGGTCGAGCGCGCGCCGCGGCGCCCGGCGCCCGACCGCGACCCTCAACCGCCGCTTGCCCCGCCGCTCGACCCGCTGCATGCCCCGTCCCATTCAGTCGAGCCGGCGCTCAGTCAGACAGATGCAGAGGGCGGGTTGGCGACCGAAGAAATCGAGGCCGAGGCGCAAGCGGAGGTCGGCGACCTTCCGGAAGAAAGCGTCGATATGCTGGATGATGTAGCCCCGCCTGAGCGGACGCGATCACCGGGCGACGCGCCCGGCTGAGCGGCCGCCTTTGCGGCCGATCAAGCCCGCTCGTCGCGCGCCGTCGGCCGGGAGAGCAGCCCGTCGACCGCAGCGCGAATGCCGAGCGTGCCGGCGGTCACCGCATCGACCGCAGCCGTGATCGGCGCCTCGACGCCCAGGCTCCTGGCGAGCGCGAGCGCGGCGGCGGCGGTCGCGACCCCTTCGGCGACCGTCTGGCGCTCGGCCAGAATATCGGCGAGCGCCCGGCCCTGGCCCAACGCGACGCCCAGGCTGTAATTGCGGGATTGTCGGCCGGAGCAGGTCAGCATCAGATCGCCGACGCCGGCCAAGCCCATCAGCGTCTCGCGGTCCGCGCCCAGGGCGACGGCGATGCGGGCGATCTCGGCGAGGCCGCGGGTCGCGACGCCCGCCCGCGCATTCTCGCCAAGCCCCGCGCCTTCAACGACCCCCGCCGCGATCGCGATGACGTTCTTGAGCGCGCCGCCAAGCGCGACGCCGGTTCGGTCCTGGCTTGGATACAGCCGGAATGTCGGGGTCGCGAGCAGCGTCGCCAAGTCGCTCGCCGCTTCGAGCGTCGGCCCGGCGAGCGTCGCGGCGGCCGGCAGGCCGCGCGCGATCTCATGGGCGAAATTCGGGCCGCTCAGGATGGCGACTTCGGCGTCCGGCGCGGCGGCCGCCGCGACATCCGTCATCAACGCGCCCGTCCCCCGCTCGACGCCTTTGCAACAGAGCACGAGCGCGCCCGTCGGCCGGAGGTCCGCCAGCACCCCCCGCAGCGCCTGCGCCGGAGTCGCAGCCATGACGACCGGCGGCGCCCGACAGGCTGCGAGATCAGCCGTCACCGTGACGCCGGGCGGCAGCAGAAGCTCCGCCGGGAGATAGGGCGCGACCGAGCGGCCGGCGGCGATTTCGGCCGCCCGCTCGGGCCGCCTGGCCCAGAGCAGGACCGAGCGCCCGGCGGCGGCCTGGGCGATCGCCAACGCCGCGCCGAAGCCGCCCGCGCCGAGGATCGCCAGGTCCGCCGTCATGGCCTTAGGCCCCCGGCCTACTCGTTTCCGACGGCCTGCCGGCCTGCCGACGCGCCGGCGATCTTGCCGAAGACGGCGCCCGCCATCAGGCCCGTGCCGCCCGGGTAGTTCATATAGAACAAGCCGCCCGTCAGTTCGCCCGCCGCATAGAGGCCCTTGAGCGGTTGATCTTCCTGGTCCAGCACGGCGCCGGTTTCCGGATTGATCTTGAGCCCGCCAAAGGTGAAGGTCAGGCCGCATGTCGTCTGGAAGGCTTCGAACGGGCCTTCGTCCAGGGTGTTCGCCCAGTTTGTTTTGTCGACGGGCAGGCCTTCGGTGCGACGGCCGTCCTTGACGTTCGGATCGAACTTGATGTCGGTCCGGACGGCTGCGTTATAGGCCTTGATCTCCCGCAGGAAGCCTTCGGCGTTCACGCCGTCCAGCTTCTCCGCCAGCGCTTCCAGGGTGTTGGCGCGCACCTTGGTGACCTGCTTGATGCGGTATTCGTCGCGCAACATCGGGATGATCTTGGAATCGAACACCTGCCAGGCCATCTGGTTCGGCTGCTCCAGCACCTTCCGGCCGTAGCTGGCATAGGTGTAGTTCCGGAAATCATAGCCTTCGTCGACGAAGCGCTTGCCCTCAGCGTTAATCATCAGGCCCCAGGGATAGCTGTGCTTCTGGAAGTTGTCGCCGACATGGATATCGCCGAACTCCGGCGCGTTGTAGTCCCAGCCGACCGCATGACAGCCCGACCAGTTGCCGCATGGCCTGGCGCCGGCTTCCAGCGCCATCTTGATGCCGTCGCCCATGTTGAAGCGGGTGCCCCGCACCTTGGCCAGGTCCCAACCCGGCCCGAGATAGCGCGTGCGCCACTCGGAATTGCTCTCGAACCCGCCGCAGGCCAGCACGACCGACTTGCAGTGGATCTTGTAGGACTTGCCGTTCTGCTTGACCTTGATGCCGTGAATGCCGTCATCGTCATGGATCAGCTCCATGCCGCGCGCATGATAGCGCACCTCGATGCCGTCCTTCTCCGCCCGTTCATGCAGCGCATCGACCAGGCCCGGACCGCCGCCCCAGGCGGAAACCGTCAGCCCGCCCCAGAACACGAAACGGCCGTCGATCTTGTAGGCCTGCTTGCCGTAGATCGGCAGGAAGCGGATGCCCTTGGCGCGCATCCAGTGCATGGTGTCGAGCGACTTGGTGACCAGCGCTTCGCACATGTCGGGATCGGTGCGGTATTCGGTCAGTCGGCCCATGTCATCGTAGAACTTGTCTTCGGTATAGGTCCCGAAATCGCTGATCTTGATCTCCTCTTCGGAAAGGTCCGGGCAGAGCGCGACGATATCGTCCGCGCCATTATAAACCGTTCGGATATTGCCGGCGGTATAGGCGGAGTTGCCGCCGCGGTTTTCCCGGTCCGCCCATTCCAGCACGATGACGGATGCGCCCGACTCCCTGGCCGACAAGGCGGCGCACATGGCGGCGTTCCCGGCGCCGACGACGACGACGTCCGTGCTTGTATCCTGCATTGATGATCCCTTTCGAACGAACTCAGATGAATGCGTGGCTGTAATTTAACGGGTTTCGCGTCGCCCTCAAGCGGCCTCGGGGTCGCGGTCCAGGCGGACGACCTTGCCCGCAAGCTCCGGCGCGACGGCAGGATAGCGGCGCGTCACGTCCGCATCATGGCCGGGGACGATCAGGTCAGGCCGCTGCGCCCGGCCTTTCAGCTTGCGGTAGCTCATGATCATGGCTCCCATGTCGTGGAAGACGGGGAACGGCCGCTCGGTTTCGATCTCGCTATAGAGATGCACTGCATCGGAAGCGACGATAACCGGCCCCCGCGCCGTATCGACCTCGATCGCCAACTGGCCGGTCGTGTGGCCTGGCAGGATGAAGGACCGGATCCCCGGAAAGACCTCATCCTCATCTTCCAGGAAGCGCATCCGGTCCTCATAGACGAAGCCGACCAGCGTCTTGACATCGCGCTTGCCGAAGCCGCCGCGCGTCGTTGGATGCGTCATCAGCGGGCCGGTGATCGACGCCATCTCCGTCGCGCCCATGTGAAAGCGAGCGTTCGGAAAATCCCCAAGGTTTCCGGTATGGTCGTAATGGGCGTGAGTGATGATGACGTCTTCGATCCTCGCAGGGTCGAAGCCCAGCATGCGCACGCCGTCCGCCGGCTCGATCAGGGGCGTATGACCGACCCGGGCCGCGAGCCCGGCAAAGAATCCGGTATCGATCAGGATGGGCCTGCCGGCGTCGGTGACGATCAGCCAGCAGAAGAAGTCCATGCCCTCGACCTTGACCGTCGGGTCGCCGCCGAACGCCATGTCCGCGTCCGAATGCCCTTCCGGATGCCAGCCGTACCGGATCGCATAAAGCTCATGCATGTCGTCGCCCTTCAGTGAAGCGAACGCCCGGCCAGCACAATGACGCTGTCCGGGCGCTCCAGTTTTTTGTCTGTATCGATCCGTCAGAGGCGGGGCTGCCTTAGAACAATGCCACCGGATTGATGATCATCTGGACCGTGCCCTTGATGCGCGCCTGGCCCAGCACGAACATGAACTCATTCACGCCCGCGCGAAGCACTGGCCCGGTGTTCATCGTCTCCAGCAGATAAACCCCCTTCTCCTGCAGAAGCAGGACATGGCCGTAGAAGACGCCGTCGCCCTTCGGGGCCGGCACGGGCTCGACGCCCCACGTATCCGCGCCGACCGCCATGACGTTCAGGCCCGCCATGTAGCGCGCGCCTTCGTTATTGAGGCCGGGTTCGCCGGAGACCCAGGCTTTCGGGTCCTTTTCCAGCATGGTCTCCGTCCAGCCGGTGTGGAACAGCACGATGTCGCCCTTGCCGTAGACGACGCCCTGGGCCGCAGCGGCGGCCTTGATGTCAGCCGACCCGAAATGCTCGCCGGCCGCCATGGACGTCTTGCCGAAGTGCTTCGCCATATCGATGATGACGCCGCGCCCGACCAATGGCGGCACGTTGTGCACGCCGAGTTTCTTCAGGCCCGTAATGGCCGCGATGTCGGTATCCTTGTTGCAGTTGTAATAGATCCCGGCCTCGCCCAGATGGCCGAGACCGTCGAGCTGCGAACCGATGCCGACCCAGGTCTGCAGCACATCGTCGTTGTAGCTCGCGGGATAGCCGAAGCCATCGAGCCGCTGCCCGCCTTGCTGGTTGGGCTGCACCACTTGCAGGTTGAGCGTGCGCGGCGGGAAGGCAGGCGTATCGCTGCCGATGACGATGCCAAGCGGCAAGGACTTGCCTTGCTTGATCAGCTTGGCCGCATTCAGGGTATTTTCCGGCGTGACCAGATTGGCGGACCCGATTTCATCGTCCGGTCCCCATTGGGATGACACGCAGTCTGTCGCGGCGAAGGCCGCCGCAGTCGTCAAGGCGAGCATTCCCGCCGCCAGGCTCGTGATCCTAAGCGCTTGTCGCATGGTCGTTTCCTCCGATTCCATCCGTTTCTAGCCGTTCGTTGACGGCCGGAAGCCCGGCTTCGAGTCTCCTGTACGCGCGCCCAAGTCCAAGGCCTCGGCTCGAAGCGTGCCTCAGCGCGCCCCGGCTGGCAATCTGGGATTAGTGATCGCTGCCGTGGAGGATCGTGGACGCCAGGCCGGTATCGTAGCTTTGCCCGGCCGTCGTCAGCGCGAACGCCCCGCCCGGCCGGTCCTCGACCAGGCCTTTCCGGCCAAGCGCCTTGTAGACGGCCGGATTGCGCAACCCCGTCGCATCCTTGGTCATGACGACGCGGGGGCCGATGTGGAAATGGTCGCCGTGCGGGTCGGGGAGCATCTTAATGACCTGCGCGCCGGTCTCCGCCTCCAGCGTCGCATAGATCGGCTGGCGGGCGATGACCTGCAGCAGCGTCAGAGTTTTAAGTTGCAGGGCGTTGAGGCGGCTCGGATTGCTGGGCATGGGGGCTTGGGCTTTCGGTGGAGATGCACAATCGGCCGCCACGATGGCGGACCGGGCCTGGCCGCGCAAGGCGCCCGGCCTCGCGCCACTCGCCGCGACATGTTGACACATTTCCGCGATTGATACTCATTCTCATTGCGAATCATTCGCACGTCTGTAATCTGCCCAAACCGTTCCGCCCACGTTGGCAGAACGTATGGAGCGACCACGATGATAGTTCAAATGCTGGGCATCGAAGGCCTCGCGGCGCTGCTGCGCCTGATGACTGAACCGGAAGCGCCGGAACGCGGCAACCAGGCCGCGAAACCGGAAAACATCGACACATACGCCGTATTCGCGAACGACAACGAAAAGGACCACCTATGAGACTGATCCACCCTGCCCTCGCCGGCATTGCGTTGACCGCGCTCGCCACGGCCGCCGCGCCGGCCGTCGCCGCGGAGGAAGTCAACGTCTACTCCTACCGTCAGCCCTTCCTGGTGGAGCCGCTGTTCAAGGCGTTCACCGATGAAACGGGCGTCAAGGTAAACGTGCTTTTTGCCGAAAAAGGCCTGGTCGAGCGCCTGGAAGCTGAAGGCCGCAACACCCCCGGCGACCTGATCTTCACAGTCGACATCGGCCGCCTGAATGACGTCAAGGAAGCTGGCGTCACCCAGCCGGTCAAGTCCGAAACGCTCGAGAGCGTAATCCCGACGCAATACCGCGACCCTGCGGGCCACTGGTTCGCCCTCACGACCCGGGCGCGCGTCATCTACGCCTCCAAGGAACGCGTGGCCGACTGGCAGAACCTCACTTACGAATCGCTCGCCGACCCGCGCTTCAAGGGCAAGGTCTGCACCCGCAGCGGCAAGCATTCCTACACCGTCGCGCTGATCGCTTCGATGATCGCCCATCACGGCCGGGAAAAAGCCGCCGAATGGCTGAAGGGCGTCAAGGCGAACCTCGCGCGGAAGCCGCAAGGCAACGACCGCAGCCAGGTGCAGGCGATCCATGACGGCATCTGCGATGTGTCGCTCGGCAACAACTACTACTACGGCGCCATGATGGCGAAACCCGACCAGAAGCCCTGGGCCGAGGCCGTCAATGTGAGCTTCCCGAACCAGGCGAACCGCGGCGCTCACGTCAACATCTCCGGCATCGCGCTGACCAAACACGCGCCGCACCGGGCGAACGCGGTCCGGTTGATGGAATGGCTGGTCGGCCCCCATGCCCAGAAGATCTACGCCGAGCAGAACTTCGAATATCCGATCCGGAGCGACGTCGCCTGGGCGCCGCTTCTGGAAACGCTCGGCACGTTCAAGGCCGACGAGCTGCCGATCGCCAAGATCGCCGACCTGCGGAACGACGCCGCACGACTGGTCGACGAAGTCGGCTTCGACGGCTAGAGCCAGGGCGCGTCCGCCTATCTAGCTTTTAGCGAACAAATCAGCCGCTCTCAGGCGTAAATGCCTGAGAGCGGTTCGATCTTGTGCCGATCACCCGCCGTCCCGGTCGCCGTTCGGATATTGATAGATCACGAACGGTTTGGCCGCGGGCAGCGTCGCCGCCGCGTCGGTCCTGGGGGCGGGCGCGGCGGCCTGGCCGGGGCGCGCGGGATAGCTCGCCTTCCCCGGCAATGGCTTCGGCGCAAACCGGTCGTGAGTGGCTGCGACAAAGTCATGCCAGATCTGGGCCGGCAGGCCGCTGCCGGTCAGGCCCTCGACCGCCGTATCGTCGTCATTGCCGACCCAGACGCCGACGACAAGGTCCGCCGTATATCCGACGAACCAGCCGTCGCGGCTCCGCTGGGTAGTGCCGGTCTTGCCCGCCGCATCCCGGTCGACGCTGGCGGCGCGCCCCGAGCCCCACTCGACGACCGCAGCCAGCAGATTTGTCATCCTGAGCGCGACCGCATGGTCGATCGCCTGGGTCGCCGCGATGGTCGGCTTGTAGAGGACGTCGCCGCTGCGCGAGCGCACCTCGACGATGCCATGGGGCGGCGTGAACCGTCCGCCCGCCGCGAACGCCGCATAAGCGCCCGTCACCTCCAGCAAGGTCGCGGCGCCGGCGCCCAGGGAGACGCTCGGCCCATCGGGAAGCGCGCTGACGACGCCAAGCCGCCGCGCCGCCGCGACCGACTTTTGCCGCCCGACCTTCTCCGCCAGCCGCACCGCGGCCGCGTTCAGGGACCGGGCCAGCGCCTCCCGAAGGGTGACTTCCCCATAGTAGCGGTCCTTGTAATTGCCCGGCCGCCAGGTCCCGACAGCGATCGGCGCGTCGAGCACGATGTCATCCGGCTCCATGCCCGCCTCGAGCGCCGCCAGATAGACGAAGGGTTTGTAGACGGACCCCATCTGCCGGACAGCCTGCGCCGCCCGGTTGAACTGACTGGCCTGATAGGCGAGCCCGCCGACCATGGCCCGCACCGCGCCTTCCGGCGTCATGACGACGATCGCGCCCTGGCTTGGCCAGGCCCGGGCGGGCGTCTTCGCCGGCTTGCCCGCCAGCCCGTCCGCCAGGGCTTTCTCGGCCAGGCGCTGCAAGGCCAGATCCAGGGTCGTCTCGACCAGCACATCCTGCTGCAGGCCCGCCATAAAGCCCTCGGCCTGATCGACGGCCCAATCGGCGAAATAGCGGGCATTGCCGGCGACCGGCGCATCGAGCGCGGTCGCGGCGGACAACGCCACCGCCATCGGCTGATCGGCGTCGGCCCGATCGATGAAGCCGCTTTCGACCATGGCGTTCAAGACGAGGCGCGCCCGCGCCGCCGCCTCTTCCGGATTGCGGTCGGGCGCGAGTTTCGACGGGGCCTTCAAGGACCCCGCCAGCAATGCGGCCTCCCAGAGATTGACCTGGGTCGCCGGCTTGCCGAAGAACCGCCGGGCCGCCGCATCGACGCCGTAGGCGCCGCCGCCGAAATACACCCGGTTCAGGTAGAGCGTGAGGATTTGATCCTTGGCGAACCGGCGCTCCAGCTCGAAGGCAAGCAGCGCCTCGCGCGCCTTCCGGCCGAAGGAGCGGGAATTGTCGAGCAGGAGGTTACGGGCCAATTGCTGGGTGATCGTGCTGGCGCCCTGGCGTAGCCGGCCGGACGTTACATTGACGAAGATCGCGCGGGCGACGCCCCAGGGATCGATGCCGCCATGCTCATAGAACCGGCGGTCCTCGATGGCGATGACGGCGCGGGGCAGATGCGGCGGCATTTGAGCGACGGTCGTCATCTGGCCGCGAAGCTCGCCGTATGAGGCGATGAAGGCGCCGTCGGTCGCGAGCAACGCCGCTGTCGGCCCGCGCTGCAGGCGGGTCGCTTCTTCCAGCGACGGCAAGGTGAAATAGAAATAGGCCGTGACCGCGCCGGTCACGATCACGCCCCAGACCATGACAAGCACAAGGCTCCGCCAGAAGCGGCGGCGCCAGCCGCCCGGCGGATGCAGAAAGGCGCCCGCCCCCGCCGCAAGCCGGCGCACAGTCCCCGCCCCTGCCGTCAACCAGGATCGACCGGCGGCAGGCTTCCCCCGTCGCGTGGCCGCTGGCTTCGTCATGGGTTTGGCTGCGGGCTGAACCTTGGATTTAGCCTTCGATTTCGCGGCCGGCGTCGGTTTCGGGGCTGGCCGCGCGGGCTTCCCGCCGCGCCGCGGCGCTGCTGGCTCCCGCTTGCCGCCAGCGCCGGACCGATTGCCGCCGGGCGCTTTCGCCATTCTGGATTACGGTCCTTCCGCCATGCCGAGCGCGCGCTTGTAGAGGTCCAGCAGCGCTTCCTGTTCGGTCCGGTCCTGACTGTCGAGTTTTCGCAGGCGGATGACCTGACGCATGATCTTGACGTCGAAGCCATTGGCCTTGGCCTCAGCATAAACCTCCCGCACGTCGGCCGCGATCGCGGCTTTCTCTTCTTCGAGGCGTTCGACGCGCTCGATATACTGTTTCAGTTGCTCAGCCGTAATGCCGCCGACATCGCTCATCGTTCGAATTCCCTTCCACGCAAATCGGGGCCGGACCCTAGGCCGCCCGCAGGGCAGGATCAAGGCGATTTGGGCCGCAGGTCTTCAGTGGCCTCCGCCCCAGCCCAAAGGGCGACGCCAGACTCATTCTAAAATTTTTACGCGCCTGCAACCAAAAGCCGGCTAGGCCTTGCCGATAGATCCTTAACGGCGGCGGCTTTGCCGCGCTCCCGGAGGCCAGAGCCATGGCGGACCAAAAGACCATCCTCGACCGCATGATACAATTGTCTGACGCGGCAAAAGCCGCGCCGCTGAGCGACCCGATCACGCTCGCGGAAATCAACAAGGTCGCCGACCCGACGCAAAATCAAATTCAGATCGCGGACGGCATACTCGGCATTTCATTTGGCGCGGCCGTCGAGGAAGGGGCCTATACGATCGCCTATAATCCGACGACGACCGTCATGACCTTACACAATCTGACGACGGGCGAAATCGACAGCGTCATTGCAGGCGACACGCCCATCCCGGAGCTTTCGATTCAGTTCCTGACGTTCGCCACGCTCGGCGCCGTCATCGTCCTGAACGGCGCCTTCGATAAATCGCTGCCCATAGCGGATATCGGCGCGAATTACGTTTCGACGTCAGGCAACAACTCAATTCTGGATTCTTCCGTCGAAATTAAGTCCGCGACGGCCGACGCCCTGCAAGGGCTGACAACCAATATCGTCGGGATCGATGCGACAAACGCCAACGCAGCAGACCTCAGCATTGGAGGTTTCCAATCGACGGCGCCTGTCAACCTCGCCAGCACCGGCGTTAAAAACGTGACCCTGTCCGACGGCGTCGATAGCTTCGATCTCAGTTTTCTTGTGAACGACGCGTTCTCAAACACTGATTCCGGCGATCTCGAAGTCCAAGCGATCGGCGCGATGGTCTTCGCGGACGCCGCCGACGCGGAGCCAGCGTTCAACTTCAGTTCCCGGGTCATTGTCGAGACAGACAATCTCGTTCAACGGAATACATTCGCCTCGGCGTCCGCCAATCGCCTGGAGATCGCGGATGGCTTCGAAACATTCACTTTCGCGCGCAGCGTTGACGACGGGACCTTTCTTGTGGAGTACGATCCGGTCTCAGGGCTAATGCAATTGACGAACCTGACCAACGGACTGGTCCAAAGCCAATTCATCGATCCGACCGTCCCGATTGCCGCCAGTGAGACCCAGGACGTAGCATTCAACGCTCTTGGCGCAGTGATTACGCTGAATGATGATTTCGACAAATCCGTCGCGATCGACAGCAGCGCTGCGCAATATTCTGCGACCGTTGCGGGCGGCGCCGTGATTGAGGGATCAGTTGAACTGCTCGCCGCGACGGCCGAGGAACCGCCCGCTCTGGGAACCGGATTACTGAACTTTGACGCGACATCGGCGAACCAGGCGATCCTGACGATCGGCGACTTCGCCGCCGCCGCCCCCGTGGACCTCACATCCCCCGGCGTCAAGTTCGTGACTTTGACCGACGGCGACGACACGTTCGATATCTCGTTCCATGTCGACACCGCTTTTTCGGACACGGACGCAGGCAATCTCCAACTGCAGGACTTGGGCGCCTTGGTGTTCAACCAGCACGTCGGGCCACTCGAAATTTCGGGCTCCCGGAATGCGGATACGTTGAACGGCGATGTTCTGGACGACGTCATCTTCGGCGACGACGGCGATGACGTCATGACGGGCGGCTCGGGGTCCGATCTCATGCACGGCGGCGGCGGGGCCGACCGGATCGACGGCGGCGACGACGACGACCTGCTGATCGGGTTCTGGGGCGACGACGCGATTACCGGCGGCGCCGGACGGGATCGCATTTTCGGCAACAGCGGCGATGACATCCTCGCGGGCGGAACCGGTAACGACAGGCTGACAGGCCAGTTTGGCGCGGATACCTTCGTCCACGCGCCGGGGGACAACAATGACGGCGTCACCGACTTCGATCCGACAGAGGACCTGATCGACCTCACCGCGCACAATTTCGCGAACTTCGCCGCAGTACAGGCCTTGATGTCCCAGATCGCGAGCGGAACGCTGATCGACCTCGCGGGACCGGATTCCGTGCTTTTGGAAGGCGTCGCCATCGGCGCGGTCGGCGAAGCGAACTTCATGTTGTAACAGGCGAACATTTCCGCGCTGCGGGCGGTTGTCAGGGCCATGCCGGATGGCGCATGAGTGTCCCGTGACCGTCTCCCCACCCGCCCGAGGATGTCCGCCGGTGAGCCACTATTCCCTGACCGTCAAATGCAAGTCCGCGCGCGGCATCGTCGCCGCGATCTCCGGCTATCTCGCGGAAGCCAGTTGCAATCTGACCGACAGCGCTCAGTTCGACGATCAGGAGACCGGCGATTTCTTCATGCGGGTCACCTTCGTCAGCGAGGCCGGGCAGTCGCTGGAGCAATTGAAATCCGGCTTCGAGGCGACCGCGGCCAGCCTCGGCATGGCCTTCGACTTTCATGACGAGCAAGCGCGCATGAAGGTCATCCTGATGGTCTCCCGCTTCGGCCATTGCCTGAACGACCTGCTCTATCGTTGGAGCATCGGGGCGCTGCCGATCGATATCGTCGCCATCATCTCCAACCATCCTGACTTCAAACAGGTCGCTGCGAGCCACGGCATTCCCTTCCACCACATCAAGGTGACGAAGGAAACCAAAGCCGCCGCCGAAGCCCGGCAACTGGCGATCGTCGAGGAAACCGGCGCGGAACTGGTGGTGCTCGCCCGCTATATGCAGGTGCTGTCCGACGACATGTGCCGAAAGATGTCGGGCCGGATCATCAATATCCACCATTCCTTCCTGCCAAGCTTCAAAGGCGCCCATCCCTACCGGCAAGCTTTCGAGCGCGGCGTCAAGCTGATCGGCGCGACCTCCCACTATGTGACGGCCGACCTGGACGAAGGCCCGATCATTGAGCAGGACACCATACGCGTCACCCATGCGCAGAACGCGAAGGACTATATCTCCCTCGGCCGCGACGTGGAAAGCCAGGTGCTCGCGCGCGCCATCCATGCCCACATCCATCACCGGGTGTTCATCAACGGCGGCAAGACCGTCGTCTTCCCCGCCAGCCCCGGCAGCTATGTGGGATCGCGACCGCTGGCCGAGTGACGCCTGCCGCCCGGCTTGCCGCCCCTCTCCCCGTGCGGCGAATGGGCGGGCCTGCAAAGCCGGGCGTTCCCAACCGGGCCCGGTTGCGCTAGATGAATGCCAGCGACGACATCCCCAACAACTCGGCAGGCCATGACCGACCTTTCGCACATCCGCAATTTTTCGATCATCGCCCATATCGACCACGGTAAATCGACCCTGGCCGACCGGCTGATCCAGCTTTGCGGCGGGCTGACCGACCGCGAGATGCAGGAGCAGGTGCTGGACAGCATGGCGCTTGAGCGCGAGCGCGGCATCACGATCAAGGCCCACACCGTCCAATTGCGCTATGCCAGCAAGGCGGGCGACGTGTATCAGTTGAACCTGATCGATACGCCCGGCCACGTCGACTTCGCCTATGAAGTCAGCCGCAGCCTCGCCGCCTGCGAGGGCGCGCTGCTCGTCGTCGACGCCAGCCAGGGGGTGGAGGCGCAGACGTTGGCCAACGTCTATCTGGCGCTCGAGCACGATCTTGAGATCGTGCCGGTCCTGAACAAAGTCGACCTGCCGGCGGCGGAGCCGGAGCGCGTCAAGCAGCAGATCGAGGACGTCATCGGCCTCGACGCCTCCGACGCCATCATGATCTCCGCGAAAAGCGGCCTCGGCGTGCCGGATGTGCTGGAAGCCCTGGTCGCCCGCCTGCCGCCGCCCAAGGGCGAAGAGGACCATCCGCTTGAAGCCCTGCTGATCGACAGTTGGTACGACCAATATCTGGGCGTCGTCACCCTGGTCCGCGTCATGAACGGCGAGATCAGGAAGGGCATGCGCATTCGCATGATGGCGAACAACTCGGCCTATGACGTCGAGGAAGTCGGCGTCTTCACGCCGAAGCGCGTCGCGCGCGACCGCTTGGGCCCGGGCGAGATCGGCTATATTTCCGCCGCCATCAAGGCCGTCGCGGATTGTTCGGTCGGCGACACCATCACCAATGACCGCAAGCCGACCGACAAGCCGCTCGCCGGCTTCAAGCCAAGCTTGCCGGTTGTCTTCTGCGGCCTCTTTCCGGCGGACGCGGCCGAGTTCGAGGTATTGCGCGACAGCCTGGCGAAGCTGCGCCTGAACGATGCGAGCTTCGAATTCGAGACCGAAAGCTCGACCGCGCTTGGCTTCGGCTTCCGCTGCGGCTTCCTCGGCCTGCTGCATCTGGAGATCATCCAGGAGCGGCTCGACCGGGAATTCGGTCTGGACCTGATCGCGACGAGTCCGAGCGTCGTCTATCGCCTGCACATGGTGAACGGCGACATGATCGAGCTGCACAATCCCGCCGACATGCCGGACGTGACCCGCATCGCCTCCATCGAGGAGCCCTGGATCACGGCGACGATCATGTTGCCGGACGATCACCTTGGCGGCGTCATCAAGCTTTGCGAGGACCGGCGCGGCATCCAGAAGGAACTGACCTATGTCGGCGGACGGGCGATGCTGGTCTACCGCCTGCCGCTGAACGAGGTCGTCTTCGACTTCTACGACCGGCTGAAGTCGATCAGCCGCGGCTATGCGAGCTTCGATTATCAGATCGACGGCTACGAGGAAGGCGACCTCGTCAAGATGTCGATCCTGGTGAACGCCGAGCCGGTCGAGGCGCTCGCCGCCATTGTCCACCGCAGCCAGGCGGAGGTGCGCGGCCGCGCGCTCTGCGGCCGCCTGAAGGACCTGATCCCACGGCAATTGTTCAAGATCGCAGTGCAGGCCGCGATCGGCGGCAAGGTGATCGCCCGTGAGACCGTCAGCGCCATGCGCAAGGACGTGACCGCGAAGTGCTATGGCGGCGACATCACCCGCAAGAAGAAGCTTTTGGAGAAGCAGAAGGAAGGCAAGAAGCGCATGCGCGCCTTCGGCCAGGTCGAAATCCCCCAGAGCGCCTTTATCGCCGCCCTGAAAATGAGCGACACATAACGCCCTTTCAGCACCTCCCCAAATTGCGCTATAGCAAGCGCATCCGCCGGGTTAGCACAGTGGTAGTGCAGCGGTTTTGTAAACCGAAGGTCGGGGGTTCAAATCCCTCACCCGGCGCCATTTTTCGTTCCATGGCAGGATCTTATGCGCTGAATTTAATGTAAATCTCGAATCATGCGCCACTTGTCGGCTTCATGCGGTCAACGCGTTCCGTTGGGCGCGGGTGCCCATGTCGGCATGGCAGCGCGCGGCGGCCCGCAATAGGTGCGTCGCGATCGTCGCGCCGACCGCCTCGCCGATGCCGAGGTCGAGAGACAGCAGCGGCGATTGGTTCAGAACTTCTGCCAGCTTCCGGTCCGGCCCCATCGCGGCGCCGTGGCCGAGGATGCAATGGTCAGCGCCGCCGGGCATCTGGGCGGCGACGACCGCCGCCGCGGCGCCGGGGATCAGCCCGTCGAGCACGACTGGAACCCGGCCCATGCGCGCGGCGATGATGGCGCCCGCAATCGCTGCGATCTCGAAGCCGCCGAGCCGGCGCAGCACATCGAACGGGCCGTCGATCAGCGGCTGATGGAGCGCGAGGCCGGCCGCGACGGCCGCCGCCTTCTCCGTGCGCTTGTCGCCTTTGACCCAATCCTCCGGCGCCCCGCCGTGGAGCGCCGCCAGCAAGGCGGCCGCGGAAACGTCCCCGCCGACGCCGACCTGGCCGAGGACGATGACGTCGACCCCCTGCTCCACCGCCATCATGCCGTAAGCCATGGCCTTGGCGCAGTCGCTGTCGTTCATCGCCGGGCCTTCTGTGAAGTCCGCCGTCGGCGCCTCGAGCGCCAGTTCGAAGACCCGGAAGTCCGCGTCCAGCGCGCCCGCGACCGCGTTGATTGCGCCTAGCCCCGCGCCATAGCCCGCGACGCGGTTGGCGGTCGCCGCGAGCGAGCGGGTGGAGGCGCCGCGCGCCGTGACGCCATGATTCCCCGCGAACACGCAGACCGCCGGCCGGTCGACCTTCGGCGGATGCCGCCCCTGCCATTTCGCCAGCCACTCGACCAGCGGCTCCAGCTTGCCGAGGCCGCCGCGCGGCTTGGCGAGCAGGCGGTCATGCTCCAGCACCTTGGTGGCGGCTTCGAGGTCCGGCCCCGGAAATTCCGCGACCAGGGCCGCGATTTCGGCGAGCGTCACCTGCGGCTCGCGGGATGAGGCGTCGCCATTATTCGCCGCCATGGGCTATCGTCCTTCGATCGGGAAACCAAGCCGCGAGAGGTACGATTCGCGGGCAGATGAGGCAAGAGCGGAGCGCCATGACGATCACACGCTTCTGGTGGGTGCGCCACGCGCCCGCCATCAACAATGGCGGCCTGATCTACGGCGGCGCCGAGATCGACGCCGATACATCCGCGGTCGAGGTCTTCGCTGGCCTGGCGGCCGCGCTGCCGAGGGACGCGGTTTTCCTGGCGTCCGGCCTTGCCCGCACCCATCAGACGCTCGCCGCCGTGCGCGCCGCCGGCCACCCCGGCGTGCCGGACCCCGTCGCCGGCGACCCGCGCCTGAACGAGCAGTCCCTGGGCGACTGGCACGGCATGCCGATTCGGGAAATTTTTCCGACCGGCGGCCCCTGGCCGGGCTTCTGGATGCTCGACGCGGCCCGCCGCGCCCCAAATGGCGAAAGCTTCACGGACCTGACCCAGCGCGTCGCGCCGGCCGTGATCGACATCCGGGACCGGCATGCCGGCCGGGATATCGTGATCGCGGCCCATGGCGGCACGATCCGGGCGGCGCTTGGCCAGGCGCTGGCGCTTGCGCCGGCCGCCGCATTGGCTTTCAGTATCGACAATTGCTCGATCACGCGGATCGATCACATTGAGGGGAAGTCGGGCGCAGCCGCCTGGCGGGTCGCGGGCGTCAATCACTGCCCCCGCGCGCTATAGGAGATCGAAACCGATGCTAGGCCGCGATATTTTTATGCAAAGCCTGCGCGCCCATGGGGTGACGCGGATGTTCGGCAATCCGGGGACCACGGAAAGCCCGCTGCTCGATCACCTGGCGGATTATCCGGAGATCGACTACATCGTCGCCCTGCATGAAGGCGTCGCGGTCGGCGCCGCGAGCTTCTACGCCCAAGCGAGCGGCAAGACCGGGATCGTCAACGTGCATGTGGCGCCCGGCCTCGGCAACGGCGTCGGCATGATCTTCAACGGCCTGAAGGCCAATACGCCGATGATCGTGACGGCAGGCCAGCAGGATACGCGGATGCGCCTGCGCGGCCCGGTCCTGGGCCATGACCTTGTCGCGATCGCGGCGCCCGTTGTCAAATGGAGCGTCCAGGTCGAGACCGCCGACGAAATGGCGGACATCATGCGCCGCGCCTTCAAGATCGCTCACGATCCGCCGATGGGGCCGGTCTTCGTGGCGCTGCCGGTCAACGTCATGGAGCAGCAATCGGAGCTCGGCCCCTTGACCGCCGGCCCGCTCTATCGCGCCAGCCAGCCGGACGCGGAAGGCGTCGCGGCGATGGCCGCCCTGCTTTCCAAGGCGAAAGCGCCGGTCATCGTCGCCGGCGACGATGTCGCGCGGCGCGGCGCGAGCGGCGAGCTCACGGCGCTCGCCGAGACGCTGGGCGCGTCGATCTGGGTCGAGGGCATTCATGCCCAGGCGCCGGTCGCCTCCAGCCACCCGTTGCTGCGCGGCGGGCTGCCGTTCGAAGCCGCCACGATCCGCCGCGCGCTTGGCGACGCCGACTGCGTGCTGATGGTCGGCGGGCCGTTCTTCGAGGAAGTCTGGCACGATCAGGGCTCGCCCTTCCCGGCCGGCGCCGCCGTCCTGCAAATCGAGGAAGCAGCGCCGCAATTGGCGAAGAACCACGAACTGACCGTCGGACTGGTCGGCGGCATTGGTGAGAGCCTCCGGGCGCTACAAGCCGCCCTACGCCCCGACGCCGGCGCCGCGCTTGGACGCCTCACGGCGCTGACCGCCCTCAAGGCGGAAGCAGACGAAGCCTGGGCCGGACGGGTGAAGCGCGCCGGCGGGCGGCGGCCGATGGCGATGTCGGTCGCCATGGCGGCGCTGGCGAAGGCCTTGCCGGACAATGCGGTCCTGGTCGAGGAAGCCATCACCGCGAGCCTCGATTTCGCCCGCGCCATGCCGGTCGCCGGTCCCGGCTCGTATTATGCCGGGCGCGGCGGCGGCATCGGCCAGGGTCTGGCGGGCGCGATCGGCGTCGCGGTCGCCAACCCGGACCGGCCGACGGTCTGCGTCTCCGGCGACGGCTCGGCGATGTATTCGATCCAGGCGCTCTGGACCGCCGCGCATCACAATCTGCCGATCCTGTTCGTCATCCTGGCGAACCGGGAATACCGGGTGCTGAAGCACAATATCGACGCCTATCGGAGCCGCTTCGCGGTCGAAAGCAATCGCGGCTACACCCACATGGACCTGACCGGCCCCGCCATCGGCTATGTCGAACTGGCGGGCGGCATGGGCGTCAAGGCCGAGCGCGTGACCGAGCCCGATGTCTTCCAGGCGGCGGTCGCCCGCGCGATCAAGGCCGGCGGCCCGCACCTGATCGAGGTCTCGATCGAGGGCAAACCCTGACCTACTTCGCCTTTATACGTCGGCGAAACGCTCGATCCGGTCGCGCCAATCCAGCGCGTCCTCCGGGCTGCGGATCACGGTGTTGAGGCCGGCCATGTCGCCGACCGGAACCAGCAGCCGCGTAACGCCGGCCGCCGCGAGCGCCGGGATCTGATCCAGATCGTCCGGCAAGCTCGCGGTGATTTCGACCGTCTCCGGGTCGCGGCCGGCCTCCAGAGCGGCCTCGCGCACGACGGCGAGCAGGTCTGCGGGCGCGCCGCGCCCCGGAAAGAACCCGTCGCCGATGCGCCCGGCCCGCCGCGCCGCGACCTTGGTCTGCCCGCCGACGATGATCGGCACCCGCAGCGCCGGCGGCTGCGGACGGCAGTACAGGCGGTCAAAATTGACGTATTCGCCGTGATAAGTGGCGGTATCGTCATGCCAGAGGGCGCGCATCGCCGCGATATATTCGTCCGTGCGCGGCCCGCGATCGTCGAAGGATGCGTTCAGGGCGTCGAACTCCTCCCGGAGCCAACCGACGCCGATGCCGAGCAGGATGCGGCCACCCGACATGAAATCCAGGGTCGCGATCTGCTTCGCGGCATGCACGGGGTTATGCTGCGGCAGGATGAGAATGCCCGTCGCGAGCTTGATGCGGGTCGTCCGGGCCGCGACATAGGCCATCCAGATCAGCGGGTCCGGCAGGGGAATGCTGTTGCGGCCGCCCGCCATCTTGCCGTCCGCTGAATAGGGATAGGGCGACGCATATTCCGCCGGCATCACCGTATGCTCGACCGTCCAGGCGGATTCGAATCCAGCCGCCTCGCCTGCTTCCAACAGCCCGATAGCTTCGGCCGGATCGACATATCGGCCGGTGTTGCAGTAGCGCAATCCGAACTTCATGGCTTTTGCGTTCCCTCTGGATCAAATTAAAGTTGCGCCGGTTGACGTACTCTATGAGCGCCAGGCGAGCTTGCGCCAATCCGCGTCAATCTCCGTCGCGGCTTTTTCGACATCATAGGCGAATAACCATTCCTGCCCAGGCGGGAAGCCGTCGCCAATGCTTTCTTGCATTCTGGCGAAGCGTCGGTTGCGGCGCTCCAGCGCTTCGGGCTCGGACATGTGGAACAGGTCCTGGGCCGCCCGGCTGGCGCCCTGCACTTGCGCCGTGCGTTCCCGGCGGAGGTCGGCATATGAGGCGAGCGCCTGGTCGACGTCCGTCAACGCGAGGCGGCGGGCGAGCACCCAGGCGTCCTCGATGGATTGCGCCGCGCCCTGGGCGTGATAGGGCAACATCGCGTGGGCGGCGTCGCCGATCAGGGCGATGCGGCCTTTGACCCACTGCTCCAGCGGCTTCCGGTCGAACAGCGCCCATTTGAAAGGCGGCGCCGAATGCTCGATCAGGCCGCGCACCATCGGGTGCCAACCCTTGTATTCGTCCAGCGCGGCTTCCGTCGTTCTCTGGGTCGTCCAGCTTTCCCGCGTGTCGCCGTCGGACGGCCCGATGCCGATCCAGTTGATCAGTCGGCCGCCAGAGACGAAGTAGATCACCATGCTGCGATCCGGGCCCATCCAGATATAGCTGTCATGCTCGTATCCGAGGTCACGGGCGATCCTGGCGTCGGTCAGGCCGCGCCACGCCATGCAGCCGGAGAACTCCGGGCTTTCGGGGGCGAACAGACGTTCCCGGATCCGGCTTCTGACGCCGTCGGCCGCAATCAGGACATCGCCGTCGATCCGGCGGCCGTCGGCGAGGACGGCCCAGGCGGAGTCCCCGTCCTCGCCGAAGTCGACGACCGGAGCGGCCATCATGATGCGCGGATCGTCGCCGATCTCCTTGAGGATCGCATCGAGCAGATCGGCGCGATGGGCATGCATGTAGGGCATGCCGAATGCATCCGTCACGGCGTCGCCGAGCGGCGTCGTCAGAAGCGCGCGGCCGTCATCCCAGGCGACGAAGCGATGGCGGCCGGGCCTGACCGCATGTGGCGCCAGGCGTTCCAGCACCCCCAGATGATCCAGCGTCCGCGTCGCGTTCGGGCTGAGCTGGATGCCCGCGCCGACCGCTTCGAACTTCGGCGCCTGCTCCAGCAAGCAATAGTCGATGCCTTGCCGCCGCAGTCCCAGCGCCAGCGACAATCCGGCGACGCCGCCGCCCACGATCACGACCCGCATATTCATCCTCCGTTCAGCCCTGCCAGCGCAGCATACCAGACGATCGTCGATGCGCATTGACCCCTTCAGCGCAAGATTTATGCTGCGTTGCAAAATCCCGCTTTCCGCATATCAGGAGCTTGCGTCCATGGATTTGAGTCCGCCCGCGCCTCGGCGCCTGTTGCACACCCGCACGGTCGTCTGCGACGGCTATGCCCGCGATGACGGCCTTTGGGATATTGAAGGCTCGCTGAAGGACATCAAGTCCTATCCGTTCGAGAACCGCTATCGCGGCCTCGTGCTGGCAGGCGACCCGATCCATGAAATGACCATCCGGCTGACCGTGGATGACCGGCTGACGATCCAGTCGGCGGAAGCTTTCACCCGCCGCAGCCCCTATGAAGTCTGCCCGAGCGCCGCTTTCGCGTTCCGCCGGCTCGCAGGCCTCAGGATCAAGGGCGGCTGGATGAACGAGGTCAAGGAGCGTTATGGCCGCTCCCAGGGCTGCACGCACTTGCTCGAGATGCTCTATCCGATCGGCACGACGGCGTTCCAGACCATCTTCGCCTATCGGGAGCAGATGCTCCGGGATCAGGGCGTGACGGAAGGCGAGGCGATGCGGCGCAAGGGGCCGCCGGTCGATAGCTGCTATGCGCTCGCGAAAGACGGCCCGGTGATCCAGCGCCTCCGGGAGGAAGCGGCCGCGAACGCCGTGGAAGCCGCCGAATAGCCGAAAGCCCATCCCTTGGGATTGAATGAGCGCAAGGAGTTGCCCCCGATGACCCCATCTGAATTCGCCCGAGCCGAAATGGCGACCTTGATCGCGAAAGCTGCATCCGCCCATGTCGACGAGGCCGCCGCGCTCCGCGCCATCCTGGACGCCGCCGCGGCCGCCCTCGCCAACCTGTCCGGCGTCGAGGACGCCCAGAACGAACTGCAGTTCATCGCCGGCAATCTTGGAGACGACGAAGACCATGTGTTCATGCGTCCCTGACGGTCGCGGGATGCAGCCGAGGACGCTCAGGTCAAGCTGCGGCTTGCGATGATCCGGCGGACCAGCGCCAGATCGTCCGGCTTGTCGACGTCGATCGCCGCCTCCGGCGCGGACATCCGAACCGCCGTCACCGGCAGATCAAGCTTCTTGCTGAGCCGCTCCATCGCCCTTTGCAGGGTCAGCCGGCCGGCCGCATAGAGCGCAAAGGCCCAGGGGTCGATCGCCCGCACCAAGGCCCAGGGGCGTTTCCGGTTTCGGTCGATCTCCTGCCAGAAGGTCAACGCCCGGCTGGCGTCGGCGCTGGCGAGCGCGAAGAGATTGCAGCCGGAATAGCCGCCGTCGGCGAACTTGAGATAGGTCCGGCGCACGTCGGGATAGGCCTTCTGGATCGTCGCTTCCGCCGCGAGGCCGACCGCCGCGCCGACGCCAGCCTCGACGACGCCTGCGATGAATTCCTCGACCATATCCGGCGTCAGCAGCGCATGGTCGCCCGTGACGATCAGCATCGGCGGGCCAAGCTGCTGCAATCCGGCGGCGACCGTATCGACAACCCGCTCCCCGGCGCGCGCGGCTTCGGTCCTGGTCTCGAGCGCCTTCAGCAAGCTCGCATCCTCGATGGCGACCACGATCCGGCCGACGCTCGGGGCGGCCTCCAGCGCATCCAGCACCCGTTGCAGGATCGGCCGCCCATGCACCTCGATCAAGGTCTTGTTGGTCACGCCCTCGGCGATCGCCAGCGGATCGCCCGGCCGGCCGGCCGCGAGCACCAGCGCAGTCCACGCGCCGCTCACGTCAGGTCTCGCTGATAGACCCGGTAGGTCTTGTAGGGCACGGCGCCGCCCATCTCCGCGACCCGGCGCATCGGGCCGTTGCCTTCCAGCACCCAGGATAGCTCCATGGTCTTGTAGCCCTTCGCGGCATGGGCCTTGGCCAGGGCGTCGACCAGCGCGAAGCCGACGACGGGGCCGCGCGCCATGTCCGCCTGAATCAATCTGGCGACGCCCATCAACAGCACCCGTGCGCTCGTAACGCCCGTGATCTTGACCCGCCAGAGCAAGCGCAGCAGCCCGAAGAGCGAACCTGCGCCATGCAATCCGGCCAGCGCCTCATTCACGTTCGGCAAGCTGACCGCCATCCCGGCGGCCTTGTCGTCGATCTCGACAATGAAAATCAGTCCATAGTCCGCAATCGCCTTGAAGGCATGGGCGAGCGCGTTGATCTCGCGCTCCGTCATCGGCACAAAGCCCCAGTTTTCCGACCAGGCGTCGTTGAAGATTTTCAGGATCAACGTCAGATCGCGGTTGAAATGGCGCTTGTCGAAGGTGCGGATGCGGGCGCCCGGAATATCCTTCAGCTTGGCGGCGAACCGGCCGAGATTGGCGGGCGGGCCGCCTGCCGCATCGTAGCGATAGGCGATCAGGTCCTGCGCCTTGCCGTAGCCCGCCGCTTCCACATATGGCCCCGCCCAGGCCGGATCGTGGCCCATCAGCAGCATGGGCGGCGTATCGAAGCCGTCGACCAGAAGGCCGATTTCCTCGTTAATCGAGAGACTGGCTGGGCCGAGCGACCGCGTCGCGCCCTTTGTCCGAAGCCAGGCCTCGGCTTGGGCGAGCAGATCCTGGAAGAGCGCCGGATCGTCAATGGCCGTCAGGCAGCCGAAATGGCCTTCATGAGCGCCGTGCCGCTCCTGATGGCGGCGGTTGATCTGGGCCGAAATTCGCCCCACGGGCTTGCCGGCACCGTCCAGCGCCACCCAGAACGCAGCTTCGCCGTAGCCATAGAACGGGTGCCGCTTCGGATCGAGCTTCTGGGCAGCCTCGAGCGCGAGCGGCGCGATGAAGGCCGGATCCTGCCCCATGACGGCCGCTGGCGTTTCCAGGAAAGCCTGCCGCGAACGCTTGTCGGCGACGGGATGGATTGTGTAGGGGGCCACGCGGTCCGCCTCAGTCCCGCTTTGTGTCGGTTTCGGCGGGCTTCAGGCCGGACAGCTCCGCGACCCAGGGATACTGGCGATACTGGGCTTCGGTATAACCGAGATTGCGCACGGTCGGGCTCGCGGGCTTCTCCGCGATGCGGCCGTAATAGGAGCCGAACAGCTTGTCCCAGAAGAACGTCGTGATGCCGTAATTGCCCTGCTCGCTATGGAAATGATGGGCCATGTGCAGGCGTTTGATCCGCTTCAGCCATGGCCGTCGGGGATTGAACGACAGGTGCTGGATGCAATGGCAGAATTCATAGGCGCAGGTCGTGAAGAGGCCGGCGGCGAAAGCAGCGGCGGCCCCCCCTGGACCGCCGATCGCCCAACCGATCGGCATCGTCGCGATCGCGATCGTCGGCAAAGTCGTGTAGAGCGCGCCGAAAAGCACGCCCAGATCGTTCGGGTCGCCGTGATGGTCGAAGTGGATGCGCTTCCAGACCGGCGCCGTCATTGCAGATTTGAACAGGTAGCGGCCATGCAGCACGAAGCGGTGCAGGACATACCAGACCAGCCCATATATCATCAGCGTCGCGGCGACCGACGCCAGCGCCGCGCCGATGCCTGGCCACAGATAGACGGCGACGGCGCTTGCAGCCGCGCCGAGCGCCAGATAGGCTTGGATCGCGGGATAAGCGAAATACGCCCGCACCAGATCCCGCATCGTCATGCGATCGAGATAGTGTTTGCGTCCATCCCAGAGATTCGATCGTAGGAAAGGCATGCGCGCGCCTCTAAATCCTGCTTAAAGGCGGGGTGTACGGCGCCCGCACGGGCGTCGCAAGTGCGCGGCTGCCGCATTCCCCCGGAAGCATGCTAAGAGATCGCCCGTCATGGACCGCATCGACCGCTATATCCTCAGCCACCTCGCCGGGCCGTTCTTCGCCGCGCTTCTGGGCGCGCTGGCGCTGTTGTCGCTGGAACGGATGCTGCGCCTCTTGGACTATGTCGGCAAAAGCAAGAACGCCATCGCCTATGTCTTCGACATGCTGGCGAACCTGATCCCGCATTATCTTGGCATCGCGCTTCCGGCCGCGCTCTTCATCGCCTGCTATGTGGGCTATCGCCGCCTGGCGCAAACCAGCGAACTGGCCGCGTTCGCCAGTCTCGGCCGCGGGCTCGCGCGGCTGACGGTCCCGGCGATGGTCGCGGCCCTGCTGCTGACCGCCATTTCGGCCTATGTGCATAGCAACATGCAGCCCTATGGCCGCTATGCCTATCGCCAGTTGGGCTTCCTGGCCGCCAATGCGTCGATCGCGGCCGCCGTCGAGTCCGGGGCGTTTGTCGAGCTTGGCGAGATTACCTTCACCGCGGAAAAAGCCGAAGACGAGCCGTCCGGCCTGGCGCGCGTCTTTGTGCATGAACGCGAAGACGATGGCGCCATCCGCACGATCACCTCCAAAGGCGGGGCCTTGCTCGACAGCCCCGAGGCCGGGCGGTCCCAGATCGACTTCACCAGCGGGGTCATGCTCGCGGAGGGCCAGGACGGCGACCGCTCGGTCATTCACTTCGGCGGCCTGTCCTGGCCGATCCAGCGCGGCGCCTTCAACGACTTCCGTCCCCGCGGCGCGACGGAACGGGAGCTGACCTGGCCGGAACTGCTGGTGATGCGCGACAGTCCGCCCGAGGGCGTGACGCGGGACCAATTGCTGGCGGAACTGCATGGCCGGGCCGCGAAAACCCTGACGATCCTGCTCGTCCCGCTGTTGGCGATCGCGCTCGCCGCGACCGGCGGCCGCGCGCGCTCCTCCTGGCCGCTTGCCTTCGGCGGCATCGCCTTCCTGGTGCATATCCAGGTGCTGCAGTTCGCCGAGGGTCTGGCGGACCTCGGCAAGCTCGACCCCATACTCGGCATCTGGGGACCGTTCGCGCTCTCGACGGTCCTGGTCCTCTGGTTGTTCTGGCGGGTCTGGCGCGGCGTCGGCTTCGAGCCGAGCTTCGCCGCCATTCGACTGCCGCGCTGGCGCCTTGGCCGGGTTGGGGCGACCGGTTGATGGGCACGCTTGACCGCTATCTGCTGAAGCGCCTGCTCGGCACGTTTATGCTAGTGTTTTTCGGCGTCGTCGGCATCGCGGCGACGCTCGACATCCTGGCGAACGCCGACGAGGCGGTCAAAGAGACCGGCGCAGTCGGCGGCATCGGCGTCTATATCATCGCAAGACTGCCGCTGATCGCGCTGAAAATGGCGCCGATCGCCGGATTGCTCGCCGCGCTGATCACCCTTCTCTCGCTCACCCGGACAGGCGAACTCGGCGCAGCCGCCGCCCTTGGCGCGAGCCAGGGACGCACCGCGCGGGCCCTGTTGCCCGCCGCATTGGGCCTCGGCCTCGCGCTCTTCGCGATATCGGAATTTGCAGCGCCGCCCGCATCGACCAAGCTGCGCGCCATGGGCCTCGATCCGTTCGCCAAGGTCGCGCGCCCGGCGAACGCCGTCTGGCTCCGCGAGAACGATGACGTTATCCGGATCGCCCGCATATCGGCCGATGAAAACGTCCTTGGCGGCGTTACGATCTTTCGTCGGTTGCCCGACGGCCGCCTGGCGTTCGAAATCCGCGCCGCGTCGGCCGAGCGCGACGGCGGCGGCTGGCTGCTCAAGGACGTTGAAGTCATCAACACGGATGGCGCGCCGCCGGAATTCGGCAGCGAAATGCGCTGGCCCACGCCGTTGGGGCCGAGTTCCTATCGCCATCTCGGCGCCCACCCCCAAGAGCTTGCGATCGCCGACATCAAGGCATTTTCCGCCAATCCTGGCTCGAGCCCGAAGCCGCAGTTCTATTATGACCTTTGGCTGCAGCAGAAATACGCCGGGCCGATATCGGCGGCGCTGCTGCTGCTGCTGGCGATCCCATTCGCCGGCCGCCTGGCGCGCAACCGCTCGCTCGGCGGCTCGCTCGCAGTCGGCCTCTCGGTCGGCTTCGCGTATTTCGTGTTCGACAACCTCGCCCTCGCCGCCGCCGAGGCTGGGGCGATTTCCGCGGCCGCCGGGGCCTGGGGGCCGCCCGCGGCGCTGGCGTCGCTGATCCTCACGTTGATTGCGTTTCAGGAAAAACCCGGATGAGCGACGCCGTGGAAAAGCTGTCGCCGCCCGGCCTTATGCTGGGCGTCCTGATCAACATGCATAGCCGCAGGAACCGCAAGCGCCCGCCCGATCTGGCGGGGTTGCGGGCCGGCGGCGCGCATGTGGAAGCGCCCGCCGACGAAGCCGACGTGGAACCGGCGCTCCGCCGCATGGCCGCGGCCGGGGTCGACCTCGTGGCCGTGCACGGCGGCGACGGAACGGTGCTATCGGCGCTGACGGCGATCCTCTGCCAGAACGCCTTCCCGCAGCCGCCAATCCTGGCGCTGCTGCCGGGCGGCACCACCAACATGACCGCCGCCGACATCGGCTTTGCCGGCCAGCCCGCCACCCTCGCCCGTGTGGCCGAGATCGCGGCCAATGGCGGCGGCCGCTTGCTCCAAAGGGAAGCGCTGCTGCTGGAGAACGCCGCATCCGCCGATGGCGCGGCCCCGCCCCAGGCCGGGATGTTCTTCGGCGCCATCGGCATCTGCCGGGCGATCGCATTCTGCCGCCGCCATCTCCATGCCAGGGGCGTCGTCGGCGGTCCTGCGGCCTGGTTGACCCTTGGGCCGCTGTTGTTGAAGGCGATGACGTCTGACAAGCCCGACGGCGTGCTGGCTGGCGCAGCGGCGCGGCTGACGGTCCGGCAGGCCGATGGCGCCGCCGAGACCCTGGACGGCCCGTGGAGCGTGCTGATGGCCTCCAGCCTCCGCAAGCTCGCCCTTGGCAGCCGCCCGTTCTGGGGCGAGGGCGCGAGCGGCCACGGCGTAGACGTCACCTGCGTCCGCGCGCCGCCCTTCCGGCTCTGGCGCATGATCTGGCCGCTGCTGTTCGGCAAGCCCGGCAAGCGCCCGCCGGAGCCGCACTATGTCAGCCGCCGCGCCGGAACGATCGAGATCGCCTATACCGGCGCCGTGACGCTCGACGGCGAGATGTATGCGGCGAACGCGGCGACGCCCTTGCGTCTGTCCGCATCGCCGCCCGTGCGGTTCCTGGTCGGATGACCGCGATGGACGCGATCGAAGCTCTGGTTCAGGCGGAGTTGCGCCGCCCGGTCGAACCGGCGGCGGCGACCCTGGCTGAGGCCGCGCGCGCTGCGGTCGGCGGCGCTGTCGTTGTCCTCTATTACGGATCATGCCTTCGCGACGGCCTCAGCACGGAGGCTGTCGCCGACCTCTATATCCTCGTCGCCGACTACCGGCGCAGCAGCCGGACCCGGCTCGGCGGCCTCGCCAATCGGGCGCTGCCGCCGAACGTGGTCTACCTGGAAGCCGCGACGGCGAGCGGCCGCATCCGCGCCAAGGCTGCCATCGTCGCGCTCGATCAGTTTGAGGCCGCGTGCGGCAAGGATCACTTCCATTCCTATTTCTGGGCGCGCTTCGCCCAACCCGCCGCCCTGATCTGGACGGCCGACGACGCCACGCGCCGCCGCACGGGCCGCGCGATCGCCGACGCAATCCGCACATTCGCCAGCGAAACCAGCGCCCGGCCGCTCGCAGCCCATGACGGCGCCAGCGCCGCCTTCTGGATCGGCGGCTTTCAGAAAACCTACGCGAGCGAACTCCGCGCCGAAGGACCCGGCCGGGCTGAGACGCTCTACCGCGCCGACCAGGCCCGCTACGACGCGATCTATGCATTGCTGGCGGCGGAAAACCTGCGGCCGGCAGGATCGCCCGGCCGCTGGCGGTTGCGGCAGGCGCTTGGCAAGGTCTTGTCCGTCCTCCGGCTCGCCAAGGCGATCTTCACGTTCGAAGGCGGCCTTGACTACATTCTCTGGAAGATCGAGCGCCATACCGGCGTCCGTCTGGAGGCCAGGCCATGGCAACGGCGCTGGCCGCTGCTCGCGGCGCCCGGCCTCGCGTTCAAGGCGTGGCGAAAAGGCGGGTTCCGTTAGCGCGGCCAAGCCGGATATAACAGAGCTTGCCCCGACGATTCGCGGCCAAGGTCTCCCGATGCCAGTCCTCTACCATCTCCCGCTTTCGCCGTTCTGCCGCAAGGTCCGCGTCGCGCTTGGCGAGAAGGGCCTGCCCATCGACCTCAAGGAAGAACGGGCGTGGGAGCGCAATCGGCGTTTCCTCAGTCTGAACCCGGCGGGCAAGGTCCCGGTGCTGGAAATGGAATCCGGCGACGTCATCGCCGAGTCCCAGGCGATCGTCGAGTTCATTGAGGAGATGGCGCCGGAGCCGCCATTGCTCGGCGCGACCGCCATCGACCGCGCCGAGACCCGTCGGCTGATCGGCTGGTTCGATGACAAGTTCTGCCAGGAAGTCACCATGCCGCTATATGGCGAGAAGGTGCTGAAGCGTCAGGCGGGCGTCGGCGCCCCGGATTCGGGCGCCCTTCGCGCCGGACGCCAGAACTTATCCCAGCATCTGGAGTATATCGCCTGGCTCTGCGACCGGCGGACATGGCTGGCAGGCGACCACTTTTCGCTGGCTGACATCGCGGCCGGCGCGCATCTCTCGGTGATCGACTTCCTGGGCGATGTGCCCTGGGACCGGTTCGACGGCGCCAAGCTCTGGTATCAGCGGATCAAATCGCGCCCAAGCTTCCGCCCGCTCCTGGCCGACCGGGTCACCGGCTTCCAGCCGCCCGCCCACTACGCCAATCTCGATTTTTAGCGAACGTTTCGTTCAGAGCGCCGGCGCAAGCATTCCCGCGCGGACGCCGTCCAGCAGCGCCGCGGTTTCCGCCCTGAGCCTGCCGATTTCACCCGCGCTGTCCAACGCCCGCAATAGCGCGAGCCGCGTCAGGAAATCGTCCGGGCGGAGCGCCGCCCCTGCCTCGGCGGCGGCTAGCGCCGCCTTGTGCCGCCCGCCCGCGACCAGCGCCGCCGTCAGCAACGCCCCAGCGACGCGGCCGCCTCCCGCCCGCGCCGCCA
>CALAHN010000156.1 GCA_937891825.1 uncultured Alphaproteobacteria bacterium
GCTCCGCCAGCTCATCACCGAGACCTATGGGGTTCAGACCCTGCAGAATTACGGCACGGCGGACCTTGGCATCATCGCCTATGAGAGCCTGGCGATGGAGGGCATGCTGATTTCGGAGGATGTGATCCTGGAGATCGTCCGCCCGGGCTCCGGCGCGCCGGTCGCCGCTGGCGAAGTGGGCGAGGTCGTCGTCACGATCCTGAACAAGGACTATCCCCTGACGCGCTTCGCGACCGGCGATCTCTCGGCGCTGATGCCAGGACTAAGCTCCTGCGGGCGGACGGCCGCCCGGATCAAGGGCTGGATGGGCCGCGCCGACCAGACGACGAAGGTGCGCGGCATGTTTGTCCGGCCGACGCAGATCGAACAGATCCGGGCCGCCCATCCCGAAATCCGGAAACTCCGCCTGATCGTGACCTCCAAGGACCACCGGGACCAGTTCCGCGTCATCTGCGAGACCGAAATCCGCGATGGCGGGCTGGAGGCGGCGATCGGCGAAACCGTCAGCCGAATCGTCAATCTCTCCGGGCCGGTCGAACTGGTCTGGCCCGGGGCATTGCCGGACGACGGCAAGGTGATCGAGGATGCGCGGACCTACGATTGAGAGCCCCTGCTCCAGGGCTCGGAAATGCTTGCCTGGATGCGCCGCTTCTGGAAAAACAGCTTCCGTCAGGCGGAAACAGCGCCGCCTTTGAGGACCACGATCCATGCCGATGACATTGCCGCGTCTCGCCGGGCCGACATCCCGCTTCTTCATCTCGCACCGCTTGCGCCTGCATTATGTCGAATGGGGCGACATGGATGCGCCGCCGCTGGTTCTGGTCCACGGCGGCCGCGACCATTGTCGCAACTGGGATTGGGTGGCGACCGACCTTGCCAAGGATTATCACATCGTCGCGCCGGACCTCCGCGGCCATGGGGATTCCCAATGGCTGCTCGGCGGCGGCTACCGGATGGTCGATTATGTCTACGATCTGGCGCAGCTTTTCTTCCATTTGCGGCTGGAGCGGGCGCCGATCATCGGCCATAGCCTGGGCGGCGCTATCACGCTGCATTTCGCGGGCGCATTCCCGGAAAAGGTCGAGCGGCTGATCGCCATCGAAGGCCTTGGCCTGTCGCCGAAAAGCCTGACGGAGCGGCAGGCGAAGACGACCCAGCAGAAGATGCAGCACTGGGTCGAGGAAACCCGCGGCGTCGCCGGCCGCGCCGCCCGGCGCTATGCCTCGATCGAGGAAGCGGCCGCCCGCATGCACGAAGCCAACAGCCATCTGACCGAAGCGCAGGCCTGGCACCTGACCGTGCATGGCGTCAATCAGAACGAGGACGGCACATATAGTTGGAAGTTCGACAACTATGTCCGCGTCAACAATCCCTTCGGCCTCGCGCCCGATGAAGTCCGCGATTTCTGGAAGGGCGTCGAGTGTCCGGCCCTGTTGATTCGGGGCACGGAAAGCTGGGCCAGCGATCCGGTCAAGGACGGCCGCGCCGCCAATTTCAAGAATGCCCGCGTCGAGAATATCGAACGCGCCGGCCATTGGGTGCACCATGACCGGCTCGATGCGTTCCTCCCGATGGCGCGCGCCTTCCTCGCGGAAAGCTGACGCCGCCGAAAATCTGGGGCCGAACTTATTTCCGGGCCGCGCAAGAAGCGGGTGGGAAGCAGGCGGGGCGGGGAGCAGATTAGGCGCTGGAAGACAGCCTGAGAGGAGGCGCTGCGCGATGTCATACGCCGAAACCTATCCCCTGATCGAACAAGCCATGGCGGCCATCGCCGACATGCGCGAAGACCAGCCCGATCTCGACTGCATCGCCCGCGAGGCGGGCATGAGCCCGTCGCACTTCCAGCGGACCTTCAAGCGCTGGGTCGGCCTCAGCCCGAAGAAATTCCTGCAGCACCTGACCCTGGACTATGCCAAGTCGAGGCTGGCGGAGAGCGCGAGCGTGCTCGATGCGGCTCTGGATGCGGGCTTGTCGGGGCCGGGGCGGCTGCATGACCTCTTCGTCGTCCACGAAGCCGTGACGCCCGGCGAATACAAGCGCCGCGGCGAAGGCATCGCCTTCCAGTGGGGCTGGGCCGATTGCCCGTTCGGCGCGGCGCTCGTCATTCAGAATGAGCGCGGTCTCGCCGGCCTCGCCTTCGCGGCGCCAGGCCCGGCAGGCGCGGCGGAGCGCGCGGCGGCGGCCGCGAACATGCTCGGCCGCTGGCCCCAGGCCCTTTTCACGGAGGATGACGGGTCGGCCAGGCGGACGGTCGAGCGCATCTTCGGCCGGAACGACGCGCCGATTGCGGTCTGCCTGCATGGCACGGCCTTTCAGATCAAGGTCTGGCAGGCGCTGCTGGCGATCCCTTCGGGGCAGCTTGCGGCTTACGGCGATGTCGCCCGGATCGCGGGCGCGCCGAAAGCCGCCCGCGCCGTCGGCGCCGCCATCGGCCGGAACCCGGTCTCCTGGCTGATCCCCTGCCACCGGGCCATCCTGTCGAACGGCTATGTGCGGAACTACGAATGGGGCATCCCGCGCAAGCTCGCCATGATCGGCTGGGAGGCTGCGGCCCGCGAGGATGCGCGCGCGGCCTGACGCGGCCAGCGATTGCATCAATTGTTCTGACTTGCCTTACCGGCAATTTTACCTTTCCTGCGGATGGTTGCGCGCCCCGCATTTGGAAATCCGCGCTCATGCCCATCCGTCAGTTGGTTTACTAAAGTCAGGCGACATTCGACCTTGCCCGCGCCGCCATGCGCGAGGACATCTACAGCATTCTGTCCGTCAGCCAGCGTCGGAACGCCGCTCAGGGCGTCACGGGCGCATTGATGTGCGATACCAGTTGGTTCCTGCAATGCCTGGAAGGCGACAGCGCCGATGTCGCGGCGACTTACGACCGCATTCAACTGGACCCGCGCCATTGGAACGCCACGATCATCGGCACGCGCGACGTGATGGCGCGGACATTCCCCCATTGGACGATGCAGTTGACCGTCGGCAATCGGGCGACGACGGCGATCCTGAAGCGCGTGTCGACCGACGGCCGCTTCTGGCCCAACCGCATGACGTTCGACACGGCGCTTGCCGTCCTGGCCGCAGCAAGCCTGGCGACAGCCGCGCAGCCGACGGCTGCGGCCTGAACTGCGCAGCCGCTAACCCCTTGATATCTGGTCGGAGCGGCAGGATTTGAACCTGCGGCCCTCTGCTCCCAAAGCATAATCGCAACTTGCGAAATCAAGGGCTTAGATGTTCTCCCGTTCGGCGAATAAGCGAAGTTTCAGGCGGTTTTTCGCACAAGCCCGCCGGATTTTGCGGGCGGCTACAGCTCGCCCTGCATGAGCTTCAGGAGCGCCGTCATCACCAGGGCGACGACGACGAAGACGGCGATTTTACGGGCGACGGTCAGCATGGGGCGGATCCCTTTTATGGGTTGACCGCCCTAAGTTCGTCACGCAGCCGCAGATAGTCAACCAATGCCTGTTCCGTCCTGGGTCCGATCACGCCGGCGTCCAGCTCGGCCGCGAAGCCGTCGCGGAAGGGCTGGTCGTACTCGACCGGCAGGGGACAGACGGCCGGATCAGAAGCTGCCGTCGCGCACCCGGCGCTTAACCCCGTCAAGATCGCGAGGGCTGCGAGACGCCGCGCGGCGCTGCCGCTGAATGCTTTCAAGAGCTTTCTCCCGTTGCTCGATCCGTTCGGCCATGCGCCCCGCAGATCGGGCGTAGAGCAGCACGCCGGCGACGGCGGCCACTCCCATAGCCAGAAGGGCGACCTTGGCCCACAGGCCCGCGAAAAACGATCCTATGGCCGTCACAGCAAGCTGGCCTGGCGGGATGGCGCGGCCGGCGGCGGCGCGGCCGGCGGCGCGAACGTCCCGTGAAAGGCTTCCCCGGCGTCCATGTGGTCGGCGCAGTACCAGCGCATCTTCGCGGCCTGGCCGAAGCCTGGCGGACCGAAGCCGAAAATGCCGAACGCGCCGCAGCCTTCGGCGCAGCGCTGGACAATGACGGGCTTGGGCTTTGGCTTGTCCCAGGGCTGATAGGCGGGGCGGCGGCTCACCGAAGGCCCCGCCGCCAGTCGTCCAGCCTGGCCCAGCCGATCCTGAGCAGTACGCCCAGCAGGATCACGCCCACGGCGTAGGGTAGCCATTCGCCCAGGAGCTGGAGGACCGGCATGGCCGGGTTCAGATCCTGGGCCGCCTCGGCCACCAGGCCCGCGACGGAGAAGGCGGCGCCCGCCTTGACGCCGGTCATGGTCCGGCCCTGGCCGATTGCGGCCGTCGCCGGCTTCGTCACGCCGGCGAGGCGTAGTCCGGCGTCGATCTGCGCCTGGGTATAGGGCTGACTGCCGTTTTCATGCCGGATGATCGCCTTCACCAACGGCTCCAGATGCTCGTAGCGATGCACGTCGATGAATGCGGTCTGGTCGGGATCCGCGCCGATGCCGACGCGGACGCTGCGGACATAGGCGTCGGTGTTGTTTTCAGACGGGGGCGCCCAGCGGTCGATGATTTCCTGCACCGTGTCGATGCTGCTGCCGTCCCTGGCCTGGCGCTTGTCCTGGTAGGTAATCAGGACGCGGGCGATAGCGCGGATCCCATAGACCGGCGTCTCGAAGACGCAGAACTCCCGTTCCGACCGCTGAATGGCCGTCATGTCGCCCCGCGCCATCAGGCCCTGCCACGGCGCGCCGATCCTGATGTTGCCCGGATTGTTGTTCCGAATGCCTCGAACGGACATTGCGCTCTCCCAAAGCGTGCGGGCGGCCCGAAGGCCGCCCGGTTGAATTATTCGCTGACGGCGATGAATGCCCGCACGGCGGCGTCCTTCGCCTCCAGCAACTTCCGCAGCGCGACAGTCCGTTCAGGATTGCGCGGAAGGTCCGCGACGATTGAATCCTTCAAATCCGAGAACGGCTTTGAAATCGCTTGCAGGTGCGGCGGCAGATGCCCGTAGGCAAAGAACTGAACAATGTGATCTGGCTTTTGCATACTCATTCCTCTCGACTTACCAGGATCCGCCCGGCCCGGTTCCTTCAATCCCCGTCCGCTTCGGCCGGGTTCGGTTCATCGACCGCCGCCGGCAGGGCGTCGCGGCCGCCTTCGACGTAGGCCGCCCGCCACCTGTCCGCGTCTTCGCTGACTTCGGCTTCCAGGTCGGCCGTCTCCGGCGCATTGACGCGCACCGCCCAGCCCGCGCCGTCCAGGAGCGGCAGGATTCTGGCGTAGCTGACGCAGTCCGGCGCGCCGTGGCCGCGATGCTTCTGACAGAGCCAGGCTTCCGCCTGGGTCGCATCCGCTTCGGTCGCGGCGACGATGTAGCCGGGCTTCAGCGGCGGCGTCGGTTCGGGCGTGTCGGTCATGCGATCTTCCACTTCTTCTTGAGGGCGGTTGTCAGCGTCTGGATATCAACCTCGACATTGCGCCAGGCGAGCGCCTCGCCGGCCTTGAGCGCGACGACGGTCTGGATCCAGTAGACGGCGGCGCTGTCGGTCGCGTCGGCCGCGCCGGGCGTCGATCCGGTCAGCGCGACCGCGTCCATCACCTTGACGCCGTCGACCCAGCCCGTGACCGTCGCCGT
>CALAHN010000157.1 GCA_937891825.1 uncultured Alphaproteobacteria bacterium
TGGAACTTCCTCAGAAACGCTGCCTATGTTGCAGATTAATCGCCCGACGCTCTAGGCGGAGTGTTCGGCAGACTTGGCTGGCTCAGCCCGAAGGTCGGCCGGCGCCACGCCTTTTTCCAGGGCCATTACCAGACGATCATAGCTTGGATGCAGCGTGCCGCATATCCGGTCCCAGAAGCTGAACTGATTGCCGAAATTCACGTCGAAATACTGATGATGCTGTTCGTGGTGGAGCACCGCGATGAACGGCCATGGCGCCCGCGCCAACCGGCCGGCGAAATGCTCATGCCCGGCATGCCCGATCAGCCCGCGCACTTCGTCGAACAGCCGCATGCCGATCAAGGCCAGCGGCGGGATCGGCAGGATGAAGGGCAAGACGAGAAAGAAGGCCTGGATCAGAAAGGCGTCGGTCACGGTGAAGGCGTTGTTGCTCCAGACCGACGGCGCGACGCTCAGGTGATGGCGGCGATGGAAGCGTCGATAGAGCGGCTTCATGTGCATCAGGCGGTGCTGGAAATACAGCCAGGCATCCTGCAGCACGACCGCGACGGCGAATGTCCACAAGAGCGATACCGGCGTCATCGCGAGCGGCGTCTGGGTCCAGCCCAGATGCTGCATATAGAGGCCGCCGGCGGTGCAGAACGCCGTGGCCGCCAGGGCTTTCAAGCTTTGCCGGATTTCCTCGCCCGCCGACATGCGCGAGCGCCGGTCCCGGCCGTTCAGGCCATGGATCTGGCGTTCGGGATACCGCCGGTTGATGCGAAGCAGCGCCCAGCCGACCGTGAAATACACCAGCAGCAGAACGGCGTAAACCAGCGCCCACAGGCCAAGGAAGGTCAGTGCTTGCAACACTCAGGCGCGTCCGGCGACCACGTCCCGGACGGCGGCGAGCGCCAGGTCGATGCCTTTGGCGTCCACGTCCAGATGGGTGACGGCGCGCATCAGGTCGCGCGGGCCATACCCGGTCCCGATGCGCACGCCTTTCGCCAGAAGTCGTTCGGACATCTCGAAATTCGTCATGCCGGCGCCGTTCACGTCGAAGAACACCATGTTGGTTTCAGGCTCTTCCGGATCGACTTCGATGCCGGGAATCTGCATCAGGCCCTGGGCCAGGCGCTTGGCGTTCTGGTGGTCGTCGGCCAGGCGCTGCACATGGTGCTTCAGGGCGTAGACGCCGGCGGCCGCGACAATGCCGGCCTGGCGCATGGCGCCGCCGAACTGATGCTTCCAGCGCCAGCTTTCCTCTATGAAGTCCCGGCTGCCGACGAGCACTGCCCCGACCGGGCAGCCCAGTCCCTTGGAGAGATCGATCCAGGTCGAATCGCATTCACTGGCGAACGCCTTGGCCGACGTGCCGGTCGCCGCGACCGCATTCAGCATGCGCGCGCCGTCCATGTGCAGGGCCAGTTTGTGCTTGCGGGCGGCGCTCGCCACGTCCTTGACCTCATCCAGCGTCCAGCACGCGCCGCCGCCGAAATTGCTTGTCTGCTCGATCGAGACGACCTTTGGCAGCGGCCGATTGTGCTTGTAGGGCTTGATCGCCTTTTCGACGGCGGCGCCGGTGAAGATCCCGCGCCGGCCGCCGTCGACCTGGGTCAGCATGCAGCCGGAAAGCGCCGCCGGGCCGCCGGCCTCCGCATGGATCGGGTGCGCGAGCTGGTCGAGAATCACGCTGTCGCCCTGGCGGCAATAGACCCGATAGGCGATGGCGTTGCACATGGTGCCCGACGGCACGAAGACCGCGGCTTCATGGCCGGTGAGTTCCGCCGCCATGGCGCACAGCTCGTTGACGGTCGGGTCCTCGTGGGCCTGTTCGTTGCCGACTTCGGCTTCCGCCATGGCTTTGCGCATGGCAGGGGTCGGACGGGTGACTGTATCGCTGTACAGGTCGACGGCGAGCGCTGGCATGGAAGGGCAACCTCCGGTCGGATCAATGGATCGTTCGGGCAAGTGATACCACAATAGCAGCGGTTCAGAAGCCGCGGCCTTTTGTTTCGGCGAACGCGATTTCGGCCGGCGTCGATAGGCGGCGAAGCGCGGCGTTTCGGTGCGGAAAGCGTCCGAACCGGGCGATGATATCCCGGTGCGCCTCAGCGAACTTCAGGTATTCGGGATCGCCGAGGGCGCTATAGAGGCGCACGCTTTCGTCCTGGGCCGCCATATCCTCGGCATGCTCGAACGGCAGGTAGAGGAAAGCCCGTTCATGCAGGGTCATCGCCGTATCCCAGCCGCGCCGAACGGCGAGGCCGGCGGCGCTCAAGGCCGCGCGGTCGGTGGCGAAGGCGCGCGGGTCCTCCCGGAAGATGTTACGCGGGATCTGGTCGGTCAGCACGACGAAGGCCAGCAGACCCTCCGGCGTCGCCAGCCAGTCGGCCAGCGCGCCGGCGGCGGCGCGGCGCCAGTCCGGCTCGAACTGGCGGCAGAGGTCGTCGAAGGCGGGGCCGCCGGCGAACCATTCCGCCCGCTTTTCGCCTGGGTCGGGGCCAAACCAGAAATCGAGAATCCGGGCAGGGTCGGCCATCGAACTGCGCTCCCTTCAATCGCGAAAACGGCGCCCGAAGGGTATCGGGCGCCGTGTCCGAAGGGAAGGCAGGGTTAGAAGGGTAGAAGGGTTAGGGCGAGGCGCGTCCAGGCGGACACGGGATCCTCGCCCCGTTTGACCCCGTCTTACTTCGTCGCGGGCTTGCCAGCTTCGCCCGGCATGCCCTTGTGGCCCTTGTGGCCGTGGCGGCGGCCTTCGCCTGGCTCAAGCACGCCGTCGCTGTTCTGATCCATGCGGGCGAAGCGTTCCGTGCCCTTGGCGCGGGCTTCGTCGGCGGAGATCGCGCCGTCGCCGTCCGTATCCATGCGGGCAAGGCGCTTCGCGACATGCTCGGCGATACGGGCCTGCATCGATGCTTCCAGTTCCGCCTTGGACAGTTTGCCGTCGCCGTCCGTGTCGGTCTTGGCGAAGCGGGCGTCGCCGAAAGCCTGGGCTTCGGCCTGTGTGACCTTGCCGTCCTTGTCGGCGTCGATCGCCTGGAACGTGGCCTGCTTGCCGCCGTGCATGCCGCCATGGCCGCCCGAACCGCAGGCGAAAGCGCCGGCGACGGGAATGGTCACGAGGGCGGCGGCGATGATGAGAGTGCGTTTCATGGCTGTTCGGTCCTTCTTGAGAGAGGGCTGAGGGGTTTCGAGAGAGCCGGAGCGCATCCAGCTTTCACTTATCCCAACGAAGGCCACGGGCATTTCCGTCGAAGTTATTTTTCCCGCACAGCATGGGACGCCCGGTCCAGCCGATACAGCACATGGCGGAGGAGCGGCGAGGCCGCATCCAGGGCCGGATGATCGAAGCTGCCGGCGACATCCTGGCGCATGCCGATCCGCGCCATGACCGCGCGCGAGGGCAGGTTCTGTTCGCCGTGAAGCTGACGACCTCCTCCAGGCCAAGCGCCGCAAAGCCGTGCTCGAGCCCGGCCAGCGCCGCCTCCGTGGCATAGCCCTGGCCCCAATAGCGCCGCGCCAGCCGCCAGCCGATTTCGACGGCCGGCGTGAACCGGGCCGGAAACCGCGCGAGCGCCAGGCCGGCGAACCCGATCAGGGCGCCGCTCGACTTCAGCTCCAGGGCCGGGAAGGCGAACCCGTCCGCCGCCGCGCGGGTTTGCAAGCGGTCGAAGAACGTATCGCTTTCCGCCCGTGTCAGCGTGGACGGAAAAAAGCGCATCACCTCGGGATCGGCGTTCATCGCCGCCAAAGGCTCTCGGTCGTCCTCCCGCCAATGGCGCACGATGAGCCGCGGCGTTTCATAAAGCGAACCGGGCTGGGCGCCGTCCCGATAGGGCCGACGGATCATTTCTCGACGATGGACTTCAGCGCCGGCGTCGGCCCGGCCGCGAGCTTCGCGATATCCGGGGTCGGCCGGCCAAGGCCCGGCATGCGCCTCACGGCCTGCTCGATCGCGTGGGCGGCGCCCAGGACGAAGCCGTCGTCCTTCGCGGGGCCGATCACCTGCAAGCCGAACGGCATGCCCTTCTCGTCCAGCCCAAGCGGGATCGAGGCGGCGGGGCAGGTCGTGAGCGTGATGCCGAAGGTCGGCGCCAGCCATGAGAAATAGCTGCGCAACGGTTCGCCGTTCATCTCCTCCAGATACCAGGTCTGCCAGGGGAACGGCGAAATCGGCACGGTCGGCCCGATCAGGAGATCGAATTCCTGGAAGAATTCCTCGGTCCGCCGATACAGGTTCGTGTGTTCGACCTCCGCCGCCGCGACGTCGGCCAGGCTCATGGCGGCTCCCTGCTCATAATTCGCGCGCACATTGGGGCCGAGCAGTCCCGGATCGCGGGCATAGGTCTCGCGATGATTGGCGACGAAGCTGAGGGCGCGGAGCGTCGAGAACGTGCCCTCGGCGTCGCCCAGGTCCGGCGTCGCCTCGACGCATTCCCGGAAGAAGCCTTTGATCTGGCGGACCTTGTCGCGCATCGTCTGCGCATAGGCCTTGTCGACCGGCGCGAAGCCGAAATCCGTCGTCCAGCCGACATTCAGGCCGCCCAGGTCGATGGGCATCGGCGTCGCGAAATCGCGCGGATCGACCGCGGTCGAAAGCGGGTCGCGGGCGTCGTCGGCGGCTTGATGGGCGAGCAGCATGCAGATGTCGTCGATCGAGCGCGCCATCGGGCCGGAGACGCTGAGCGAGGACCAGCCGAGCTTGCGCTTGGCGGTCGCGACCAGGCCCGGCGTCGGCCGGAAGCCGGCGACGCCGCAATATGCGGCTGGAATGCGCAAGCTGCCGCCCATGTCGGAACCCGTCGCGAGCGGCATCATGCCTGTCGCGAGCGCGACCGCGGAGCCGCCGGACGATCCGCCGGCGTTGAGCATCGGGTTGAACGGGTTGCCGGTCGCGCCCCAGACGGGGTTCCGCGTATTGGCGCCCGCGCCGAATTCGGGCGTATTGGTCTTGGCGAAGACGATGCCGCCGGCGCGCTTGACCCGGGCCACCATGATTTCATCGGTCTCCGGCACATGGTTCCTGTACTGGGGCGAGCCGTAGGTCGTCAGCAGTCCTGCCGTGTCTTCCAGGTCCTTCACGCCGACGGGCAGGCCGTGCAGCGGCGGCAGGTCGTCGCCGCGCACGACGGAGCGTTCGGCTTCCACCGCCGCGACGCGGGCGCGATCGAAGTCCCGGGCGCAGATTGCGTTGACGGCCGGGTCGACCGCCTCGATCCGCTCGACGCAGGCCTCCAGCAATTCGACCGGCGAGATTTCCTTGCTGCCGATCATCCGGCGGGCTTCGCGGGCGGAGAGGTCGTTCAAGCTTGGGTCGGCCATGGGGCGTCTCCTGTAACTGGGGTGCGAAGGGTGATCGGCCGTCAGGCGCGGGCGCGGTCCTGGGCTTCGACCGAGGCGATGGCGGTGACGTTCAGCACGGTGCGGGCGGTCGCGGCTGGGGTCAGCACATGGGCCGGCTCGGCGCATCCGAGCAGGATCGGCCCGATGTGCAGGCCATCGGCGGCGCCCTTGGCGAAATTGAAGGCGATGTTGGCGGCGTCCAGGTTCGGCATGATCAACAGGTTGGCGGCGCCGGTCAGCTTCGCGCCCGGAAAGATCCGCTTGCGGACCTCTTCGTCGATGGCGGCGTCGGCATGCATTTCGCCTTCGACCTCGAAGTCGAGCTCCATGTCATGCAGCTTGGCGAGCGCTTCCCGCATCTTGACCGCCGAGGGGCTGTCGCGGCCGCCGAAGTTCGAATGGGAAATCAGCGCGACCTTCGGCGAAATGCCGAAGCGGCCAAGTTCGCCCGCCGCCAGCACGGTCATGCGCACGATATCGTCGGCGGTCGGGTCCTGCTGCACATAGGTGTCGCAAATGAAATAGGCCCCGGACGGCAGGAGCAGGCCGCTCATCGCCGCCATGCTGCGCACGCCCTGGGCCTTGCCGATAACGGCTTCGATCAGCGCCAGGTTGGCTGCATAGGCGCCGTCCAGGCCGCAGATCATGGCGTCGGCGTCGCCGCGTTTGAGCGCGACCGTCGCAATCGCCGTGGTGTTCGAGCGGATCGCCGTCCGCGCCGCGTCCGGCGTCACGCCGCGCCGCGCCATGGCCGTGTGGAAGGTCTCCACATAGTCCCGGTAGCGATCGTCCTTCTGCGGATTGATCAGCTCGAAATCGACTCCGGGACGAATTCTGAGGCCAAGCCGCTTCAAGCGGGTTTCGATGACCGCCGGCCGGCCGATCAGGATCGGGCGCGCGACGCCTTCCTCGACCGCCGCCTGGGCGGTCCGCAACACGCGCTCGTCCTCGCCGTCGGCGTAGATCACGCGCTTGGGATCTTCCCGCGCGCGCTCGAAGACCGGCTTCATCACGAGGCCGGAGCGGAAGACGAACGTGCCCAGCCGCTCCTTGTAGGCGCGCCAGTCGGCGATCGGCCGGGCCGCGACGCCGGTCTCGCAGGCGGCCTTGGCGACGGCCGGCGCGATCTCCAGGATCAGGCGCGGGTCGAACGGCTTCGGGATGATGTAGCTCCGCCCGAAGGAATATGCCTCGCCGCCATAAGCCGCCTGCACGTCCTCAGACTGCTCCTGCATGGCGAGATTGGCGATCGCCTCGACGGCGGCGCGCTTCATCGCCTCGTTGATCTCGGAGGCGCCGACATCCAGCGCGCCGCGGAAGATGAACGGGAAGCACAGCACGTTGTTGACCTGGTTTGGATAGTCGGACCGGCCGGTCGCGATGATCGCGTCGGGCCTCGCTTCCCGCGCCAGCGCCGGGTCGATCTCCGGGTTCGGATTGGCGAGCGCCAGGATCAGGGGATCGGGCGCCATTTGCGCCAGCATCTCCGGCTTCAGCACGTTGGCGGCGGAGAGGCCGAGGAAAATGTCCGCGCCGGGCATGACTTCAGCGAGCGTGCGGAGCGGGGTCGGCTGCGCATAGGCGGCTTTCCATTCGTCCATCACCTCCTGGCGGCCTTCGAAGACGACGCCGACGATATCGGTCACCCAGATGTTCTCGCGCTTCAGGCCGAGGCCGCAGAGCAGGTTCAGGCAGGCGATCGAAGCGGCGCCCGCGCCGGACGCGACGAGCTTCACCGCGCCCGGGTCCTTGCCCACCAGCCGCAGCGCATTCAGGACCGCCGCGGAGACGATGATCGCCGTGCCGTGTTGATCGTCGTGGAAGACGGGGATGTTCATGCGCGACCGAAGTTCGCGTTCGATCACGAAGCATTCCGGGGCCTTGATGTCCTCCAGATTGATGCCGCCGAAGGTCGGCTCCAGGGCGGCGACGACGTTGCAGAAGCGCTCGGGATCGGTTTCGTCGACTTCGATGTCGAAGACGTCGATGCCGGCGAACTTCTTGAACAGAACCGCCTTGCCTTCCATGACCGGCTTCGCCGCGAGCGGGCCGATGGCGCCCAACCCCAGGACCGCCGTGCCATTCGAAATGACGCCGACGAGGTTGCCGCGCGCGGTGACCAGCGCCGCCTCGCCCGGATCGTCGACAATCGCTTCGCAGGCCGCCGCGACGCCCGGCGAATAGGCCAGCGCCAGATCGCGCTGGGTGCTGAGCGGCTTCGTCGCCTGGATCGCCAGCTTCCCGGCAGGCGCCCTGCGATGATACGCCAGGGCCGCTTCTTTGAGTGTGTCGGCCATGCCATCCATCCCTAAACGCCGTCAGTGAGGCGACAAAGCATAATGCTGTGAGCCGATGCCTGAAAGAGACAGTTCCGCGAAGCGGACAGTCGCTGTATCATGCCGGACCGGACCGCCAAGGAGACCTGACATGTCGCGTCTGCCATCGGACTATGGCGGCCAGCCAGCCGGCCCCATCGACCAGAGCGCCTATGAGCCGAACCTCTTCGACAAGCGCGTCGACGCCATGCGCATCCTGATGGGGAAGGTCGATCCGAAAATGACCTCGGACGTCTCCCGGCGAACCCAGGAAGAGCTTGACCAGGCGACCTATGACAACGCGCCCTATTACGGGCGCTGGCTGCTCGGCCTGCACAAGACCCTGATCGAGCGCGGCCATCTGGAGCGTGAGGCCATCGAAGCCCGCGTCGCCGCCATCAAGCGACGCAACGCCGGGACCCGTTGATGCTCGATCTCCTGTCCAACCCGGATATCTGGTTGAGCTTCGCGACGCTTGCGGCGCTCGAAATCGTCCTCGGCGTCGACAATCTGGTGTTCATCTCGATCGTCGCCGCGAAGCTGCCGGCGTCCGAGCAAGCCCTGGCCCGGCGCATCGGCCTGGTCGCGGCGATGGTGATGCGGATCCTGATGCTGTTCGCCGTCGCCTGGATCGTCGGCCTTACGAAACCGGCATTCGAGGCGTTCGGCACGGCGGTCTCCTGGCGCGACATCATCCTGATCGGCGGCGGCCTGTTTCTTCTGACCAAGGGCACGCTGGAAATCCATCATGCCGTCGAAGGCGGCTACGACGACGACCGCCCGAAGAAGCCGTCGACGACATTCGCCCTCGCGGTCGGCCAGATCATGGTGCTGGATTTGGTGTTCTCGCTCGATTCGATCATCACGGCCGTCGGCATGACCGATGAGCTCGCCGTCATGATCGCCGCCGTTGTGACCGCCGTCGGCGTCATGATGTTCGCGGCCGGGCCGGTTTCCAGTTTCATTCAAGCCCATCCGACGGCGAAGATGCTGGCCCTGTCGTTCCTGCTGCTGATCGGCGTCGCGCTGATCGCCGACGGCCTGCAATTCCACATTCCGCGCGGCTATCTGTACTTCGCGATCGCTTTCGCCATCGCCGTGGAAGGCCTGAACCTGTTCGCGAAATCCGCGGCGAAGCGACGGCGGGAGCGCCAAGGCTGAAAGCCGCAAGCCGGGCGCCGCTTCGCCCGGCTTGCGCGGCCCGTTCCAACGCCGCCCCACGCCCATTTGACGGGCGTGGGGCGGTCGTCCACGATTTGGCCTTGCCCGCGCTCCTTTGCGTCATTCCTTGGAACCATCATCTATGCCCGCACCCGCCAAAGCCGCTCCGCCGCTGGACGGCGTCGTCATCCTGGATTTTACCCGCGTCCTTGCCGGCCCCTGGGCGACGCTCGCGCTCGCGGACCTTGGCGCGCGCGTCATCAAGATCGAGCACCCGAAGACCGGCGACGATACCCGCCGGTATGACGCGCTGCCGGAACTGAACGGCGAGTCCGCCTATTTCCTGGCCGCCAATCGGAACAAGGAAAGCCTGGCGCTGGATATCGCCAGCCCGGCCGGGCAGGCGGTCGTCAAGCGCCTCGTCGTCAAGGCGGATATCCTGGTCGAGAATTTCCGGGCGGACGTCATGACCCGCCAGGGCCTTGGCTATGCCGACCTGGCGGCGATCAACCCGAAGCTCGTCTATTGCTCGGTCACGGGCTACGGCCATGCCAGCTCCAACAAGATGGTCGCCGGCTACGATCCGATCGCCCAGGCCGAAAGCGGCATGATGTGGATGACCGGCGAGCCGGACGGCCTGCCGCTGCGCACCGGCGTCTCCTACGCCGATATGTTCACGGGCATGTACGCGAGCCAGGCGATCCTCGGCGCGCTGCGCGCCCGCGACCGGGACGGCCTTGGCCAGCATATTGACATCGCCTTGCTCGACAGTTCCGCCGCTTCGGTCGCCAACTACGCCCAAGTCGCGCTATCGACCGGCAAAAGCCCGATGCGCTATGGCGGCGGGCATCCGTTCATCGAGCCGCTTGGCTTGTATGAATGCGCCGATGGGCTGATCTCCCTGGTCTGCGGCAACGAACGCCAGTGGGAACGGCTCTGCACGGCCGGCCTTGAACGGCCGGACCTCTTGACCGACCCGAAATTGATCGACGTCAAGACACGGGTCGCCAACCGCGCCTATTGCCGCGAAACCCTGGGCGCGATCCTGAAGACGAACACCCGCGCCGCCTGGATCCCGAAACTGCGCGATGCGGGCCTGCCTGTCGGCGCCGTGCGCGATATCGTCGAGGCCTTGCATGCGCCGGAACTCCGCGAGCGCGGCATGATCGTAACGACGGAGCATGCCTCGCTCGGCCCGATCGAGCAGGTCGCGAGCCCGATGAAGCTCTCCCGCACCCCGACCGCGGCGCCGTTCGCGCCGGCGCTGCTCGGCCAGCACAGCCGCGCGGCGCTGGCCTTCGCCGGCTACGACAATGACGAGATAGAAGCGCTGATCGCCGCTGGCGTCGCAACCGAACCGAAGGAGTGACGCGATGCGCCCGCCGCTGACCGGCATCAAGGTCGTCGATTTTACGCGCGTCATCGCCGGCCCCGTCGCCTCGATGATCCTCTCCGACCTCGGCGCCGAGGTTGTGAAACTCGAGCATCCGGAAGGCGGCGACGACACGCGCGGCTACCAGCCGCCGAGCTACAAGGGTCTTTCGCCCGCGTTCCTGGTCTACAATCGCGGCAAGCAGTCGGTCGCGCTCGATCTCGCGACGGACGCCGGCTGCAAGGCGGCCCGGGCGTTGATCGACCAGGCCGATATCGTGATCGAGAATTTCTCGACCGGCGTCATGGCGAAATACCGCCTCGACTATGACAGCGTGCGCCGAGAAGAGTTGATCTACTGCTCCACATCCGCCTATGGCCGCGACGGGCCGTTCGCGAAGCGGCCGGGATATGACCCCGTGGTGCAGGCGGAATCGGGCTTCCAGTCGGTCACGGGCCAGCCGGAGCATGAGCCTGTGCGTCTCGCCATTCCCATGACGGACGTGACGACCGGCCTGAACGGCGCGCTCGCGGCGCTTGCAGCCCTCTGGCATCGCAAGCAGACCGGCAAGGGCCAGTTTGTCGAAGTGCCGCTCTACGATACCGGCGCCTTCAACACGACGCCGCTCGCGGTCCAGTACATGGCGGGCGGCGCGGTTCCGGTGAAGCTCGGCAATGCGGACCATTGGGCCGCGCCCGCCAATCGCTATGTCGCCGCCTGCGGCCAGCCGATCATGGTCGTCGCCGATTGCGACCGCAGCTTTCTGGCCCTGATGGGCGCCATCGACCAGCCGGCGCTCGGCCAGGACCCGCGCTACCGGACTGCGGAGGGACGCATCGCGGACCGGGCGACGCTCGATGCCGCCGTCGCGGCCGCGATTTCGGCCCGGCCGGCGGACTACTGGATATCGACCTTGCGCGGCCTTGGCGTGCCGGCCGCGCCGATCCGCGAAATTCCCGAAGCGCTCGCCTCGGTCGAGACCATGCGCCGGGGGCTTGCCGGCACGGCGCCGCATCCGGTGCACGGCACGGCGCCGGAACTGGCGCCGCCCTACCGCCTGAAACGGCGCGGCCTGAAGCCGGCCCAGGCGGCGCCGATGCTCGGCCAGGATACCGCGGCCGTGCTCCAGCGCTGGCTGGGCTATGACAGCAGCCAGCTCAAAGCCGTCGGCGCCGAGGAGATCGCATCATGACCGGGCCGCTCGCGGGGATGAAGATCGTCGAGATCGGCGAGGGTCCCGCCATCGCCTATGCCGGCCGGAATTTCGCCGATCTGGGCGCCGACGTCGTGAAGATCGAACCGCCGGAAGGCGACGCCATGCGCCGCTGGCCGGGGCCGGTCATCCTGGACGCGCCCGCCGCCTTTCATGCCCTGCATCGGGGCAAGGCCTCGATCGCGCTGGACCTGGCGCTGCCCGCCGATCGGGCGACCTTGCGCGCCTTGCTGCTGGCGGCCGATGGCGCGATCGACGGCACGCCGGAAGGGATCGTGCGCCAGCTTGCGCCGGCGGCCGAGGCGACAGCTCTCGTCGTCGGGCGGTTGACGCCCTACGGCGACGGCGTCGATCCGGACGTGCCTGCCCATGACGCCACGATCCAGGCGGAATCCGGCTGGCTCTCAATCAACGGGCGGCCGGATTTCGATGCGGTCCGTTCCGGCCTGCCGATGCCCTCGGTCGCGGCCGGCGCGAGCGTCGTTCAGGGGATGCTCGCCAGCTTGATCGCCCGCTGCGACGACGGCGAGGGCGAGGATGTCGATGTGGCGCTTTATGACCAGTCGGTCGTGATTTCATATCATTATGCCATGCAGTTCCTGGTCAACGGCGAGCGGCCGAAGCGCTGGGGCAATGGCAGTCCGGCGGCCCAGCCCCTCGGCGTATTTGAGGCGAGCGACGGCGAGTTTCAGATGACCGTCGCGGGCGACCGCGTCTGGCGCCGCTTCGCGGAAAACGTGCTGGAACGGACCGACCTGATCGACCATCCGGACTACGCCCGGAACAGCGGCCGCGTCGCCAACCTGGATGCGTTGATGGACATTATCATCCCGCTCTTCAAGACCCGGCCGCGCGCCCACTGGATTGCGAAGATGCAAGCCGGCAGCGTGCCGGGCGGCCCGATCCGCACCCTAGACGAGGCGGTCGTCGCCCCGGAATCCGTGGAGCGCGGCCTGATCGTCTCCGCCGAGGCTGGCGGCGGCGCGCCGTCGATCCGCAACCCCATGCGCTTCCGCGACACCCCGCTCGCGACGCCGCGCCCGGCCCCGCGCCTTGGCGAAGGCGGGCCAGCGCGCGCCCGGAACTGGGAGGCCAAAAGCCGATGACCGCTCCTGAAACGACTACCGGCGCGACCTTGCCGCCGCCCCTGACCGGCATCCGGGTGCTCGATTTCTCGCGCATCATCGCCGGTCCCCTTTGCACCCAGCAGCTTGCCGATCTGGGCGCCGACGTCATCAAGGTCGAGAACCCCGATGACGGCGACGATACCCGGCGCATGACGTCGCCCAGCATCGGCGGCGAGGCGCATTTCTTCCTGGCCTTCAACCGCTCCAAGCAAAGCCTCGCCCTCGATCCGCGCACGGCGGACGGCAAGGCGATCCTCCTGGCGTTGCTCGAGGATGTCGATGTCCTGGTCGAAAACTACCGGCCCGGCGTCATGAAGCGCTTCGGCCTCGACTATGCCAGCTTGAAGGACCGGTTCCCGAAGCTGATCTATCTCTCGGTCTCCGCCTATGGGCAGACCGGTCCGATGTGGGACCGGCCGGGCTTCGATCCCGTCCTGCAGGCGGAAAGCGGCATGATGTCCCTGACCGGCGCGGCGGACGGGCCGCCGATGCGCCATGCGCTCAGCCTGGTCGACACCATGACCGGCCTGCAGTCGGTCGCGGCCGTCTGCGCGGCGCTCCTGGCGCGCGGGCAATCGGGGCAGGGCCAGCATATCGATCTCGCGCTGATGGACATGGCGGTCGCGTCGCTCGGCAATGCCGGGCTGTTCTATCTCTGCTCCGGCGATCAGCCGAAGCGCGCCGGCAATTCGCACATGACCTCGACGCCGACCAATTTGTTCGACACCGCCGACGGGCCGATCTACATGGCGCTCGGCACGAACCGGCTTTACGGCCAACTCTGCCGGGATGTGCTGGACCGGCCGGACCTTGTCGACGATCCCCGCTTCAAGGAGCCGGCGGACCGGCTGGCCAATCGGCCGGCGCTGTTCGAGATCCTGGAAGAAATCTTTGCCGCCAAGCCGCGCGACGCCTGGCTGAAGCGGATGCGCCATCTGCCGGCGGGGCCGGTGCGCATGGTCGGCGAGGCGCTCGAATCAGAGGAGGTCGCCGCCCGCGGCATGGTCGCGACGGTGGAGCATCCGGTCGCCGGTCCGGTCCGGGTGATCGGCTCGCCCTTGAATTTCTCCGCCTCGAAGCTCCGTCCCTACGCGCCGCCGCCGACGCTCGGCCAGCACACGTCCGCAATCCTGAAGGAGCGGTTGGGCTATGACGACGCCAGGATCGCCGCGCTCAAGGCCAGCGGCGCGATCGGCGGCGAATAGGCGGATGGGCCAGGTTCTGAAGGTCGGCCTCATCGGCCTTGGCGCTGTCGCGGCGCCGCTCGTGCGGCAATATCTGGCGGGCGGGTTTCCCCGGAATGTCGTCTTCGTCGGCGCGCTTGTCCGCACGCCGCGACCGGACGCCGGCCTGCCGACGGTGACGACGGCGGCGGCGCTGCTGGCGCTCGAGCCGGACTATATCGTCGAGGGCGCGGGTCATGGGGCCGTGCAGACCCATGTGGAGCCGCTGCTGCGCGCGGGCAAGGAAGTCGCCGTCACCTCCATCGGCGCATTGATCGACGACGGCCTGCGCGCGCGCCTTCTGGATGCGGCGACGGCGGGCGGCGGCAAGCTGATCCTGCCCTCGGCCGGCATCGGCGGGCTCGACATGCTTGCGGCGATGGCGGAAGGCGGCGTCGATAGCGCGGTCGTCACGGTCAGGAAGCCGCCGGCGGCCTGGCTCGGCACGCCGGGGGAAAAGCTGGTCGATCTGATGGCGCTTCGGGCGCCGGCAGTGCTGTTCGACGGCACGGTGCGCGAAGGCGCGCCGCATTATCCGGGCAATGTGAACATCTCGGCCGCGGCGGCGTTCGCCGGGGCCGGCCTCGACAAGACCCGTCTGGTCATCATCGCCGACCCGACGATCGTCAATCACGTGATCGATCTGGAAGCGACCGGCGCCGCCGGCCGCCTGGCGTTCCACGAAGATATGATCCCAAGCCCGGCCAACCCGAAAACCGGCGTCATCGTCGCCATGGCGCTCGCGAAGACGATTCGCCAGCGGGCCGGCAGCTTCGTCGTCGGCGCCTGATCGGTCAGATGGTTTAAGAGCGGTCTCGCAATCCCCACATGTTCTGTTCCCTTCGCTAACCGGAAGCGCCATCCGCCATGAGCATCCACGCATCGATCCGTCGCCGCACGGCGCCCGACATCCGCGCCATGAAGGGCAAGGCCCCGATCGTCAGCCTGACCGCCTATACGGCGCCCCTGGCCGCCATCGTCGACCGGCATTGCGATTTCATTCTGGTGGGCGACAGCCTTGGCATGACGATCTATGGCATGGCGTCGACGGTCGGCGTCACCATGGACATGATGATCGCCCATGGCCGCGCCGTCGTCAGCCGCAGCGCCGCCGCCCTGGTCGTGGTCGACATGCCGTTCGGCTCTTATGAGGAATCGCCCGCGCAAGCTTTCCGGAACGCCGCCCGGCTGATGGCCGAGACCGGCTGCGGGGCGGTGAAGCTGGAAGGCGGCGCCCATATCGCGCCGACGGTCGCTTTCCTCCAGGCGCGGGGCGTGCCTGTCCTCGCCCATATCGGCGTGACGCCGCAGGCGGTGAACGCGCTTGGCGGCTACAAGGTCCAGGGCCGGGGCGACGACGCCAGCCGCCTGATGGCCGACGCACAGGCGCTCGCCGACGCCGGCGCCTTCGGCATCGTGATCGAGAAGACGACAGAAGCCGCGGCGCGCGCGATCACGGCGGCGGTTCCGGCCGTCACCATCGGCATCGGCGCCTCGCCGGCCTGCGACGGCCAGATCCTGGTCGTGGATGACATTTTGGGCATGTTCCCGGATTTCCGGCCGAAGTTCGCGAAGGTCTACGCCGAGCTCGCCGCCAGCGCCGACGCCGCCGTCGCCGCCTATGCCGACGATGTGCGAAGCCGGGCCTTCCCCGGGCCCGAACACACCTTCAAGGACCGGCCGTAACCGCCCCAGGCTCAGGCGGACGCGCGAAGTTCGCGATTTTTTATATCCCGCATTTCCCATATGGACCGGAGTTTCTCGACCTCTGTCAGCGTGATAACCTCACGATAGCAATGGGTTGATGGTATTGGAGCAAGGATTTGGGGTCGAACGCGACGGATGAAGCGCATTCCGGCCCTTTGCAGCTTCAGTTCGACCGCTCCGTGAAGCTTTCATTCCAGGGGTCTTCGATCAGTTCGGATGGCGGCTTGCTGCTGCGCCGTGAACTCGACGACGCGCTTGGCCTCATTGATGTGGCCACGAACCACATCGCCGATCCCCGCACCGGGAAGAACGGCCGCCATCACCTCGCCGGCCTGCTGCGCCAGATGATCTTCTCGCGCCTGGCCGGCTATGAGGATGTCAACGACGCCGACCGGCTCAGCTGCGACCCGGTCATGCGCCAACTGATCGGTGGACGGGCGTTGAAGCATGGCGCATTCTCACCTTGTTTGTCGCCGTGCAATCTGGAGCGATGCGCGCTCCGGCCCGGCAACGTCCAAAGCGCCGACGGCTGGGAAGATGTTCTGAAGCCGGTGCTGGCGCGTTATTCCGCCGACGCGCGGCCTTCGATCACGCGCCGGCGGTTCCGGGCCGATGCGGCGTTCGCCATCCCGGCGCTGTTCGACCTCCTGGAGACCGAGGGCTGGGATTATGCGATCCGCATCAACGGCAATCCCAAGCTCCACGAACAGGTTGCGTTCCTGACCCGGCGACCGCCAGGCCGCCCGCCGAACCATGTCGTGCGCCGCAGTACGAGCTTCCACTACCGTGCCAGGAGCTGATCGACGCCCAGGCGGATCGTGGCGAAGGTCGAGTTCCATCCGGGCCAGTTGTTCCCGACCATCGGGTTCATCGTGACCAACCGCAGCCTGCCGAATGAGCGGGTGCCGGTTTTCTACAATGACCGGGGCACGGCAGAGCAGCACATCAGGGAAGGCAAGTACGCTGTGAAGTGGTTGCGCCTTTCATGCATCCGCTTCGCCGCCAATGCCGTGCGCCTCCAGCTGCATGCGCTTGCCTACAATCTGGCGACCTTCCTGCGCACGTCAGCCACGCTAAAGGCTATCGAGAGCTGGTCGCTGGCCTCGCTTAGGGAGCGGCCGATCAAGACGGGCGCGCGAATGGTGCGCCATGCGCGCTATGCCGTCTTCTAGACGGCCGAAACCGCCCTGCCGCGCGCGGTGTTCGCCGGCGTCCTCGACCTGATCAACGGCCTGCGCGGGCCGCCAGTTGAGGCGGCGTCTTCATGACCGGGGCGCCTGTCGCACCATCGGCCTGCAGCGAAAGCGGGAGAGGTTTGTCCAGAAGGCGGCGAACTCTATCTCTTGCCGGTCCTCAGTGCCCGCCAGCGTGCATTCCGGCTTCGGCCGGATCGCCCTGTCAGCAGTTCTCCTCGACTTCCAGCTTGACCGCCGCCGTTGGGCGCGGCACGCTTCGCTTGGGAGAGCCAAATGGGAAATCCCGGTTGAAACATGCCTGCCCCGCCCGATCGCGCCCGCAACAGACCAGAAGGAACCGCCAGATGAACAACGTCGACAACCCGGCTGGCGCGCTGATCGCACGGCCGGACCAACATCCCGGCACGGTCGGGCGCTTCGGCAATATCACGCGCATGGTCATCCATCCGACGGCGGAGGACCCGACCGCGCCCAACGCCGGCACGATCCGCTATCCTGCAGGAACTGGCTTTCCGCTTCATGGCCACGACTTCGCCCAGGTCTGGTATGTGCTGGAAGGCGCGTGCCGACTGGGCGACAAACGCCTGGAAGCCGGCGACCTCGTCTATCACGCGGACCCGCACGTCGAGCAGGAAATGTTCACGGAATACGGCTGCACGATGCTGTTCGTGCAGTACCAAGGGCCGACGACGGGCGAACGGCCAATCTACGACCGGCGCTTCGACGCGGACGCATCAACCGCCGCCGCCGACATGGACCTTACGAAATGAACGCAAGCACGGCTGGCCTCAGTAGGGCGAGCTGTCCTTGTGGAGAAATCGCCACCGGCCGTCGCTGTCCATTTCGGCCTTGAGGTCGTCTTTCGGGTAACTGCCTTCGTCGCCGGCGGCGCGGTCGCCGATTGCCAGAATGAACACGTCTATCCTGGTGCGATTGACGATCTGGTGGGCGCCCCCGTCGGGCGAGAACCCGGCGCACATGCCGGATTGGAGTTGAATGTCTTCGGCTTCCGTCACCAGGGTCGGCGCGCCCTCGACGATATAGACAAACTCCTCCTGCACCGAATGGCGATGCAGGAGCGCGCTTTCGCCGCCAGACTCCAGTCGCGTCAGGTTGACGCCAAACTTGGAGAGGCTGAGCAGGTCTCCAAGCTGGCGCTTTTCGCGTTATAAATTTTCAGCGCCGGTTTGCGCGGACGTCTTTACAAGAATTCGTTCTGAGATTAGCCTTTTACTTCAAGCAATTCGGAGTGCGAAAGATGCGGTCGTCGGTTTTTGCGGCGGTTCTGGCGTTTGTCGGCGCCTGTTTTTTTCAATTGGCGCCTGTGCAAGCCGATCAACTGGAATTCATCGTTGAAAGCCAGCATCCGAATGTCGTCCAGATTGAATTCTACAGCCAGGACTATAACCGCTCCTGGCCGGGCGGCGGCTCAGCTTATAATCTCGACGATTACGAGACCAAGACCATCAATCTGTCATGCCGGCCCGGCGAGCAGATCTGCTATGGCGCCTGGCTGGCGGGCGACGCCAGCGTGTATTGGGGCGTCGGCCACGGCGACAAGGAACAGTGCTCTGACTGCTGCTATAGCTGCGGCGGCACGACCGAGCATATCGTCCTCAGCCCATGATGGCGCGATAGCGCCTGCCCGGCTTCAGAGCATGGCGCGTCCAGGCGGACGCGCGGTCCATGCTCTACCTTATTGAGATCGATCAAATTATCCAATCTTGGGCGATTCCGCCTAAGATTGGTTTGATCTGGGCGGCGCTGGCGGCCCAGTCCCAGGCATAGACGAGATTGCGGGAGCGCCAGCGCGGGCCGGGGTCGGTGTAAGCGCCGATTCTGACGCCGCCCAGCCGCTCGTAGAACGCGATCGCGGGCGCGTTGCCGTCGACGACGCCGAGGGCGGCGCCGGGGGCGCCCTGGCCCGCAAGATGCCGCATCAGCGCGCCGAGCAACGCCCGGCCGACTCCCTGCCCCTGGGCCGCCGCCGCCACATAGAGATGCTTGATCTCGCCCCGTCCGCCCATCGCCGGATGGCCGTCCCGCCCGGCCATGCCGAAACCGGCGAGGCCGCCGGCGCGATCGCGGGCGACCAGAATGCCGCCTTGCCGCTCCGGGTCCGCCAGCGCCGCCGCCCAATAGGGGAGGCGGACCCGCTCATCCAGCGCGTTGAAAGCGTCCGCCGGCGCGAGGCCGGCATAGGTCAGCCGCCAGACGGCCACATGCAGCGCCGCGATCGCCGATGCATCCTGCGGGGTCGCTTGTTCGAGAGGCGGCGGCAGCATCTAGGCCCTGATCAGGCGCGCCACGTAGAACCCGTCCATGCCGCCCCGTTCGGCCCAGTGGCAGGGCAGCGTGCGGAGATCGCCGTCGGAGGTCAGCGCATCTTCCGGCAGGCCGCTGACCTCGTCCGGGCCGATGGGCTTCCTGGCGAAGTCCGCCTTGCGTTCGAGGAACCGCGCAATCTGCTCGGGGCCTTCCGCGGGCTGGAGCGAGCAGCAGGCATAGACCAGAACCCCGCCGGGCTTCAGCATCTCCGCGGCGGCGTCCAGGAGCTCGGACTGGATCGGCAGCAAGGCGCGGACGGCGGCCGTCGATTTGCTCCAGGCGACGTCGGGATGGCGGCGGATGGTGCCGGTCGCGGAACAGGGCGCGTCCAGCAGCACGCCATCGGCCGGCATGTCCGGGCGCCATTCCAGGCTGTCGGCGACGACGGCGGTCACGTCGAGCTTCAAGCGGCGCATGTTCTCCGCCAGGCGGCGCATGCGCGGCTCGGCGATATCGACCGCGGTCACCCTGGCGCCGGCCGCCGCCAGTTGCGCGGACTTGCCGCCGGGCGCGGCGCAGAGATCGACGATCGATTTGCCGGCGACCGGCCCGAACAGGCGCGCCGGCAGGGCGGCGGCCGCGTCCTGGGGCCACCAGGCGCCGTCGCCATAGCCGGCGAGGTCGGTCGGCCGGCCGGTCGCGACCAGGCGAACGCCGCCGGTCGGCAGGGCTTCCCCGCCAAGCGCCGCCGCCCATCGGGCGTCCGCGCCGTCGCGGACGGTCAGGTCGAGCGGCGGCTCGACCATATGCGCGTCGGCGATCCTGCCGGCGACGTCCGCGCCGTAAGCCTTGGCCCAGCTTTCCCAGAGCCAGCCCGGCGTGTTCCGGCGGGCGGCTTTCGAGGGATCGGCGAGCGCCGGGCCGCCCTCGGCGATGCGCCGCAGGACAGCATTGGCGAGGCCTTTGTAGCTTGCCGCCTGGCCGCGGGCGAGGCCGGTGGTCTCGCCGACGGCGGCATGGGCGGGCGTATTCAGAAACAACAATTGCGCTGCGCCGAGCCTCAGAATATTCGACGCGGTCAGGGCTTTCTTGGGCAGCGGCCGGCGGAGGAAGGGCGCGATCACCGCATCGATCTCGCCGAGCCGGCGAAGCGTCACGGCGACGAGCAGGCGGGCGAAGCCCCGGTCGGGGCCGGTCAGATCCTCGCGCGCGGCGGCGCGCTCGAAGGCGCGGTCGAGCGTCGCGCGGCCTGAAAGCGTGGCGTCCAGGACGGAAAGCGCTGCGGCCCGCGCGCGGCTCAACCCCACGGCCCCGGCGCCTTCGCGGTCAGGCCCATCGCCGCCGCCTGGGCCTCCAGCCGCGCGATGCGGTTCGCCATCGCCGGATGGGTCGAGAACAGCCCGTCCACCGCATGGGCATGCAAGGGGTTCACGATGAACATGTGGGCCGTCTGCGGGTTCGCTTCGGCGCTCGGGTTGTCGATGCGCGCGGCGCCCCGGTGCAGATTGGCCAGCGCCGACGCCAGCCAGAGCGGATTGCCGCAAATCTCGCTGCCGATGCGATCGGCTTCATATTCTCGGGTTCGGCTGATCGCCATCTGCACGACGGCCGCCGCCATGGGCGCCAGGATCATCATCAGGATCACGCCGACCATGCCAAGGGGATTGTTGCGGCTGCCGCCGAAGAACATCGCGAAATTGGCGATCATGGAGACGCCGCCGGCGATCGTCGCCGTGATCGTCATGATGAGCGTGTCGCGGTTCTTGATATGGGCGAGTTCGTGCGCCATCACGCCCGCCGTCTCCTCGTGGGACAGCGATTGCAGGAGGCCGGTCGTCGCGGCGACAGCGGCGTTCTCGGGGTTGCGGCCGGTCGCGAAAGCGTTCGGCTGCGGATTGTCGATGACATAGACCCGCGGCATCGGTAACTCGGCGCGGGCCGAGAGGTTTTCAATCATTGCGAACAGATTGGGCGCGTCCTGCCGGCCGATTTCCCTGGCGCCGTGCATGCGGAGCGCCAGCTTGTCGGAATTCCAGTACGCGAAGGCGTTCATCGCGCCCGCGAGGCCAAGCGCGATCAGCATGCCGCCGACGCCGCCAAGCATCAGCCCGATCGCGCCGAAGAGCGCGGTCATGGCTGCGATCAGAATGAAGGTGCGGCCGTAGCTGGTCATCTGGGGCAATTCTCGCAATCGATCCGGGAAGGCATCAAGTGGCGATTGCCAGGCGCGGGGTCAAGACAAAGGCGCAAGGGGCAGGCATGAAGAACCCCGCGCCGGTCGCCCGACGCGGGGTTGGAAGCTTCGGCGATCCGGCTTCGGATCAGGCGACCGGATCGGATGCGCCGATCAGGCGACGGCGACCCGCGGCTGGCGCGCCGGCTTGTAGTCCAGCGGCAGCACGCCGGCGCGTTCGATGAACTGGCGGATGCTGTCCTGGGCGAGCGCGGGCTCAGTCGAGGAAATATAAACCCGGTCGGCTCTGGTCGGCTTCGCGGCGGGATATGTGCGGTCGCCTTTCGCGCCGAGCGGATCTACGACGAAATACCGGCCGCAATCCCACATCCGCGCGACTTCCTCGGCGGTGGAGAGTTCCTCATAGAGCTTTTCGCCAGGGCGCATGCCGACAATCCTGATCTCGATATCTTTCGGATCGCGGCCGTAATAGGGCGCCATCATTTCGACCAGCACCTCGGCCACATCGATGATGCGCATGACCGGCATCTTGGTGATGAAGATTTCGCCGCCCGTGGCATAGCGGATGGAATCGATCACCATCTCAGCCGCTTCATCCAGGGTCATCATGAAGCGCGTCATGTCCTGGTGGGTCAGGGTGACCGGGCCGCCCTTGGCGATCTGCTGAATGAACAGCGGAAACACGGAGCCGCGCGAGCCGACGACATTGCCGAAGCGGGTCGAGGCAAACTGGGTCGGGCGGCGCGCGCTGACCGACATCTGCGCCGCCGTGATCAACCGCTCGCCCATCAATTTCGTCGTGCCCATGACGCTGGTCGGATTGACCGCCTTGTCCGAGCTCGTGAACAGCACCTTCTTGACGCCCCCCGCCTGGGAGGCCCGCACGACATTTTCCATGCCATGCACGTTGACCTTGACCGCCTCGAACGGGCTCGATTCACAAAGCGGCACATGCTTCAGGGCGGCGGCATGGAAAACGTAATCGACGCCGTCGAGCAAGCGCATCAGGCCTTCCTGCTTGCTGATGTCGCACAAATAGGCAGCCAGCTGGCCAGGCTTGTTCATTTCGTGCTCAAGCTCGAACAGGCCGGTTTCGTTGTTGTCGAGCGCGCGCACCTGCGCCGTCGGCTCCAGCATCAACTGACGCACGAGTTCCTTGCCGACAGTTCCGGCGGCGCCGGTGACTGCGACGCAAGCGCCTTCGAAGGACTTAAACATTATCTTCCCCGTTGTTCGTGTCGCACAGTCCCACGCGGCGTTCGCCGTTGGCTGCGACGGTCACTTGCAGGCCCATGCGAGTACAAGCACCGAATGGCATGTGGGTCAACCATCTCCATAATCCTAATGGCAAAGCGGATTAATAATGTGACGGCTGTCACGCGACGCCGATCTAGCCAGCCTGCCATAGAGACAGCCCCAGGCCCCTATCGAGGTCGCGTCGCCATAGCGCGCGAGGAATGCTGCGCGCGCCGCCCGATACCTGGGCTGGCCGTGGCGCGCCGCCTGTCGGCGGATGGCGGCGGCCAATGCGGCGGGATCGCGTTCGTCGACGGCTTCGCCGATGCCGGTCGCGGCCGAGATGCGGCGAAGCGCCCGGGTGCGGCCGACGATGACGGGAAGGCCCGCCGTAACCGACTGGAACAACTTGTTCGGCAGGGCGAAGATATAGCTGGCGCAGGTCGGCTCGCCGAGGGCGAGGGCCACGTCGGCATCCGCGACGAACCGCGCCGCCGCGCCCGGCGCGCGCGCCGCCGCCGCATGAACGCGGCCGACGGCTCCGGCCGCTTCGACGATGGCGCCATAGCGCTCCTGGAAAACCTCGGTCAGCGGCCCGATCACCGCCAGGTGCAAGCTTGGGTCCAAGCCGGTCGCCCGGATGGCGGCTTCCAGGCCGCGGTTCTTGGCGGCGGCCCCGATATAGACCGCGAGCGTCGCTTCCGCGTCGAGCCCGATCGCCTTCCGCAATCCCGGCTCAACCGGATCGGCCGGGCCGGTGTTGTAGATCGTGTCCGGCAGCCGGACGGCGTAGTCGCGCGCCGCCTGCAGGGATATCTCCTCGGATACGGCGGCGCAGGCGTCGGCCTGACGGATCCAGTAGCGCTCCAGGCGGAGGCGCATCCAATGAAACGCGGGATTATACCGGGCATTGCGGTCGCGCTCGAGCTCGATGATGTCGTAGACGAGGCGCGCGCCATAAAGGCGGGCGAGCCGCCCGGCGCCCGGCAGCGCCGGCAGGCCGGTCGCATGGACGATATCGACCCGGCCCTGCCACTCGCTTTCGACGAACGCTTCGCCATGGCTCGCGATCGCCCAGAATTCCTGCGACAGGGTGCAAGCGCGCATCAGCGCCGCAGCGCCCAATGCGCCTGCGATGCTGCGCCAGAAGCCAAGCAAGCGGATCCAGCCGCGGGCCGCGGGGCCGAGCGAGCGCGATCGCCGCAGGTTCGGGACTTCGTTGAAGATGCGGCGGACGAGGCGGGCCTTGCCGAGGGCCTCTTCGGCCGGGGCGTCGGCATGCTCCCGGCAGATCAGAACGACCTCATGGCCGAGCGCCGCGAGCTGCTGGGCGGTGAAACGCGGCCGCGCATCATGCAGGCACGGGGAAGCTGAAACTGCAAGAACGCGCACCGGACCTGGCTTCCCTGGATCAGCCCGCATCGCGGCGGCAGCGCCGGAATGGGGGTCGATCGCTTTCAATCAATGAATGCATGGCGCGTTCGGGCAAGCGCGCGTTCCATGCTCGAACATGAGGATCCAGCGCCCGAAAGCCGGTCAGAGCGCGACGACGGCGGCGGCGATGATCGCCACCCTGAACAGGATCTCGATGATGTCGGCCCCGATCTGGAAGAACTTCGGATCGACGCCCGGCAGCACCAGAATCTGATCGCCCCGGCGCACCTCGACGTCGGCGCCGACCAAGGCTGCGCCGCTGGCGCGAATGACGACGATCTTGTCGGGGTCGGCGCGCTCGGCATAGCCGCCCGCCTGCCGGACATAGTCGGCGACGCTGGCCCCTGGCGTGAACGCGACCGAAGCTGGCAGCACCACCTCGCCTGAAACCAGCACCAGATCGGTCTGCTGCGGGATGACGATCTGATCGCCGGCTTCCATGCGGATATCCGCGCGCCCGGCGTCGGTCGAGACGACGACGCGGCCATCGGGCTGCACGGAGCGGGCGCGCTTGATGAACTCCAGGACCAGCCTGGCTTCCTGCTCGCGGATCGCCGCCTGGCTGGGCGTTTGAGAAAGCGCCGAAAGCGCCGTGCGCTCAAGCTCGTCCAGGGTGCGGTCGAGCGCGCGCTTCTGGTCGCGGGCGACGCTCTCGCGCCGGATGAAGATGCTGTCGGTCGCGGCGACCCTGGGATCGACCGGAATGAGGTCCAGCACGCTGTCCAGGGTCACGCCGCGCCCGATGGCGATCAGGCCGGCGCCCTGATGGGCCCCCTCGACCTCGACGAAGACTTCCTCCGCCTTCAGGTCCGCCTGGAAGATCACGAGGTCGCCGTCCTGCAGCGATGCGCCCAGGAATTCCTGGTACGGCACATAGCTGTTGAACGGCTGGCCATTGCGGAAGCCGCTGAACGCCACATGGGTCACGTCCGCCTTCGGGCGCGCATAGGACGCCAGTTCGCGTCCCAGCACGGGAAAGCGCGGAAACTCGAAAGCCGCGGTCGCGCGGGCGTCGCCATTGACCGTGATCGCGCCGCCAATGGGGCCGATCAGGATGACGTCGCCGTCCTTGAACTGCGGCGTCGGCAGGGCGCCGCGCAGCAGGAAGTCATAGAGATCGGCTTTGGCGATCGGCTGGCCGCCGCGCAGGATGGAGACGTTCCGGAACGAGCCGCTCTGCAGCGCGATGCCGCCCGCCTTGTCGATGAAGGAGAGCAGGGAATCGCTGGGCAGCCCTGCATACCGACCGGGATTCCGGACGGCGCCGGTCACGAAGACCCCAAGCGTCTGGGCGCCCATCAGGTTCACATAGACCTGCACATTGTCGGTGAAGATCCGGTTCACCCGACTTTCGACGGTCTTCTGCAACTGGCTATTGGAAATGCCGGCGACCGGGATCGGGCCGACCTCGGGCACGAACAGATTGCCCTGGGCGTCGACGGGCACGACTTCGCTGAATTGCTGGGCGCCGTAGAGATTGACCGCGATCTGATCGCCGGGCGCGATCTTGTATTGCGGATTGACGCCGCTTGGCCGCTCGCGCGCGAACTGGCCGCCGAAGAGGCTGGCGCCGAATGGCTGGGTGCCAAGCTCGATCCGGTCGAGGGACTGCTCGCTCGCAGCCTCGCCGCTGACGCCGGCGGCTTCCTGCCCGACTTCGGTCGCGCCGTTCCCGGCGCTTGGCAGGGGCGTCTGCGCGCGCGATGCTCCGAAGGCGGACGCGGCGGCGCTGCCGATCGCATATTTCCGAATTCGGTCCAACTGGGCGTTGTCGGCGGCGAGCGCGCTTGTGGATGCCATGAGCAGCGCCAGCACGGCGGCTGCGACGGATGAGGTGACGCGCGAGGCGATGGGTCGAATTTCAAGCGCGGGCATGTTCGCGGACCGCTCCTACAATCAGGCTGCCGACGCCGAACGCCAGCAGGCTTACGACGAAAGCTGTCGCGATCTTGTACATGCGCTTTGGCTCGACCGCTACATCTGGAAGCGAAGGCGGGGCATAAGCGACGAGATAACTGCGGTCGTTCTGGGCGCTGGCGCGAGCGGCCTCCAGGGACGCCAGGGCGGATTTGTAGCCGGCCTCGGCCAGTTCCAACTGCAGGCGCGCTGCATTGAAGCCGCGCAAATCCTCGGTCAGGGTTTCGGAATTACTGTCGGCTAACCGCCGCCTTTCGACTGCGATCTGCCGCTCCAGCGCCGCGATCTTGCTGTTCAGGGAATTCACCTGGGGCGTATCGGCCCGGAAATTGCTCCTGAGAGAGGCCATGGCCACGCGGGATGTCGCCAGCTCCGCTTCCAGGCCGGCGATGACGCCAAGCACCGCGTCCGCCGATCGTCTGGGATCGATGTCGCCGCTGGCCTTCTGGTAGGCCGTGACTTCATTCGCGGCGCGGATCATCCGTTCTTCGCCGCGCTCGACCTCCGCCAATGCGGCCCGGAGCGCGTCTTCCTGGGCGACTTCCGACAGGCGGTTGACCATTTGCTCGGCGGCGCCGATGGCCGATGACGCGACGGCCACAGCATCGTCGGGCGTGAAGGCGCGGACGGTCAGCGTCAACAGGCCCGCCCCGTCGTCGGTCACGCGAAGCGTGTCCTTGAAGAAGCTGTGCATCTGCTCCTTGCTGGCGCCAGGCTCGAGCCGGGAAAAGAAATCGGCCTTGTAGCTGGTGAAGCGTTCGCGGAAATTGATCTCCCGGTCCACCCGCTCCATCAGGTCGCGGCTCCTGAGATAGTCCGCGACGAGTTGCGTTTCGGTATTCCCGACAGTCACGTCGTTCGGATTGATCAGCCCCTCGAACAGGGACACGCCCTGCGCCTTCGACGATCGGATGGTGACGCTGGCCTCGGAAATATAGAGCGGCGAGGCGATCAGGCCGAAATACAGCGCGGCCAGAAGCGTCGGCGCGCCGACGACGGCGGCGAGCAGGATGCCCCACTGGGACTTCGGCCGGCGGCGGCGGCCAGGGGCGCTTGGCCGGATCGGCGGCGCGACCTTGGACGGTCCCCGTTCGGCCGGCGGCGCGCCGGGCTTGGCGGCGGCGGGCGGCGTTCCGCGCCGGGCTACAGCGGTCGCGTTCAAAACAGGCGTACTCCCAAGCTGAAACGGGAACGGCGTCGAGCCGGGATATTCGGCAACGGTCTACTCTTCATCGAGATAATAGTCGATTGCATCCTCGATCGCCTCGAACAGCGTCAATTGTCCGTCCCGCAGCACAAGGCCCGTGTCGCAGAACTTCCGGATCGTCGTCGGACTGTGGGACACGATCAGCAGGCCGGCTTCGTCGCGGATGCGGTCGAATTCCTGAGCGGCCTTGGCGCGAAACCAGTAGTCGCCGACCGACACCAGTTCGTCGATCAGGTAAAACTCGAACCGCATCGCGAGGCTGAGGCCGAACGCCAGCCGGCCGCGCATGCCTGACGAGAAGGTGTTGATCGGCATGTCGAAATATTCGCCGAGCTCCGCGAAGTCATTCACGAACGCCGTCACTTCATCAATGTCGGCGTCATAAACCCGGGAGATGAACCGCAAATTCTCCCGCGCCGTCAGGGCGGGGTGAAAGCCGCCGGTGAAGCCAAGCGGCCAGGAAACCTTGGCGTCGCGCTCGATCCAGCCGGAATCCGGCTGCTCTTCGCCGGAGATCATGCGCAGCAGCGTCGACTTGCCGGCGCCGTTGCGCCCAAGCACGCCGATATGCCGGTCCGTCGGCAGGACCAGCGAAACATTGTCCAGGATCACCCGGTAGCCGTTATCGGTCCGGTAGGACTTGGAGACGTCATGCAGGACGATCATCGCATGGCCCCGCCGCGGCGCCGGCGGACGGCCAGCTCCATGATCGCCGCCGTGGCGCCCATGCCGATCGCCCAGGAAATCACATAGTCGATGTCGGCATAGGGCGCGGAATAGCCCGTGATCCAACCGCCGCGCGCCAGATCGATCAGGTGGGCGAGCGGGTTCAGCAACAGGTAATGGCGCCATTGCTCCGGCACATGCACCAGGGCGAAGAGCACGCCGCTGGTGAAGAACAGCAGGCGACGAACCGCGTTGACGCCAAAGCCGATCGAGGGCGCGACCACGAGCGCGCATCCGACGATATGCCCGAACGTGGCCCCGAAATAGACCATCGCGCCCATGGACACGGCCACCGCCAGGGGGTCGTCCAGCGTCATGGCGATGCCGGCGGCGTAGAAGATGATGGCGAGGATCGCTGTCGCCGCAAGCTTGGTGCCGAACTCCAGGGCAGAGCGCGCGATGACGATGTCCACCACGGTCACCATTGGATAGACCAGCAATTGCCGGTTCGTCTGAAATGCCCGCGAGACATGCCCCTGGGTGTCGATGAAGCAGAGCCAGGCCATCATGCCGGAAAACAGCAGCAACTCGATCGGCGCGCCATAGGCCGAGCGTTTGCCGAGAAAGGCGAAGAAGACTGTCAGGGAGATCACGAACATCAGCGGGACCAGCACGGCCCACAGATAGCCCAGGTGGTACATGCCGAAACGGGTGCGGATCTCGCGCAGGATAACGGCAGAGATGACCCGGCCCTGAACGCTGAGCCCTTTCACCGCCAGATCAAGCATGTCTCGACGCTCCACCATCGATCTTGCCGGCGTCGGAATGCCGTGTCCCGCCGCTCCGGCCGTTCTTCGCCTGAACGCTAGTCATGAGGTAATTGACGCGCGGCTCCAATACCAGCCGGTCTGGCCCCAGCAAGCGACCCGGGTGCTTGAGCCGGCCGCAGCTTGAATGGCGACGCGCTTGCAGCGCCGCCCGCTCGCTGCCGTATAGTCCGAGACGACCGTGATCGTGACGTCGCCGCCCAGGTCCGGGTCGACGACGCGGGCGCGGGCGCCGGGCGCCGCGTTCATCGTGGCGGCGAGGGCTGGCGCGACGGGCGCGGCAGGCTGCGCCGCCGCTGCCTGAGCCTGGCTTGCGGCCTGCGGGCTGGGCTTCTGCAGCGTCACGCAGCCGGAGACCAGGGCCGCCGCGAGCAGAACGAAATGGAAGTTCTTATGCATGATCGCTTGCGGGTCGCATAGCGCCGTCGCCGCGTCAAGAGGCGACAGCGCTTCGTCTTGCGCCAAAGGGCCGAAATCCGCTAAACGCCGCCATGATGCAAAATTCCCCCGAAGACCAGACTGCGGCCGCCGTCGCCATCGGACGCAGCCTCATCGCGACGGAAGTCGCTGGATTGAACGCCCTCGCGGACAGCCTCGGCGCCGCCTTCGCGCTGGCGGTCGACGCCTTGACGGCGATGCAGGGCTATTGCGTCGTCACGGGCGTCGGCAAGTCCGGGCATATCGGCACGAAGATCGCCGCGACCTTCGCCTCCACCGGCACGCCGTCGTTTTTCGTCCACCCGACCGAAGCAAGCCACGGCGATCTCGGCATGCTGGCGGGCGCGGGCGTGCTGCTCGCCATCTCCAATTCCGGCGATACCCGGGAAATGCGCGATATCCTGACCTACGCCCGGCGCCAGTCGATTCCGGTGATCGGCGTCACCAAGCGGCAGAACAGCTTGCTGGGCGGCATGTCGAATATCCTCCTGCAATTGCCGGACGTCGAGGAAGCTTGCCCGAACGGTCTGGCGCCGACGACATCGACGACCGCGACGCTGGCGCTCGGCGATGCGCTTGCGGTCGCGGTGATGGCGAAGCGCGGCTTCGGCCGCGAGGACTTCGGCATGGTGCACCCAGGCGGCAAGCTTGGCCTGCAATTGCAGCATGTCTCGGACTGGCTGACCGATGCGCCGCCGGCGCCCAGGGTCCCGCCGGCGCTCGCGGCTGGCGATGTCGTCTCCGCGATCGCCGATGGCGGCATGGGCTGCGTCGCCGTCGTCGAGGGCGAGCGGCTGATCGGCTGCATCACCGATGGCGATTTGCGTCGGGCGTTCGCGCGGGACTTTTTCGAGAAGCAGGCGCGCGACATCATGAGCGCCGCGCCCTCGACCGTGACGCTCGACATGCGTATGGCCGACGCCATCGGCATGATGACCGACCGCAGCATCTCCAACCTGTTCGTCGTCGAAGGCGACCGCCTGCTCGGCGTCATCCACATGAAGGACCTGCTGAAAGCCGGATATCTTTGAGACAGGCGGCCATTCGGACAGGTTCAGGGGCGGGAATCATGCCAAACTGTGACGGCGCTCGCGCTTCTGACTGTCCGTTTTCCAATCGCAGGGTTGCCATGGGGGCGGCCGCCAACTAGAGCTTCAGCCGTTTTATCGGGCGTTCGCCCTGGAGGAGAGACTTATGCGCATCATTATTCTAGGCGGCGACGGGTATCTTGGCTGGCCGACGGCGATGCACTTCGCCGCCCGCGGCTGCGAGGTGCTGGCGGTCGACAATTACATGCGCCGCAACATCGCCCGTGAAACCAGTTCGGAAGCGCTGGTCGAAGCGCCGAATCTCGTGGATCGGGCTGAGGCCTTCGAGGAAATCACCGGCAAGAAGATCCAGGTCGAAATCGGCGACTGCTGCGATTATCGCTTTATGGAGCGCATCTTCCGCGACTTCAAGCCGACGGTCTGTATTCACTACGCCGAGCAGCCTTCGGCGCCCTATTCGATGAAGGGCTATGAGGAAGCGCGGCGGACGCTCGACAACAATCTGGCCGTGACGTTCAACACGATCTGGGCGGTCAAGGAGCAGGCGCCGGACTGTCATATCGTGAAGCTTGGCACCATGGGCGAATATGGCACGCCGCCGATCGACATCGAGGAAGGCTACATCGACATCAAGCACAATGGCCGGGAAGGGCGCTTCCTGTTCCCGCGTCAGGCCGGGTCGCTCTATCACACGACCAAAGTGCTCGATACGGACCTGATCTGGTTCTATGTCCGCACATATGGCCTGGAGGTGACCGATCTGATGCAGGGCCCGGTCTACGGCCTTTCGACCGATGAGGCCGATCAGGACGATCGCCTGCTGCCGAACTTCCACTATGACGACATTTTCGGCACGGTCGTGAACCGCTTCCTGGTCCAGGCTGTCGCCGGCATTCCGCTGACGGTCTACGGCAAGGGCGGCCAGGTGCGCGGCTATCTGAACCTGAAGGATACGCTGCAGTGCGTCGAGCTTGCGGCGAACAATCCGCCGGGCAAGGGCCAGCTTCGCATCTTCAACCAGTTCACCGAGACGTTCTCGGTCAATCAGTTGGCGGAAGAGGTCAAGAAGGCGGGCGCGGTCGTCGGCCTGAAGGTCGAGGTGAAATCGATCCCGAATCCGCGCAAGGAGCTTGAGGAGCACTACTACAATCCCAAGCACTCCGGCCTGACGGAACTCGGCCTGAAGCCGCACCACATGACGACGGAAGTCCTGGTCGAGATGCTGAAGAAGATCATGACCTACAAGGATCAGATCGTGCCGGCGCGGGTGCTGCCGAGGGTTGTCTGGAACAAATAGCAGCAGCCCGCCGGCCCGCCAAAAGTGCGGGGATGCCCCCTCGGGCGTCCCCGCTGGCTTGGGCCGGCCGCCCATCCCCATTAATTCCCCCTGTAAGATTGCGTCCCTGAGCCCCTATTGGAGCCTTGCCGCGGCGTGCGGCATACTGGGGTTCCACGGGCGTTCGCCCCTGTCGTCCGACGCTGCGCCAGAAGGCCAGCGGCGGCGCGGCGCGCCGTTTTGGAAAAGGGCCTAGGGCGCGACGGTTCACTTCCGTTACGATGCTGGCATTACCGATTGAGGAGACGGGTTCGATGACCCAGACCGTGCTTGATCTGATCGAAGCGCAGCCGAACGATGGCGTCGCCATTGCGATGCCGCCAAGCGAAGCAGGCGGCCGGCCGGCGATGTCGTTTGGTCGTTTGAAGAAGCTGATCCGGGACGTTCAGAAAGATCTGAACGCTCTTGGCATCGGCCGGAACGATCGTGTGGCGATCGTGCTGCCGAACGGCCCGGAGATGGCTGCGAGCTTTATCGCGATCGCCTGCACCGCGACGACGGCCCCCTTGAATCCGTCATATGGCCAGGACGAGTTCGAGTTCTACCTGAAGGACCTCCGCGCAAAGGCGGTGGCGCTCGCCGAGGATGAGGCGGGGGCGGCCGCCGAAGCCGCCAAGGCGCTCGGCATTCCGATCGTTCGGGTCGCGACCGATCCGGCGGAGGCTGTCGGCGTGTTCAAACTGCTCGCCGAGGCCGCCAGGGCTGGCGAGCGCGCGGCCACGACCGGCTTCGCGGCGCCCGCCGATACGGCATTGGTGCTCCACACCTCCGGCACCACGTCGCGGCCGAAGATCGTGCCGCTCAGCCATGAGAACGTGACGGCGTCGGCGCGCCATATCGGCAAGACCTTGCAATTGACCCCCGCCGACCGCTGCCTGAACATCATGCCGCTATTTCATATCCATGGCCTGATCGCCGCCGTGCTGTCCTCGCTCGGCGCCGGCGCGTCGGTCTGGTGCGCGCCGGGCTTCAACGCCCTGAAGGCGTTCTCCTGGCTCGAGGAGGTCGACCCGACTTGGTACACGGCCGTGCCGACGATGCATCAGACGATCCTCGCCCGCGCGCCGCGCAATGCCGAAATCCTCGCCAAGTTGAAGCTGCGGCTGATCCGGTCGTCCTCCGCCAGCTTGCCGCCCCAGGTGATGACGGCGCTGGAGGAAACCTTCGGCTGCCCGGTCATCGAGAGCTACGGCATGACGGAAGCGGCGCATCAGATGGCGTCGAACCCGCTGCCGCCTGCAGCCCGCAAGCCCGGCTCTGTCGGGATCGCGGCGGGGCCGGAGGTCGCGATCATGGACGATGCCGGCGACCTGAAGCCCCAGGGCGAGATCGGCGAGGTCGTGATCCGCGGCCCGAACGTCACCAAGGGCTACGAAAGCAATCCGTCCGCCAATGACGCCGCCTTTAGCAATGGCTGGTTCCGGACCGGCGATCAGGGCGTGCTGGATGAGGAAGGCTATCTCCGCCTGACTGGCCGCTTGAAGGAGATCATCAATCGCGGCGGCGAGAAGGTCAGTCCGCTCGAAGTCGATGAAGCGATCATGGACCATCCGGCGGTCGCGCAATGCGTCACCTTCGCCATGCCGCACAAGTCGCTTGGCGAGGACGTCGCGGCCGCGGTCGTGCTCAGGGAAGGCCAGACCGCCGACGAAAGCGAGATCCGCAAATTCGTGCAAGGCAAGCTCGCGGATTTCAAGACGCCGCGCCGGGTCATCATTCTCGATGAAATTCCGAAGGGCGCGACCGGCAAGCTGCAACGGATCGGCCTCGCCGCGAAACTGGGCCTCAAGTGAGCCGATAAGGGGCCGATAAGGGGCTGATAAGGCGTGGCGGACATTTACTGGCTGGCCGCCTTCGTGGTTCTGGCGGCGGGCACGGTTCGCGGCTTTTCCGGCTTCGGCGCCGGCCTGATGATGATGGGGCCGCTCTCGCTGCTGTTCGGGCTCCCGGCGGCGGTGGTGTCGGTCGCCGTGATCGATGGCGGCGCCACGCCGACGATGTTGCGGGGCGTCTGGCGCCTGGCGGACAAGCGCCGCGCCTTCATCGCGGCGGCGGCGGCGGCCCTGACCCTGCCAGCCGGAACCTATATCCTGCAGACCTGCGACCCGGCCTTGCTGCGCCAGGCCGCAGGCGCGGGCGTGCTCGCCTTCGTCGTGCTGATCTCCGTCGGCCTGAAGTGGCGCGGCGGCGGCGAACCGGCGACGGCTGGCGCGGGCGCCGTCGGCGGCCTGATCGGCGGCGCGACCAGCTTGATCGGCCCGCCGGTCATTCTCTACCTGCTCGCCCGCCAGGAGCCGGCGGATAAGACCCGGGCGACGCTGGCGATCTATATTTCGGCGGTCGTCGCGACGCAGGCTGCGATCCTGGCCGTCGCGGAGGCAGGGAGCGGCGTCGCCGGCTGGGACGCCTGGCTGACGGCGGCCTGTCTGATCCCGGTCTACATGGCGGGCATCATGATCGGGCGGAAACTGTTCGGGCTGGCGCCGCCTGCGTTCTACCGTAAAGTCGCGCTGACGCTGGTGACGGCGGCGGGCCTGCTGGCGTTGTTCGGCTGACCCTGGCTGCATCTGGGCCGGCAAGGAAGGATCGACATGACATCAATCGCCGGAACCTGGGCCTTGTCCCACGGCCTGACGACCGCGCCCGACGGTACGGCGCTGCCCCCGCCCTACGGCGCCGAAAAGCCCATGGGCCGGGTGGTCCTGACGGCGGAAGGCCGCATGATGGCTGTGCTCTGCGACGGCCGGAAGGACCTGCCGCCGGGCGCCGTCCGGGAATACACGTCCTATTGCGGCGACTATACGTTCGACGGCAAGACCCTGATTACCCGCGTCGACGCAGCGTCCGACGCCAGCCGCATGGGGACCGACCAGGTCCGGCAGGTGACGTTCGACGGCGACTTCATGGTGCTGCGGCCGGCCGATCGGACCCGCGACGGTCAGGTCGAGGTCAGGCTGCTGTACTGGCGGAAGATCTCCGACCTGGCATAGAGCCTGATCCGACGGCCGCTTCGCATCCGCTTGGCGCGGGCGTAAGCTGGCGCGAAATCATGGGGAAGGGAAGCGAGATGGCTGGAATGCTTGAGGGAAAGACAGCGCTGGTGACCGGCGGCGCGCGCGGCATCGGGCGGGAGACAGCGCTATTGTTCGCGGCCGAGGGCGCCCGCGTCGCCGTTTCCGACCTGAATGCCGATGGCGTCGCGGAGACGGTCGGCATGATCAACGCCGCCGGCGGTCAGGCCCTGTCGATCGGCTGCGATGTCACTGTCGCGGCCGAGGTCGACGCGATGGTCAAGGCGGCGGTCACGGCCTTCGGGCGGCTCGATTGCGCCTTCAACAATGCAGGCATCGCGCCCTACCAGATCGGCGCCGCGGGCAAGCTGACGGCGGACTGGCCGGAAGACGCGGTCGATCGCATGCTGGACGTCAATCTGAAAAGCGTCTGGCTCTGCATGCGGGCTGAATTGCGCCAGATGACCCAGCAGGGCGGGGGCGGCAGCATCGTCAACACGGCGTCCATCGCCGGCCTGAACGGCTTGCCCACTTCCTCGCTCTATGTGGCGGCGAAGCATGGCGTCGTCGGCCTGACCAAGACCGCGGCGATCGAATATGCCAAGGACGATATCCGGGTGAATTCCGTCTGCCCCGGTTATATCGAAACCGACATGACCAAGGACACGATGGCCCGGCGCGGCGATCAGATTTTGGCGCAGGTTCCGGCTAAGCGCATGGGCAAGCCCAGGGAAATCGCGGAAATGGTGTGCTGGCTGGCCTCCGACCGGGCCTCGTTCGTCACCGGCGCCAACTACAATGTCGATGGCGGCTTCGTCGCCGCCTGATCCGGCCCTTGGATTGAGGACATCTTTGCGATGCTGACCCTGACTCCGTTGCATCCGCTCTTCGCCGCCGAGGCGGCCGGCGTCGATCTGCGCCAGCCCGTGGCCCCGGCGGACTTCAAGGCGATTGAGGCGGCGCTCGACCGCTATGCGGTCCTGGTCTTCCGCGGTCAGGACCTGACCGACCCGCAACAGATTGCGTTCAGCAGTTTGTTCGGGCCGCTCGGCAAGACACGGCAGGCGGACCGGCCGGGGCAGAAGCTCCGGCTCCATCCCGAGCTTTCGGATATCTCGAATCTGGACGAGAGCAACCGCTTGCTCGCCGCGAACGACCATCGCCGCATGGACGGCCTCGGCAATCGGTTGTGGCACACGGACCGGTCGTTCCACCGGGTTCCGGCGAAGTATTCGCTGCTGACCGGGCATGTCGTCCCGCGGACCGGCGGCGAGACGGAGTTCGCCGATATGCGCGCTGCCTATGACGCCCTGCCCGAGGCGACGCGGCAGTCGCTTGAGGACCTGATCGCGATCCATTCGATCTTCACGTCGCGCGCCGTGATCGGCTACACCGATTTCACGCCGGAAGAACGCGCGGCCCTGCCGCCTGTGCCGCAGCGCCTCGTGCGCGTGCATCCAGGCTCGAAGCGAAAGTCGCTCTATCTCGCGTCCCATGCCAGCCATATCGAAGGCATGCCCCTGCCGGAGGGACGGCTGCTGCTGCTTGAATTGATGGAGCACGCGACCCAGCGGCCGTTCGTCTATTCCCACGCCTGGCGCCAGGGCGACCTAGTGATCTGGGACAACCGGTGCACCATGCACCGCGCCCGCCCGTTCGACCCGGCCGAACCCCGCGACATGCGCCGCGCCACCGTCGCCGACAGCGCCTCGACGCTGGATCAGATCGACCCGCTGCAAGAGCAAGGAGCGGGCGGATAGTTCGGCGGCAGCTTACTGAACGGCGCCTGAATTCGCCGAATTCACGATCGTGTTGACGGCGTCGATGACGCCTGTCGCCGGGTTCAGTTCGGCCGCGACCCAGGTGTTGCCGGCGCCGACTTCCGGCGGCCGCACCGTCAGTTGCGGCGTGCCGTTGATGATAGAGGAACCGCCTTGCGCATCGCGCGCGATCGTGCCGTTCTGGAATACCTTCATCGTTATCGCGCCGCTGTTCTCGGAAAAATCGGTTCCCGTCGCGGCCTGGTTGCCGTCATTGAACAAGCTGGCGCGGTAGACTCCGCCCTGGACAAACTTCTGGACAGTGATGACCTCGCTGCACGAGGCCGACGTGCAATCCTGGTCGAGCGCCGCAAACGGCGCGCCGACGAGCGATCCTCGGTTGCTGAAGAAAACGTGGAAGCGGCCGCCTTCGTCCTCTGGGCCGGTCAGGTGGGCGTCCAGGTCGCGTAAAGCCGAATCCCGCCAATCGAACTCGATGAACGCCGCGAGGTCGACGTTGAAGTTCCCGGTTTCGGTCTGGGCCAGATCGAGGATGGCCTGAAGTTGCGCCTGGTCCGTCCCTTCCTGCAGCAGGGCGCTGGACTGGTCGACGCGCAGATCGTTGGCGGTCCCTTGCAGCGTCGCCGTGGTTTGCCCCGAGTCGCTTTCCGCTTGCCCGCCGACGATCTCGCCCGTCTCGGAGCTGGTCCCGTCGGATTTGCCGGTCTGATTGGGCTGGCTGGGGTCGCCTTTCAGGGGGCGCGAGAGGAAATCGCGAATGGCGTCCGGGATGACGACAAGCGGTCCGGGCGCTTCGCCGACCTTGGCGAAGAATCCGATTCCGGCCTGGTTGATCGTCCGGCCGCCCAGATCGTTGTTGAAGGTGATCTGCGATGCGGGCGCGCCGATATTATTCTCCTGGCCGGGTCCGAGCAGTCCGACGAAATATTCCTCGCCCGGCGTCGTCTCGACCATGATCGCCGAGGTGCCGCGGACGCCGAGCGTGCCGGCGGGCGTCTTGATCTGAACATTGCTCCGCGCGATCGCGGAGGTGCGTCCGGAAACGAACCGCATGCTGCCTTTCAGGAAGTTCGCGACCATGGCGCCGGCGCCCTTGTCCGGGTCATAGATGAAGCGATCGATCACGACCTTGCTGTTCGGGCCGAGGGTCAGGGCGGTTTCGTCCAGCAACAGGGCCTGCATGCGGGACTCGTCGCCCGTCGAAATGTTGTCGAGCGCGTACAATGCGCTGCCGCTTGTCGCCCGCTCGCTTGCCGGCCGCGCATCGCCTGCGACGGTCACATCGCCGACAACGCCGCCTGCGACGCCAGCCCGCGCCGCCTCGGCGCTCGCGGCGCTCGGCGCGGCCGCCGCCAGGGCCAGCAGGATGCCAAGCGGAATATGCACGCAACGGGCCATGGTGTCGCTCCCCCAAAAAACTCTGTCTGATCCCCTGAGTATAGCCGAATACTTTCGCGTTTGGCAGTTGGCGCAAATATTTTTAAATATCGGATGGTCGATTTGTTGGATTTCCCGGTCGCGGCGATGTAAACTCCGAAACGTCCGCCAGTTGCGGTATGTGGGTTGGCGCGACGGTGCAACTATGGTGGGCATAATGGCTAAGTGTCTGTCCGGAAACATGTTGAATCCATTGAACGAATTGTGATTCAAGG
>CALAHN010000158.1 GCA_937891825.1 uncultured Alphaproteobacteria bacterium
TGTTGTCCCCGAGATTGAGATTGGTGAGGGCCTGGAGCTTGGCGATGTGCGCGGCATCGGCTGCGTCTAAGTCGGCGTAGACGAGCGCTAAGTTTTGTAATCCAGTCAGAGAAGCGATACTTGCTGTGACGCCCGGCGCAAACTTCAGGCCGGAAATGCAGAGGGTGTGAAGACTAGCGAGGCGGCCGATGCCTGCTAAGCTGTCTGCCGCGAAAAGGTGAGCCAGATATATCGGCGCCCCCTGCGGCAGGGAAGCCGATATATCGCCTTTCATCCACGCAAAGTCTTCGCCAAGCAGCGCGAGCGTGGTCCAATTTTCCGTCTCTGCTTGGGCCACGATGCGTGCGAGGTCAGCCGCGGTTTCGAGGCGGATTATTTGGCGGTCGGACATGGCGAGCCTCCAAGCGATTGGCGCTGGCGGGGCGGGCGCCGGCGGGGGAGTGTAACGGCGGCATGGGCGCTCGCGCCAGAGGTGCGTGCCCGCGGCCGGGGCTTGTATGGGAGAGTATATTCCCTATATGTTCCAGAGAGGGCATGCGCCCGCCGCTTGGCGCCGCGCCGTTCCCTCCCAACACATCAACGATACGGCGCCGGTTCGCGCCGGTTCGCGCGTTTCTGGAGTGACGATCATGACGCCGAAGCAGGACCTTTTCGTTCGGGAATATCTGGTCGATCTGAGTGCGCCGCAGGCCGCAAAGCGCGCCGGATATGGCGGGCGATCGAGCGCCAAGCTGATGCGAACGCCCGTTGTCCTGGCGAAAATCCGGCAGGCGCAGGCCGAGCGGGCGGCGAACCTGGCGGTTTCGGCGGAGCGGGTGCTGGCGGAATATGCGCGGATCGCCTTCGCCAATATGGCGGATTTCGCGGACTTTGGGCCCGATGGGCTGACGCTGAAGGACATGGCGGCGCTCACGCCCGAGCAGACCGCCGTCATCGCGGAAGTCACGGAGACGAAAACCAGCCGGGGCGGCGTCGTGCGGTTCAAGTTGCATGACAAGCTGGCGGCGCTGAATGCGCTCGCCAGGCATATCGGCCTCGCGGCGCCGGAGAAGCTGGCGCTGACCGACAGCACGGGCGCCGATCTCCCGCCGCCGGACCCATCGGAAATCGCCCGCCAGATCGCCTTCGCCCTCCGCCAGGGGATCGAGGATCGGGCGGGTTCTGATAAAGAACAAAACAAGAAAAAAAGATCCGACAGGGATTGAATCCGGCGCGGGCGTTCCCATCTTCTGGAACGGGAGAGGCGCGTCCTTCAGGATCGCCCGCGACCCCGTTGCAACCACTGACACGACCGACCCTCCCGCCCGATGCCCGCCGGCCGGTCCAAGCCCGCGCGGGCTTTTTCATGGGCTGTCGCGCTGTCCTGTCCACATGCCTGGGAGATGCAAGCCCATGTCGCTGCTCGACGACATTCTTGCGCGCTATGCGGCGCTCGATCCGGCCGTCCAGGCCGATGTGGCGGCGCGGGCGGCGGCGGCGGTGGGGGACCGGGTCTGGCTGCCCAATCCGGGGCCGCAGACGGAGGCCTATTTCTCGAAGGCCGACGTCACCCTGTTCGGCGGGCAGGCGGCGGGCGGCAAGAGCGACCTGCTGCTGGGGCTGGCGGCGACGGCGCACCGGCATAGCCTGATCATGCGCCGGGAATATGTGGCGCTCGCCGGGCTGACGGAGCGGGCGGGCGCGATCCTTGGGCGCGGCGCCGTCCGCCTCGCGCCGCCGCCGCGCGCCACGACCGCCGACGGGCGCCTGATCGAGTTCGGCGCGGCCCAGCATGTCGGCGACGAAGCCAAGTTTCAGGGACGCGGCCGGGATTTCCTCGGGTTCGACGAGGCGGCCCAGTTCACGGAAGCGCAGGCGCGGTTCCTGATGGGCTGGGTCCGGACCGCAATCCCCGGCCAGCGGGCGCGGGCGGTGCTTGCGACCAACCCGCCGCTGGACGCGCGCGGCGAATGGCTGATCCCCTATTTCGGCCCCTGGCTCGATCCCGCCTATCCGAAGCCGGCGCGGCCGGGCGACCTCCGCTGGTTCGTGACCGCGCCCGACGGCAAGGACCTGGAAACGCCGGACGGGCGGCCGGTCGAGCTTGCGGGCCAGACGCTCCGCCCGAAGTCGCGGACCTTCATCCCGGCGGCGCTCGCCGATAATCCCTATCTGGTCCGCACGAATTACCGGGCCGAGCTGGATGCGCTGCCGGAGCCGCTCCGCGCTGCGATCCGCGACGGCGATTTTCTCGCGGCCCGCCAGGACGATGAGTGGCAGATATTGCCCGCCGCCTGGGTCGAGGCCGCGATGCGGCGCTGGCGGCCGGCGCCGCCGGAAAGCGCGCCGATGTGCGCCATCGGCGTCGACGTGGCGCGGGGCGGCGCGGACCAGACAGTGCTCGCGATCCGGCACGACAACTGGTTCGCGCCGCTGGTCGTGAAGCCCGGCGCCGAAACGCCGCTCGGCACGGACGTGGCCGGCCTCGTCGTCGCCTGCCGCCGGGATAGCGCGCTGCCGGTGATCGACATGGGCGGCGGCTATGGCGGCGCGGTGATCGAACATCTGGCGGGGGCGAACGCCATTCAGTGCATCGGCTTCGTGCCGGCCGGCGCATCGACGGCGCGGACGGCGGACGGGCAATTGCGCTTCGCCAACAAGCGGGCGGAAGCCTGGTGGAAGTTCCGCGAGGCGCTCGATCCATCGGGGGCGGACGCGGTCGAGATGCAGTTGCCGAACGATCCGATCCTGCTGCGCGACCTGACGGCGCCGACCTTCCGCGTCGGCCCGCGCGGCATTCAGGTCGAGGCGAAGGATGAGATCAAGGCGCGGCTCGGCCGGTCGCCCGACCGGGGCGACGCCGTCGTCCTGGCCTGGGCCGGCGGCCCGCGCTGGCGCACCCACGAAACCCAATGGCGCGGTCACGCCCGCCGCCGGCCCGAGGTGATCCTCGGCCGGCCCCATCAGAAACGCAGGAGATAACCATGGGCGGATTGCTCAAGACCCCGAAACCGCCGGCGCCGGTCGAACCGCCGGCCATCCCCGACCGCGACGGCGAGGCCGAACGCCGCGCGCGCCGCCGCAGCCTAGCCGCGAGCCGCAGCCGCTCCGGCGTGCTTTCGACCATCCGGCAGAAGGCGGGCGGCACGCTTGGCGCCAGCACCATCCTCGGCAGCTTCGGCGCAGGCGGGTCGAACGACCGCCTGGGGGGCCTCTGATGCAGACAGGCGATGCGCGCGGCCCGGATGATGACCCGGCCGCAGCGGACGCCCGCCGCGACAGAGCGGCGGCGCGCGTCCAGGGCTTGATCCAGGAAGGCGAGCGCCTGTTCGCCCAGCGGACGGCGCTCGCCGGCCACTGGCAGGACGTCGCCATGAATTTCTATGTGGAGCGGGCGGATTTTACCGTCGGCCACGGCGGCGGCTTCGATTTCGCGAGCCATCTGATGACCGGCCAGCCGATGCAGGCCCGACAGGAGCTGGCGAACGCCATCGGCGGCATGCTGCGGCCGCCCGGCCGGAACTGGTTCGCCCTGCGCGCCAGACACGGCGGCCCGAAGGACGGCGTGCTCTCCCAGGCGGTCAAAGCCTGGCTGGAGAACCGCCAGCGCGTCATGCGCGAAGCGATGTATGAGCCGGCGGCGATGCTGCAACGGGCGACCAAGCAGGCGGACAACGATTATGTGACCTTCGGCAACGCCGTGATCTCGGTCGATGTGAACTGGCGCGACACGGCCTTGCTGTATCGGTGCTGGCATCTCCGGGATGTGGCGTGGCTGGAGGATTTCACCGGCCGGATCGATGAGGTGCATCGGCGCGAAACCCGCTCGGCCCATGACGTGATGCGCCTGTTTCCGGCAAGCCATGCGCCGGAACTCGCGCTGTTGCGGCCGGAGGAAGCCCGCCAGCGCCAGATCCAGTGCCGCCATATCGTGTTGCCGGCCGACCGGTTCGGCGATCCGTCGATCCGTCAGCCCTATGTCTCGGTCTATATCGACGTCGAGCATGACCGGCTGATGGAAGCGGCGGGGCGGCCGACGCTGGGCTATGTCATCCCGCGCTGGCAGACGATTTCCGGCTCGCAATACGGCTTCTCGCCGACCGTCGTCGCGAGCCTCGCCGACGCCCGGACGTTGCAGGACATGACGCGCACCATCCTGGAAGCGGGCGAGAAGGCGGTCGATCCGCCGATGGTCGCGACCCAGGAAGCGGTGCGCTCGGACCTCGCGTTGTTTCCGGGGGGCGTGACTTATGTCGACGCGGCTTATGACGAGCGGCTGGGCGCGGCGCTCCGGCCGATTTCCCAGGACCGCTCCGGCTTGCCGGTCGGACTGGAGATGCAGCAGGACCTGCGCGCCCAGATCGCGGCCGCCTGGATGCTGAACAAGCTGACGCTGCCCGGCGCCGGCCAGGGCATGACCGCCTATGAGGTCGGCCAGCGCATCCAGGAATATATCCGCCAGGCCTTGCCGCTGTTCGAGCCGATCGAGGCCGAATATAACGGCGCGCTTTGCCAGGAGACGTTCAAGACCCTGGCCTCGGTCAATGCGTTCGGCGACCGCTTTCAATTGCCGGACGAGCTGCTCTCCGAAGAGGTGGAATTCGAGTTCGACAATCCCTTCACCGTCGCCGGCGATCAGGAAGCGCTGGTCCGATATCGGGAAGTCGCGGGCGTGCTCGCGGCCCAGAAGCAGATCGATCCGGCGGCCGATGTCGAACTCGACCTGCGCGCCATGTACCGCGATACGCTGCAGGCGGTCGCGGGCTCGGCGCGCTGGATCAGGGACGAAGCCCAGGCGGCGGCGGCGCGGGCGGCGCTCGACCGGGAGGCCGAGCAGGCGGCGGCCATGAACGCGCTCGCGGCAGGCGGGGCGGCCGCGAGCAGCGTCGGCCAGGGCGCCAAGGCGGTCCGCGAAGGCGTCGGCGATCAGGCGCTCGAGGCCTTGCTCGCCGCCGCGGCGGAGGAAGGGGCGGCGGACGATGAAACTGCATAAGCCCGAACCCTGGAAGCCGGCGGACTACGACCGCGCCGATCATGTGGCGGTGATCGCGCTCGCGGCCGGGACGGCGACGCCCGCCCAGCAGCACATCGCCTGGGCGTGGATCCTGTTCGCGTCCGGCGTCAGCGACAAATCCTTCCGCGCGGGCGGCCTCGCCGGCCAGCGCGACACGGATTTCGCCGAAGGCAAGAAGTGGGTCGGCGAGCAGATGCTGAAGCTCGCCCAGACCAATCCCGCAATCCATGACAAGCGAGACGAACCATGACCGATACCGAGATGCCCGGCGCCGACGCGCCCGAAACCGATGTCGATGACGCGGACGCCACGATGCTGGCCAAGCTGCTGAACGACGGCCAGGCGGACCGTGCCGGGGCTGACGCGGATGCTGCGGCCTGGCCGGAGGACTGGCGGGCCAGGCTGGCGGGCGCGGACGAACGCCTCGCCCGGCGGCTCGAGCGGTTCCAGTCGCCGCGGGCGGTGATGGACTCCCTCCTCGCGGCCGAAGCCCGGCTCCGGGGCGGGGACAAGGGCCTCGCCGCGGATGCAAGCCCCGAGGCGCTCGCCGCCTGGCGCGCCCAGAACGGCATTCCGGAAGCGCCGGAGGACTATGAGGTAGCGCTCCCCGACGGCATGCTGATCGGCGAAGAGGATCAGCCCCTGGTCGACGCCTTCCTGGCGACGGCCCATACGGCAGGCATGACGCCGGATCAGGTCAACCGGACGCTTGGCTGGTACTACGATCACGTCGATCGGCAGATGGCCGACCAGGCCGAACAGGACTCGATCCGCCGCGAGGCTTCGGCCGGCGCGCTCGCGAAGCTCTGGGGCGCGCGCTTCAAGGCGCACGCCAATCAGGTGAACGCCTTCCTCGGCGACGCGCCGGAGGGCATGCGCGAAAGCTTGCTGGCGGCCCGCCTGCCGGACGGCTCGCTGCTGGCGGACGATGTCGGCATCCTGGCCTGGCTCGGCGACATCGCCGCCAGGACCCGCGGCGCGCCCACCCTGACGCCCGCCGCCCAGGGCGGCATGGCCAGCGCCGTCCGCGACGAGATCGCGAAGATCGAGGCCTACATGGCGTCCGACCGTTCGGCCTATTTCAAGGACGAAAAAGCCCAGGCGCGGTATCGGGAACTGCTTGAAGCGGCCGCGCCGCGCCGCTGACGGCAGCGCGGCGGATTTTTTCCTGCCGGAAGACTTGCAAAATCCGCAAGGGAACATATATCGAACATCAGAGAGCGCGCGTCCGCCGGCTGACCCGTTTCGGCGGCCCCGGCGGCGGCGCTTTCCTTCCTCAGTAGCAGTGGCCCCGATGGCGGGCGGGCGGTTTCGGCCGCTTGTTCCCGCGTCCTTCGGCCGACCCATGGCGAACAGGCTCCCCACCCATCCAATCGCAATCGAGGAGCTTGCACCATGACCGCGACAGCGGCCCAGACCCAGTACCGGAAAGAGTTCGTTTCCGGCTTCGAGCAGCGGATGTCGCTGCTGCGCCAATCCGTGACCAAGGAAGCCGTCATCAAGGGCAATCAGGCGACGTTCCTGGTCGCCGACAGCGGCTCGGCGACGGCGCAGACCCGGGGCAATAACGGCAAGATCCCGGCGCGCTCCGATACCCTGACCCAACCGACCGCGACCCTCGTCGAAAAGCACGATCTGGTGCAGCGCACCGGCTTCGACGTCTTCGCGAGCCAGGGCGACGGCCGGCGCATCATGCAGGAAACCAGCATGGGCGTGATCAACCGCGACATCGACCAGACGATCCTGACCGAGCTCGCGACCGCCTCCCAGTCGACCGGCGCGGCGGCGACCGCCAGCCTGACGCTGGTGCTCCGGGCCAAGACGATCCTCGGCAATAACGAGGTGCCGTTCGACAACAACATCTCGGCCGTCGTCAGCCCGGCGTTCCACGCCTACCTGATGCAGATCGACGAATTCGCGAGCGCCGACTTCGTCAACAACAAGCCCTTCACCAGCGAACAGCAGATGTTCCGCTGGGTCGGCGTCAACTGGATCGTCCATCCCAACCTGCCGGGGAAAGGCACGAACGCCGAGCAGTGCTTCATGTATCACGCCAGCGCCATCGGCCATGCCTGCAACATCGACGAGCTGCAAAGCGAAATCGGCTTCAACGCCGAGCAGCAGTATTCCTGGGCGCGGACGTCGATCTTCATGGGCGCGAAGCTGCTGCAGAACGCCGGCGTCGTCACGATGGCCCATGACGGCTCTGCCCTCGTCGCCGCCTGACCTGAAGAAAGGAACGCAGAACGATGGCTTATAGCGCCAACAACCCGCCCAGCCTGATCGCGGACAGCATCGGCGGCGGCGGCTCCCTCTGGCTGTACAAGTCGGCTGACGACGACGCGACCGTGAATGGCGCGAACTACGTGGCGAACGCCCGTGATCTCGGCCTCGCGGTCGGCGACCTCGTGCTCGTCATCGATACCGCGACGCCGAAAGGCTCCTTCCACTATGTGGCGAGCCTCAACGCCGGCGGCGCGGCGACCCTGGCCTTCGGCGCGGTCGCCTGATCGGCGGCCGCCTGGCCTGAGAGCCGGGGCTGAGGGCGGGGGCGGCGTTACGGCGCCGCCCCCGGACGGCGCCCGCGCCCCATGTCTGCCGCTTGAATTCCATACCCCCAGGGAGACCTCCCATGACGATCCCCCAAACCCCGGCGCCGGCGCGCTCGAAGCGCCTTGCGCCGCATCGGCTCAATCTCGCGGAGTTTGTCCGTTCGCCCTATCGCCTGACGCCGGAGATGGGCGCCACGCTCGACGATGTGCTGGCGCCCGACTATCTGGTCCATGTCGCGGAGCGGCTGAAGGCCGGCGACAAGCTGGAAATCATGCCGGACTGCATGACCTGGTACGCCGAAGCGCTTGTCGTCGACGCGACCCGGCTTTCGGCCAGGATCGCGCTGCTCGTCGGGCCGATCGTAATCGACGCCGGCGAACAGGTGCTGGCCGATGACGCTTTCGAGGCCCGCTGGATCACCCCGGCCGTCCGCTTCGGCGTCCGCCGCAAGGCCGACGGCGCTTATGTCGTCAAGAACCTCGCGACCAAGGCGGACGCCGAGCGCTGGATCGCGGACCGCGTCGGCCTGCGCGCCGTCGCCTCGACCGAGGAGCCCCGCCCGTGACCGACCGGTTGAGCCTCTATAACAAGGCGCTGCTCTATTGCTCGGAGACGCCGCTCGCGAGCCTGGCGGACGATGCTGTCGCCCGCCATGTGCTCGATGCGGTCTGGGACGGCGGCGCCGTCGCGAAGATCCTGGAGGAGGGCTATTGGAACACGGCGCTCCGCACGCTCGAACTCGATTTCGACACGGACGTGGAGCCGCCGTTCGGCTATGCCCGCGCCTTCCGGCATCCCGACGATCTGATCCGCGTCAATGCGCTGACGACCGATCCCTACCTGACCGAGCCTTTGCTCCGCTACCTGGACGAGGCCGGGTACTGGTATGCCGATGTCGACTGCCTGTACGTCTCCTATGTGTCGGAGGATCCGGCGTTCGGCGGCGATCTGGCGCGCTGGCCGGCGTCGCTCGCGGAAGCGGCGGCCCGGTGGCTGGCGTCGGTCGCAGCCCACGGCTTCAACAAGGCCGAGGCGCAGATCCAGCGGATGGAGCTGGCGGCCGAGCGCGCCTTCACGGTCGCCCGCAGCCGCGACGCCATGAACCAGCCGACGCGGTTTCCGCCTGCCGGCCGCTGGACCACGGCGCGGCGGGGCTTCGGCGGGCAGGGGCGGGATCCCCACAGCCGATGCGGGTGACGCCGGCGCTGCTCGCGTTCAATCGCGGGCTCTTGTCGCCGCTCGGTCTGGCGCGCATGGACCTTGCGCAACTGCAACTCTCCGCCGAGGAGCAAACCAACTGGATGCCGCGGGCGCTCGGTTCGATGATGCTGCGGCCGGGCTTCGAATATCTGGGCCCCGTCCGGAACCATGCCGCCGCCGTCACGATCCCGTTCGTGTTCGAGGTCGACGACCAGGCGCGGCTCGAGTGCACGCCGGGCTACATGCGGCCGTGGATCGATGACGCCGTGCTGACGCGGCCCCCGGTGGCGACCCGTTTGCTGAACCCGGATTTCTCCGTCGGGCTGACCTACTGGACGGCGGCCGACGAGGGCGCCGCCGCATCGACCTGGGCCGCCGGCGAGCTCCGGCTGAAGGGCGACGGCGTCAATCCCGCCCGCCGACGCCAGGCCGCGACAGTCGCCCTGGGCGAGATCGGCCTGGAGCACGCCGTTCGGATCGAAGTGCGGCGCGGCCCTGTCATCCTCAAAGTCGGAACGGGCGAAGGCCTGGACGATCTGATCGGCGCGACGGCGCTGGCGCCGGGCTGGCATTCCCTGAGCTTCACGGCGAGCGCCGCCGACGTGCATGTCGAAGTCTCCCATAGCGGCGATTTCACGGTCGCGCTCGCCCGCGTCGATATTGAAGGCGGCGGGCCGATGGATGTGCCGACGCCCTATGCCGCCGCCGATCTGGCCAAGCTGCGCTGGACCCAATCGCGGGACGTGATCTTCCTGGCCTGCGACGGTTATCAGCAGCGCCGGATCGAGCGGCGCGGACCCCGGTCCTGGTCCGTCGTCCGCTATGAAGCCGACGACGGCCCGTTTCGGGACGAGAACCTTGGCCGGACGACCTTGCAGGCGTCCGCGCTTTCCGGCGACGTGACCTTGACCGCCTCGGCGGACGTGTTTCAGGCGGGCCATGTCGGCGCCCTGTTTCAACTGACGAGTTCCGGCCAGCGCGTGGCCGTGACCGCTGCTTTGCCCGATCCGGCGGCGGACGTGTTCTCGGGGTCGATCCGGGTGACGGGCGTCGGCCAGACCCGCGCTTTCACCGCGACCCGCGCCGGCGGCGCCGACCATGTGGCGACGCTGCAACGGTCCGTCGGCGTCGAAGGCGATTGGGAGGACGTGCAGACGATCCCGGTCGGGGCCGGAACCACGATCGACGACGGCCTCGACAACCAGATCATCTTCTACCGGATCGGCGTCAAGGCGGCCGGGTTCGGGGCGGACGGTCCGGTCGATCTCAGCTTGAGCTTCGCGCGCGGCGCGATCGACGGCGTCGCGCGGATTACCTCGGTCTTCGGCCCGCGGCTTGCGGCGGCGGTCGCGCTGAAGCCCTTTGGCGAAACCGAACCGACGGAGATCTGGGCCGAGGGCGAATGGTCCGACGCACGGGGCTGGCCGACGGCGACGGCGTTGTTCCAGGGCCGCCTCTGGTGGGCCGGGCGCGGGCGGCTCTGGGGCTCGGTCTCCGATGCGTTCGCAAGCTTCGACGCTGGCTTCGACGGCGACGCCGGACCGATCGCCAAGACCATCACCGATGGTCCGTCCGATGTCATCTCCTGGATCGCCGTCGGCCAGCGCCTGACCCTGGGCGCGGTCGGCGGCGCGCTCGAAGCCAGGTCGTCGTCTCTGGATGAGCCGCTGACCCCGACGAACTGCCACTTGAAGCGGTTCGCGACGACGGGCGTCGCGTCAATGCCGGCGGTCGTCATCGACGATCGGGTGCTGTTCGTCGAACGGGCGGGGCAGGAGGTGATGGAAGCCAGTCTGGGCGACCGCGCCGTCATGCAGACGCTGCGGCTGACGGCGCTGGTGCCGGAACTGGGCGGCGGCGGCTTCCGCAAGCTTGCGGTGCAGCACCAGCCGGACGTCCGGGTCCATGCCCTCCGCGCCGACGGCACGGCCGCCTGCCTGATAACGGACCCCGCCGAAAACGTGCGTTGCTGGATCGAGATCGAAACCGATGGCGAAATCGAAGACGTGACCGTGATGCCGTCGGCGCTTGAAGATGCGGTCTATTACACGATCAAGCGCACGATCGGCGGCCAGACGCGGCGCTATCACGAGCGGTGGGCGCCGGAGAGCGCCTGCAGGGGCGGGACGGTCAATCGCCTGGCCGACAGCCATGTCTGCTATGCGGGGCCGGCGACGGCGACCGTATCGGGGCTGGCCCATCTGGAAGGCAAGCCCGTCGTGATCTGGGCGGACGGCGCGGCGCGGGCGTCGGCAGTCGTCGCCGGCGGCGCTGTCGCGATTTCCGGCGCGCCGGCGACATCGGCGACGGTCGGGCTCGGCTACCGCGCCCGTTATCGCAGCGTGAAGCTGGCGCACGGCGCGCAGAAGGGCACGGCCTTGATGCAGCCAAAACGGATCAATCGGCTGTCGTTCATTCTGGCGGACGTGCATGCGTCCGGCCTGCGGTTCGGCCCCTCCTATGAGGCGCTGACGCCGCTGCCGGCGTTGCCGGCCTTCAAGCCGATCGATCCGGATAAAGTGCACCGCCATTACGACTTCGACGGCGCGCAGTTTCCCGGAGTCTGGACGACGGATGCCCGGGTCTGCCTCGAAGCGGCGGCGCCGAAGCCGGTCACGGTGCTGGCGATGGCGGTCGATCTTGAAACCGTCGAACGGTGACCGGATAAGGCCCGCGAGCGCCGAAGACATCCTGGCCTTCTATGGCCGTCGTCTGCCCTGGCGGGCCCGGGCGCTCGCCGTCACGGACGCTGCCAGCCGGTTGATCGGCCTTGGCGGGTTCAGCTTGCAGCCCCATGGCTTGACGGTCTTCATGGATGTCGCGACGGGGGTCGACCCGGCACGCCACAAGCGGGTCCTGATCCGGGCGGGCCGTCAGGTGATGCAGACGGCGCGGGCCATGGGCCGGCCGGTGCTGGCCTGCCGTGAGGCGGATTGGCCGGCCAGCGCCAACCTGCTGGCGCATTTCGGCTTCGAGAAAATCTCAGGCGAGGGCGCAGGCGAAATGTGGGCGCTCAATACAGCAATTGAGCCGTTTGGCGGGCTGGAACGGCCTGGCGAAGGCGGAACAGGAGAGAGAGCATGGGCAATCCGTTGATGGCGGCCGGCAGCGCGATCGGTCCCGCGATTTCAATCGTCTCGAACTTGCGCGCGGCGAAGAGCGCCAATCAGATGGCGAAGGCGCAAGCTGCCGAATTGCACAAGCGGGCAAACCACAGGCGCGCCTTGAGCCAGCGCGAGGCGCAGGACGCAGCGACAAAATCCGCGCTCGCCCGTTCGCGGTTTCGCGCGCTCGCCGCCGCGGGCGGCGGGGGCGGCGACCCGACGACGCGCACGGTCCTGGCGCGTATCCAGGGCGAGGGCGCGCTGAATGCGCTCAACTTGCTCGCCAATGGCGAATTCCGGGCGCAGAGCCATGATTTCGCCGGCGACGCCGCCAGGTTCGAAGGCAAGGTTCGATACCAGAAGGCCGTTCTGGATGCGATCTCCGACGCGACCTCGTTCGCCGCGAAGTTTGCGCAACCGCAGCCCGGACAGGCGAAGCGGACCGCGCCGCCCAGATAAGGCGCGCGGGCCGCTAACCCTTATGGGCTTTGCGTTTGCGGGCGATGCCGCTAATGAAGATCGGGCGCTGTTGTGGCGCGGCCTTCAGCTTTGTTTTCCGGATTGACCGCCATGTCCCGATATCCGTTTACGCCGCATGTGGGTTCGCTGCCCGAGACGGTTCCGTTCGTCGGTCCCGAAACGCAGGAGCGGCAGCGCGGCGCGCCCTTCACGGCGCGGATCGGCGCCAATGAAAGCGTGTTCGGGCCATCCCCCAGGGCGATTGCCGCCATGGCGGCCGCGGCGGCGGAGGTCTGGAAATATGGCGATCCCGAGAATCATGACCTGAAACAGGCGCTGGCCGCGTTCCATGGCGTGCGCCCGGAAAACATCGTCGTCGGCGAAGGCATCGACTGCCTGTTGGGCTATCTGGTTCGCATGGTCGTCGATCCGGGCACGCCGGTCGTGACGTCCGCCGGGGCTTATCCGACCTTCAACTATCACGTCGCCGGGTTCGGCGGGCGCCTGGACCTGACGCCTTACCGGGACGACCGGGAAGACGGCCCGGCGTTGATCGCACGGGCGGCCGCGCTCAAGGCGCCGCTGATCTATTTCGCCAATCCGGATAACCCCATGGGGAGTTTCTGGCCGGCCGACGACGTCCAGGCCATGATCGACGCGACGCCCGATGGCGCGATTCTGTGTCTCGACGAAGCTTATATCGAGTTCGCGGCCGATGGCGCAGCGCCGCCCCTGGATGTCGGCAATCCGAAAGTCATTCGGATGCGGACCTTCTCGAAGGCCTATGGCATGGCGGGCGCGCGGATCGGCTATGCCATTGCGGAAGCGGGACTGGCGCTGGCGTTCAACAAGGTGCGCAACCATTTCGGCGTCAACCGGATCGCGTTGGCGGGCGCGCTCGCCGCGCTGGAAGACCAGGCCTATCTGGCGGATGTCCGCCGCCAGGTCGCGGCCGCGCGCATGCGGATCGGCGATATCGCCCGCCAACATGGCCTTCAGCCATTGGCCAGCGCCGCCAACTTCGTCGCGATCGATTGCGGCCGCGACGGCGCCTATGCAAGGGCGATCCTGCAAGGGCTCGTCGCGGAGGGCGTGTTCGTCCGGATGCCCTTCGCGGCGCCCCAGGACAGGTGCATCCGCATCTCCGCCGGCAAGACCGCGGACCTGGATGCCTTCCAGGCCGCCTTGCCGAAAGCGCTTGCCGCCGCCGCTGCCTGACGGGCGCCGGGCCGCGAAATTTTTCTCGATCCGTTATTGCGATTTCCGCAAATAACCCCACATAGGCGTTCGCGGACTTGCGTCCGCCCGAGCGCGTCATGCTCAAGGGCCGTCCGCTGGGCGGCCCCTTCACGTTTGGAGATCCGCCTCATGCCGAACTTATCGACCGATCGCCGTTTCGGCGTCGCCGCAGCGCTTGCGGTCAAGGCGCCCGTCCGGGCGGCGGCGACAGCGCCGGTGACGCTCGCCGGCCTGCAATCGATCGACGCCGTGGCGCTCGCCAGCGGCGACCGCGTGCTGGTCATGGGTCAGGCCGACCCGAAGCAGAACGGCGTCTATCTTGCCGGGCCGAGCGCCTGGGCGCGGGCGCCGGATTTCAATGACAACCGCGATGTCGTCTCCGGCACGCGCGTCTTTGTGGCGGGCGGCGCGTTGAACGGCGGCAAGGAATACGTGGCGGCGGCCGATGGACCGGTGACGCCGGGCCTGACGGCGCTCGCATTCGAACGCCATGCGACCGTCATGCATAAGCGAGGCGGGCATGACCGCCGCGAGCGCGGTCGCGACCGCGGGCCAGAGCAGCTTCGCGCTCGCCTACCGGAGCGGCGCTGCGCTCTTCGCGGTCAATGGCGTGATCCAGGACTCGGCGGACTATGTGGCGGCGGACGGCGCGACGGTCGTCTTCGCGCATGGCCTCAACGCCGGCGATGTCGTCTCGGCCCACAGCCTCGCGCCCATCTATGAATTGCAGCCGGCCGCCTTCAGCGCCCGATTGGCGTCATCGTCGGCGAATGCGACGGGCGCAGGGCTGGTCGCAGCCGTGATCTGCGATACGGAGTTCGCCGACGAAGGGGCGGTCTATGATCCGGTCGCCGGCCTCTTCACCGCGCCGACGACCGGTCTCTACCAGTTTAACCTGTCGGTCGGGCTAAGCGGACTGACGCCGGCGATGACAGACATTGCGCTGACCCTGACCGCCGGCGGCCTGGCGTTCGTCGCACGGTCGGCGTTCGCCGATCCGGCGCCGGCCGCCGCCACATTGCGGATCAGCCAGCTGGCGCCGATGGCGGCGGGCGACGTCGCCAGCGCTGCGATTGTGGCGTCCGGCGGCGCCGGGGATGTCGCCAGCCTGATCGGGGGCTTGCCCTCGGAGACTTTTTTCTCCGGCTTCCTGGTTCGCTAGCTGGACGGGCGGCGCGGGCGTCGCGCTGCATAACCATTGGAGACTTGACCCATGAGTTCACCCACCTACGGACCCGCAGGCGTGCTGGCTGAGGGCGCCGCCGAGTTCGTGACCTGGAAACAGTTCGGCGCGGTCGGGGACGGCGTCGCGGACGATGCGCCTGCGATCAACGCCTGCATGGCGCATGCAAAGGCCAACGGCCTGGAAGTCCGCGCCAGCAAACCGGCGGTCGGATATCGGATCGCCAGCCCGATCGACATCTATGACGGGACGATCCTGCGGGGCGGCAATCGGGTGCATACCCGCGTCATCGCCGACCGGACGCACGGCGTCGTCATGGCCGACAGCCCAAGCGCGGGCGGCGGTCCGGGCCATACCGGCGATTGGGAAATCCACAATATCCTGTTTGTCGGGAATGACGATACGGCGCTCGACGGCGACGATCATATCGGCCTGAATATCGAGCGCGCGGTCCGGTTCCTGGTCGATCGCTGTGAAGTGCGGGGCTTCACCAATGCCGTCGTCATCGACGGCCGCACGGGACCGAACGGCGCCTTCGGAGTCGGCGACGGCAAGTTCGTCGATTGCCTGCTGCAAATCGATACCGCCAAGCCGCAGTTCAACCCGAACAATGCCTATCCCCAGGATCTGGTGGCGTTTAAATCAGAACAAAACGGGACCGGAGGCGCCGATGGCGTCTCGTTTCACAATTGCCGGTTCTATGGCGAAATCTCGACCCAGGCGAAGCTCTTCGAAGGCGATGGCGCCGAGACCGACCTTGCCTATGGCGCGATCCTGGAAGGCTTCGCGGTCACGAAGGTGTTGACCGACGCGGCGCATATGCAGCTCGACCATGTCGCGACGGCCGGCGGCGCGCGCGACCGACTGACCGCCGGGGTCGAGTACGCGCTGAGCGGCGCCGGCACGAACACGCCAAGCTTCGATTTCGCGGGCGGCTCCGCGCCCCTGGGCGCGCCAGCCGCGGTCCCGCTCCTGAGCGCGACGGGCGACGGCGTGACGAAGGCGTTTCGCCTGGGCGCGCGGCCCTCATATCCCGCGTCGGTCGGCGGCCGCTCGGTCGTCGCGCGCGTGGCGGGCGTCGCACAGACGCCAGGCGCCGCCTACTATGTCGTCGACGAGAACAACCGGACATTCACGTTCACAGGCTCGGCCGCGAACGACACCCTGACCGTCGGCGCGACCGGTATCCTGGAGTTCCTGGACGCCGAGGGCAATGCCGCGACCGGTCGGATCGTCCGGCTGACGACGACCGACGCCCTCCCGGCGGGGCTTGTCGTCGCGACCGACTATTATGCGACCGCGATCGATATCGCGACGGGCGCCTTCAAGCTTGCGGCCACATATGCCGACGCGATCGCGGCGACGCCGACGGTGATCGACCTGACCGACGCCGGAAGCGGCGCCCATAGCGTCACGCTCGCCAACGCCATCGAGTTCACGGCAGCGCCGGCGGCGAGCGCCGCGATCGCGGTCGCGGATCTCAACCTGCGGGCGCGCTGGATCGATCCGAATGTCCCGGCTTGCGTTCGCTTGTGCCGGGGCGCGCAACGGATCGGCTTTTTCTCCTGCGCCTTCGGCGGCGGCCGGGTCGGCGTCGATTTCAATCATGCGCGTCGCTGTCTGATCGCAGACGCCTACTTTCAGATCCATGAGCACGCGGTCAGCTTCGGCGCCGATGCGACGGAAAACGCCATGGTGGGGTTCTCCAGCCGGACGGACGCGACGATCCTGTTCGACTTCGCCGATGACGGCAGCATCGCCGAAACGAACCAGATCGACGCCTTCCTCCCCAAGAATACAGCTGTCCGGGATCAGTTCCTGATCAAGGAAAGCTTCGACGAAAGCGACGATGACGCGGGCATGCTGCGGAAGGCGGCGAATATCGTCAGCCTGGAGAACCGGAACGCCGACGGCTTCATTCAATTGAAGATCGGCGCCAAGATCGTCTACGGCTTCAGCAACAACCTGGACGCACACTCGTTCTATAACAAGGCGGGCGGCGAGCTGGTCCGGATCAGCGAATTCAGCGGCGACGCACGGGTATCGGCGGCGTCCGGCAAGGGCCTGCAGATGCGCTCCGACAACGGCGGCAAGAATGTCACGCTCTCGACCGCCGGCGGCTTTTATCCGGGCCTGAACGGATCCCAGGACCTCGGTCTTGCATCCAGACGCTGGAGCACGGTGTTCGCCGCGACCGGCGCGATCGACACGTCGGACGCCGGCCTGAAACAGGACGTCCGCGCCCTGACGGCCGCCGAAGCCGCGGTCGCCCTGCGGCTATGCGATCTGGCGCGGATCTTCCGCTTTGTCTCGGCCGTCGCCGAGAAAGGCGCCGGCGCGCGCCTGCATGCGGGCGTGCTTGCCCAGGACGTCGCCGCCGCCTTCGCCGCGGAGGGGCTGGACGCCGCCGCCTACGGCGTCTGGTGCTTCGACGCCTGGTACGAGGACGCGGAGGGCGCGCTTTACGATGCGCCCGGCGAGGGCCGGGTTCTCAAGGAGATGCAGGGCGTGCGCTACGCCGAACTCTACGCCTTCATGATGTCGGCGCTGGCGACGCTGCTGTAGCCGGGCTCGGCCCCGGCGCAATTCGCCAACCCATCCTGCCCACGCCATTTGACCAAGGAGCGCCCCATGGCGACGATCAATCCCACACTTCAATCGCGGCCGCTGCCGGACCCCTCCATCGGCGAAGGCGTCGTGCAAACCGTGACCTGGACGGCGCTGACGGCCGCGAACGCCGTCGGCGGCGGCGTCGAAATCAATGGCCGAATCGCCGATTGCGTGTTCCAGGCGAGCGGCGCGTTCGACGGCGCGACGCTGGCTCTCGAAGGATCGAATGACGGCGTCGCCTGGGCGCCGTTGACGGACAGCGCCGGCGCTGCGATCGCGCTGACCGCAGGCGGGTTCGCGCAGCCTGAGGCGCGCCCCGTGCTGGCGCGGCCGGCGACGACGGGCGGCGGCGGCGGCCAGGATATCGACGTCGTGCTCGCGATCCGGGTCGGGCGCTAGGCCATGCCCGCAGAGGATCCCGGAGCGCCCGCGCCGCAGTCTGGGCCATTGCCGTCCGACTGGCATCTGGACCGCAAGTTTTCGTTGACCCTGGTCGCGGCCATCGTCGGCCAGCTCGCCATCGCGACCTGGTTCGCATCGAAGATGGATAGCCGGATCGAAATCCTGGAACAGCGCCACCTCAGCCTGGCTGAGACCACGGTCGAGAACCGCTTGTTTCATATCGAGCAGCGCATCCGGCTCTGGGACCGGGTGAACGCCCAGGGCGAAGGGCTGAACGCCTTCCGCGCCGAACTCGCCGGCGTCAACGCTCGCCTGGAAGCGCTGACCCGATCCATCGACCGGTTGACCCGGATCGCCGACAGAACCCGCCTGGACCCGGCGCAGCGCTGACTGGCGCCGCCACGGCGCGTCCGTCGGCCATCGCCGCCGCTGACACAGCAGGAGACATATCATGCCCCGCCATAGCCAGCGCAGCCTGGCCAATCTTTCCGAAGCCCATCCGGCGCTCAAGGCCGTTTTCAGCGAAGTCATCAAGCGGTTCGATCACGTCGTCATCGAGGGCTATCGCGGCAAGGCCGAGCAGGACGCGGCGTTCCACGCCGGGAAATCCAAGCTGAAGTTCCCGCAATCCATGCACAACCGATCGCCCGCCCTCGCCGTCGACGTCTGCCCCTATCCGATCGACTGGAGCGATGTCCGGCGCTTCCATCTGTTCGCGGGCTATGTGCTCGCGACCGCCCTCGCCATGGGCGTCCGGCTCCGATGGGGCGGCGACTGGGACGGGGATTTCAACTGGCGGAACCAATCCTTCCATGATCTGCCGCATTTCGAACTGCTCGACGCAGGCCCCTATGCCATCGCCGTATGAGCCAGTCAGGAGACATTCGATGAGCCTTCTGGGCACGATTCTCGGGGCCGGCGTCGCGGAGCCGGTGCGCGCTGTGGCCACGATCCTGGACGACCTTTTCACGTCCGACGAAGAACGGCTGGACAAGCAGGAAGCGTTGCTGCGGCTGGCGCAGCGCCCGGCGCTGGTCCAGGCGGAAATCAACAAGGTGGAGGCGCAGCACCGCTCGGTCTTCGTCGCCGGGTGGCGGCCGTTTATCGGCTGGGTCTGCGGTTGCGCGCTCGCCTATTCCTTCGTCGCCAGGGACCTGCTGGCCTGGGCGCTTGCGGTCGCAGGCTCGACCGCGGCCGCGCCGCCGGAACTGGCGATGGAGCATCTGATCACCATCCTGATGGCGCTGCTCGGCCTCGGCGGTTTCCGGACCTTCGAGAAGCTGCAAGGGAGGGCCAAGTGATGGGGCTCGATCCTCGCATGATCTGGCTGGCGCTCTTCGGGTCCGTTCTGATCCTGGCGGCGCTGACGACCAGCCCGCAAGGCTAGGTCTGCATCCAGGCGGCCGGCGACGGCCCCTGGGAGGCGCTCTGCCTGCGGGCGACCCGGTCTAAGCGGCTGGCGGCCAGGCGCTACGGCGCCGGCGCGATGCAGAGGTCGATGAGATCGCGGATATCGGCGAGCCCCTCGATGCCGGCGACCGCGGCTTCCAGTCGGGCCGCCTGGGCGCCTGGAACGACCGGCGCCGCGTTGGCGCAGTTCTTGTAGAACTTCGCAAGATGCGCTTCCGGCGGCATCGGATTGGCAGGCGCGCCGTAGATCGCTTCCAGGCGGATTTCATGACGGGCGCCGGATGCGAGGCGCACTTTCATGGCGATCGGCGACATGGCGTTCGGATCGGGGTTATCATCGGCTGCGATATGGATGCGGCCCGCCAGCCCCAGCCGCTCGGGCGCGGCGATCGCGGCGGGGCTGAAGTCCTCGACGCCGACATCGTTCCGGAGGAAAGCGGTCGCGACGACATATTGGCCGGAGAGCCGCGCGTAATTCGGCGTCATCCGGTCGTGCGCCGGCCGGCCGATCAGGCGCTGCGTCAAGCTGGGCGTCCGGCAGTCGACCCGATCGATCTCGGCGGCTGTAAAGCCGTGACGCCGGGCCAATTGCAAAGCCGCATCGACGAGCCCATGCGTCGCCCGTCCGGACGGGAACGGTTTGTGCGCGACTTCCGTTATGCGCCAGGTCTTACCCAGGGTCGCGGCCACGGCTTGAACATCGTGGTCGCCTTCGAAATTGGCAAAGTAGCCGTAGGGGCCTTCCAGAATATGCTCCGGCGCCTCCATGCCGCGGGCGGCCAGCTCGACCGCCAGCACGGCATTGCGGGCGTTGAAGCCGGCCTGCATGGCGAGCAGAGCCTTGCCTTCGGTATGCGCCTGCATCGTCCCGCCCATCTGGCCATAGGCGATGCTCATGGCGGCGAGGACGCCCGTCGTATCCAGGCCGCGCAGGCGCGCCAGGGCGGCGGCCGCCCCAAAACCGCCGGCGGTCGCCGGGCGGAAGAAGGTCAGCGGCGCTTTCGATGCGACCCCCAGGCCGGCGGCGATATCGACGCCCAGGATCAGCGCCGTCAGGAACGCCTCGCCCGATATGCCGCCCCGCATATCGGCGTAGGCGCTCATGGCGCCCAGCAGCACGGCCATCGGATGGACGACGGCTTGCTCATGGACGCAATCGAACTCCGAATTGTGGATCTGATAGGCGTTTGCGAGCGCCGCGGCGGGCCCTGGCAACACCCGGCCGCTGGCGAGAACCCGCGCGGCGCCGCAGCTCGGATCGACGCCGAAACTCGCCTGAGCGTCGAGCAGTTCCTCGACCCAGGGCGCGGCGGACCCGACGATGCCGACCCCCAGACTGTCCAGCAGGAATACCTTCGCCCGCGCGATCGCCGCCGCCGGCATCTGGTCGAGGCGGGTCGTCGCGGCGTGTTCGGCGAATGCCCAGGCAGCGTCGCGCATCATGCCGGTCGCGGCAGGGTTTCAAGATGCTGGCTGAGCTTGGGCGCGACGACCTCCGCCAGGCGCTGCATGGAGGATTGCCAGCGGTCGCCGCCGTCCCAATCCTGGCCCGCCATCAACAGCGTTCCGAAGGGACCGGCGCGGTCCGCCAGATCGATCAGGCGGGCCAGCACCGTGCTGGCGGACCCGGCGATGACGCAGTCGCGGATCGCGTCAGCGACGCCGAGACGCGCATTCATGGCGGCGGCGGGCTCGTCGCGCATCGCCTCCAGTTCATCCATGTTCCGGAGCGAGCGGAGATAGCGGAAATAGAAGGCGAAGTCCCCATCGGGATCGTCGATGATGGCCTGGGCTTCCCCGTCCGTCTCGGTCACGAGGATGTTCCTGGCGAGGCGCCAGACCGCTGGGTCGGCCGGTTTGCCGAGCGCGCTCCGCGCTTCGGCATAGGTCCGCCATTGCTCGATGACATCGGCTTCCGAAATGAAATTGGCGGAGATCGGGAGGAAATCATGTTCCGCGCAGACCGCCGCCGCGCCGGAGCGGGCGGAGACCATCGCCATTGCGAATGGCGGATGCGGCTGCTGCATCGGCTTGGGCAGGAGGCCGAGGCCATGACGCGGCCAATGGGTCGAGGCGTTGGTCATGGTCAGGCCGTTTGACTCGATCTCGAAAACGCCGTCGGCCGCCCAGAGCGCTTTCACCGCCTGGACATGCGCCAGGGCGATCCGGTTGCGCGCCGCCATGTCGGTTTCGCCGAAGAACTCGGCATCGGAGATCAAACCGCCCGGTCCGACGCCGAGCATCAGCCGTCCGCCGGATAATTGGTCGAACATTGCAGCTTCGGCCGCGACGATGCCGGGATGGTGATGGGGCAGGTTGACGACGCCGGTGCCGAACCGGATCTGGCTGGTTTCGGAAATCAGGCTCGCGAAGAACAGCATCGCCGATGGGATCTGCTCGACCTTCGAGGTGAAATGCTCGCCGATCCAGGCTTCGTCGAAGCCGAGCCGGTCGGCCAGCAGGATCATCTCGCGGTCTTCCGCAAGCGCCTGGGCGTAGGGTTTCTCGGGGCGATGCAGCGGCATCGCGAACAGGCCTAGTCGCATGATCGATCGACGCTCCAATGGGCAGGGGTCAACTGGATGGGGGAGTGTGCGCGGCTTTGGACGGTTCCGGCAACCGGCTTGCTCCACTATGATAGGGGCGGCAGGCAAGCAGGGGCGACAGCGATGACGGACCGACCGCGCGACTTCGTTGGCTATGGCGGCAATCCGCCGAATGCCCAATGGCCGGGCGGCGCCCGCCTTGCATTGAATTTTGTCCTGAATTTCGAGGAAGGCTCCGAGCCGAACCAGTTGGACGGCGACGGCTATACGGAAGTCGGGCATACGGAATCGCCGGCTTCGCCGGTGCCGCTCGACCGCCGCGACCTCGCCGCGGAGAGCATGTTCGAATATGGCTCCAGGGTCGGGTTCTGGCGGATCCACCGGATGTTCCAGACGCGGGATATGCCCTACACCGTCTTTGCGTGCGCCATGGCGATCGAGCGCAACCCGCCGGCCGCCCAGGCGATCCGCGAGGCGGGCCTGGATGTCTGCTGCCACGGCTGGCGCTGGATCGAGCATTTCAAGCTGACCGAGGCCGAGGAGCGCGAGCACATCCGCCGTGCCGTCGTCTCGTTGGAGCAAACGCTCGGCAAGAAGCCGGACGGTTGGTATTGCCGCTACGGGCCAAGCGAAAATACGCGCCGGCTGGTCGTCGAGCATGGCGGGTTTCTCTACGATTCCGATGCTTATAATGACGACCTGCCCTATTGGACGACTGTCCTCGGTCAGGACCATCTGGTCGTGCCCTATGGGCTCGCGAACAATGACGGCCAGATGACGCGCGGGCGGATCGGCACCGGCGGGCAATTCTTCGAGTTCCTCAAGGATGCTTTCGATATTCTCTATGAAGAAGGCGAAACCAGCCCGAAGCTTATGAACGTCGGCCTGCATATGCGGATTGTCGGCCAGCCGGCGCGCGCGGCCGGGTTGAAGCGGTTCCTCGACTACGTGCAGTCAAAACCGGATGTCTGGATCGCGCCCCGGGTCGAGATCGCCCGGCACTGGATGAAGCTGCATCCGGCCCCGCTTGTCGCTCAGGGCAGCAGCGGCGGAAACCGCAAGTAGGCGTCGAACTGTACGTTCAGCCCCTTGAGCAGGCCTGCGACCAGGCGGTACTGACCGACGATGAACATCAGGTCGATCGCTTTTGGCGGGGTAACCTGCGTCGCAATGCGGCGCCATTCCGTATCTGTCAGCGTAAATCGGGCCATGAGCGCCTCGACGCTCTCAAGGATCGCCTTGTCGGCGCCGCGCCATCGATCGTCGGCCGAGCCCGGCTGGATCGCTTCCACCTCATCCGGCGTGACGCCCCGGGTGAGCGCGATCGGCACATGCTGAGCCCATTCGTAGGCGGAGCCTGCAAGCCAACCGGTCCTCAGGATGACGAGCTCGCGCTGCCTCGGGTCCAGCGTCTGCTTGTGCAGGCAGTGGTTGAAGAACGGCAGCCAGCGCCGAAGCAGGTTCGGGTGATGGGCCAGCGTATCGATGATGTTGACCGTCGGGAACTGGCCGCGAGCTTTCGCAAGGATCTCCCGCGTTTGCCGGTCGGCCTCTGCATTGCTCAACGGTTCGATCCGGGGGGGCGGGCGCGGCGCCAAAGGCGATGACTGGGTGACGTTCGGCGTGGGCGTGGGCGGCGGGTTCGCGCCGAAGCCGGGATAGCCGGGGTCAGGCGGCACCGCCAGCGCATTCAGGGCCATCGCCAGCATCACGTAGTTGCCGACGAGCGCCAGCGTTTCGATCGCCTGGGGCGCATCCCAATGATCGCGCAATTTGTCCCAGTCGCGGTCGCCGACGTTCGGGCCGGCGATCAACGTGTCGGCGACGCGCAGCAGCGCCCGCTCCGCCGGGTTCCACAAGGGCGCGGTCGGACCGGCTTGAATGGCCGCGAACTCGGCCTCGGCAAACTCGCACTCCTTTGCCGACATAACCACATGTTGCGACCATTCATATTCACAGGCGGTCTGCCACGCGACGCGCAAAATCAAGATTTCGCGCGCCCGGGCCGGCAGCGCGCCCTTGAACAGGAAATGATTGGCGAAAACCGACCAGCGCCGGAAAAGATCCGGGTGGTGCATTAGAACCTTCATGACATTCAAGGCGCCGAGTGGGCCCTCGGCCAGCGCCTTCATGTCGTCGGGCCATGTATCTGGCTCCAGCAAGGCGAGGCGGGGGCGGCTCATACTGAAATCTCTCCATCAACGGGCGGCAGCGCTAGCGCCGCACGGATCATACGGTGAAAATGCTGTAGAGCCGGTTCATTGCGCCCAAAAACAATATGGCTTTGCGCGCCGGATCGAAAGCTTTGTTGAATGCCTTCGCCGACGGGAAAATCTTCTTCCTCAACGGTCTTCAGCAGCAAGGCGAGGTTGCGGTCCCAGTGGGCTTCTGACTCAGGCGTATCCGCCGGCCTCGGGATCAAAAGGGTGACGCGAAATTGAACGGCGTCGGTTCCCTTTGGGAAAACGTGCCAAAGTTCCACATGTTCGCCTTGCCAGACCAACACCGTGTTTGGGAACAGGATGTAGACGGCGGCGACATGGCGGGGCAGGTTCCACTCAGCTTCTGGCGTGGTTTTGAGTTCGGGCAATGTCCGCCGCGCAAACATCAGCCGCAAATTTTCCCCGTAGGCGTCGAAGGCCCCTAGATTTGGGTGAAAAATCGGGTGAATGGTCTGATTGTGCAGCACGCTGAAATGATAGGATTCCAGGAAAGTGTCGATCCCGAGTTTCCAGTTCAGCCGCCATTCGGAATCATAACTCTTGAAGTGCGTGAACCCTGCGAGGTCGAATGCGGCAAGCTCTGGCGCGAGGCCGCCGAGCGCCGCGTCGACATCGAAGGCGGGTCCGGGCGTCGGCCGGACGAAGATCAGGCCGTAGCGTTCGATGGCCGGCAGCTTAGTCAGGCCATGGGTCGCTTTGTCGACGCCGTCGAATGCGGCGTCGTCCGGCCGGCGCGCCAGCTTGCCGTCAATGCCGTAGACCCAGGCATGATACGGACAGACAAACCCCCGGGCCTCTCCACAGCCTTCCGCGACGCGCGCGCCCCGGTGCCGGCAGACATTCAAAAATGCACGGACGACGCCTTCGCCATCCCGCGTCAACAGGATTGGCAAGTCGAAAAGATCGTGGGCGAGAAAGGTATTCGGCCCCGGGAGTTGCGCAGATGCAGCGAGGACGAGGGGGCGATCCTGAAATAGCGACTGACGTTCGGCGTCGGCTTGTTTTGGCGAGATATAATCGTCAACGGGATTACGGTATACATCCTGTGCGTGCGATGTTGTCCCGGCCTCAATGTAACCCATAAGCCGCTTTGCCTGCGCGATACGCTCATTCTGCAACATTTTGGGACCCTCCGTCGCGCAGCATGCATTTGCCTGTTGGGTTTGTCACCATTGCGTTCTGTGGCTTTATGCTGTAGAAATACAGGCGAAAACGTACTACCCGTTGGCGGGTCGATGGTTGGATTCTGATAGCGCTGCGTCATATCGGTCATGTTCGCCCTCGACTGACAGCGGCTCGTGTTAAGACGGAGGCAGGCAAGTCATGGCGATTTTCACCGGCGACGAAGGCGACAATACAATCGCCGGGTTGGAAGAAGACGATACGATTAACGGGGCGCAAGGCGATGATGTCCTGAGTGGGCTGGGCGGGAACGACTTGCTCATCGGCGGCGACGGCGCGGACCAACTCAATGGCGGCGATGGCGAGGACGCGCTAATCGCGGATGCTGGCGTCGATTTTCTCGACGGCGGCGCAAATTTCGACACCGCTGTGTTCGCCGACCGGACCGGCCCAATCCGCTTTGAGATCGACGGCGGCCTTTGGAGTGCGTTCGATGAGGCGTCGTTGGACGGCGCGACCGGGCTGGTAATCGGCCAGGCGCAGAACGTGGAACAGGTGGTCGGGACAAACAGCGGCGACACCTTCAACATCGCCTCGACGTTCAGTGCGGATGCAGGAAATTTCATCAGTATCCGTGGCTTGGGCGGCAATGACACGATCAATGCGCTTGGCAATCTCGGCGATGTCATCGTGCGGGCTGATTATCGCAATGCAAATGCCGGCGTCCTCGTCGACCTCCAGGCGGGGAGCGCGCGCAGCGCTCAGGCAAACGATTTGGCAGGCGTCGGCGTCGACGCCTTGTTCCAGGTGTTGCAAGTGCGCGGGTCCAACTTCGGCGATCAGCTTCTGGGCTCGAATTCAGCTATCCAGGAAAGTTTCCGGCCAGAAGGCGGCAACGATTTTATCGACGGGCGCGGCGGCCAGGACCGGTTGGACTACCTCAACGCGCCGCTCGGCGTCACGGTCGATATGGCGACGGGCATAACGCTTCAGGACGGCTTCGGCTTCCGCGACTTCTTCCGGAATATCGAGAATATTCGCGGATCGTCGAACGCGGACACAATCTCCGGGAACGCGGGCAGCAACTTCTTTCAGCCGCTCGGCGGCGACGACATTTTGAACGGCCGGGACGAAGTCGATACGGTCAGCTATCAGTTCGACACGGCCAGTCCGATCAACGTCTTGTTGAGCGCGGTTTCGACCGTCTCTGGCGACGTCAATGTCGGCACGGATCAGTTAATCGATATCGAAAGCGTCGTCGGCACATCCGGCGACGACCGTTTCGAGGCGCGCGCCGATTTCGATGCTTCCTTCGGACAGTTCAATATCTTCGAAGGCCTGGCCGGCGACGATGTGATCATCGGCAATGGTTTTACCCGGATTGAATATGACCGTAGCCCGACAGCCGGGATTTTCGCCGATCTGCGGGCCGGTCTCGTGCGGGGCGATGCGAGCGTCGGCGTCGATACGGTTTCCGGCATTTTCGAAGTGAAGGGCACCGCCTTCGACGATCGGCTCTTCGGTTCGGACAATGCGCCGGATGGCGAAGAAGACTTTGAAAGTTTCAATGGTCTTGGCGGCAATAACTTGATTGACGGGCGCGGCGGCATTGACCGGGTGAATTACTTCAATGCGCCGGGCGGCGTCAGCGTCGATCTTTCCGCTGACATCGCACTGAACAACGGCTTCGGCCAGCGGGATACGCTGTTCAACATCGAGAATGTCCGCGGCAGCAATTTTACGGACACGTTGATCGGCGATGACGGCAATAACAGGTTCGAGCCGCAATTGGGCTCGGACTTTATCGATGGCCGCGAGGGGTTCGACACGATCGATTATGGTTTGATCCTGTCGAAGATCAGCGTCGATCTGCGTCTCGGCACCGTAATTCACACGAATGGCGACCGGCAGGTGGTCGAAGACATTGAACAGGTGCGGGCGGGCAAAGGCGATGACGACATTGTCGGGACCGGCGGCGACAACAATGTCGAAGGGGATGACGGGGACGACCGGATTGTCGGCCTGTCTGGCGCTGACGAACTGGACGGGAATGAGGGCGACGATGTGCTGTTCGGCAACAGCGGCGACGATGTCCTGATCGGCGGCAATGGCGACGACCGGCTGAATGGCGGGTTCGGCGCCGACCGCATGGAAGGCGAACGGGGCAGCGATATCTACTTCGTGGACAACGCGGACGACGTGATTGTCGAAATGGCCAACGGCGGCGTCGATACCAACATCGTTATATCGACGGTGACGTTCGTGTTGCCGGCGGCGGTGGATAACCTCCTTCTCGGCAGGGCTTCGGTGGTCGGGATCAATGGAACCGGCAACGGCAATGACAATACGATCGCCGGCAATGGCGACAACAACGTGCTCGCAGGGCTGGGCGGCGACGACATCCTTAACGGCGGCGCTGGCGATGATGAGCTAATTGGCGGGAATGGCGATGACATTCTCATCGGCGGTTCGGAAGCGGACTCAATGCGCGGGGACGCCGGCCAGGACATTTTTGTGATCGAGTTTGAGGGCGGGAGCGGAAACGTCATCCAAGATTTTGTTTCGGGCACGGATCGGATCGACTTCAGCGAATTCGGCTTCGCGAATGATTTCGAGGCGTTGGCGCTGTTCACCGACCAAGAAGGGGGCACGCGCTTTGTCTCCGAGGGCGTCAGCTATCTTGTGGCCGGCGTTTCATCGGCCGATTTCTTCAATGGCGACTTCATTCTTTGAGTTTGACCAAGGCAGCGCTGGCCGCGATTGCGGCTTTGACGCAAGCAGTCACAGGCGCCTGACGGCAGGCGCGGAGGAAAGATGATGGCAGTAGTAGTCGGCACCCACTGCGGCGACGAACTCAACGGAACGGACGATGCCGACGATATCGACGGCCTCGGAGGCGACGATCAAATTTTTGCCGGCGATGGCAATGATCGCGTACTTGGCGGCGATGGCGATGACGAGATCTCTGGGCAAGCGGGCAACGATTTCCTCGAAGGCGGTCTTGGCTCGGATGTGCTGCTTGGCGGCGATGGTTTCGATTTTGCGTCATTCGCCGACCGCTCGGATACGGGCTTTACTTTCTTCATGAACGTGGCGCCGACCGCGCAAGCAAAGATCGGCGGCGAAATCGACACGCTGATCAGCATCGACGCCGTTGTGGGGTCGCGTCTGGCGGATACGTACAACGCAGACGCTGCATTCGTCGGCGATGACGGCTCGCCATTCAATCAGTTCGAAGGCCTTGAGGGCGACGACGAGATTTTTGGCAATGGCGACACCCGTATTTCATATACGCGGGCGACCGGCGGCGTCATTGTCGATTTTGTGCAAGGCAGCGCCCAAGGCATTGCGGGCGACGCGGGCGTGGGCGTTGACAGCTTCTCCGGCGTATCGTCCGTCAACGGCTCCCAGTTCGATGATATTCTGCTTGGGTCGGACTCCGATGCATTCGAGAACTTTCGCGGCCTCGGAGGCGACGATCAAATTTTTGCCGGCGATGGCAATGATCGCGTACTTGGCGGCGATGGCGATGACGAGATCTCTGGGCAAGCGGGCAACGATTTCCTCGAAGGCGGTCTTGGCTCGGATGTGCTGCTTGGCGGCGATGGTTTCGATTTTGCGTCATTCGCCGACCGCTCGGATACGGGCTTTACTTTCTTCATGAACGTGGCGCCGACCGCGCAAGCAAAGATCGGCGGCGAAATCGACACGCTGATCAGCATCGACGCCGTTGTGGGGTCGCGTCTGGCGGATACGTACAACGCAGACGCTGCATTCGTCGGCGATGACGGCTCGCCATTCAATCAGTTCGAAGGCCTTGAGGGCGACGACGAGATTTTTGGCAATGGCGACACCCGTATTTCATATACGCGGGCGACCGGCGGCGTCATTGTCGATTTTGTGCAAGGCAGCGCCCAAGGCATTGCGGGCGACGCGGGCGTGGGCGTTGACAGCTTCTCCGGCGTATCGTCCGTCAACGGCTCCCAGTTCGATGATATTCTGCTTGGGTCGGACTCCGATGCATTCGAGAACTTTCGCGGCCTCGCTGGCAACGATTTTATCGATGGGGCGGGCGGCGTCGATGACCGGGCGGATTTTTCAAATTCTCCCAATGGCGTGATTGTCGATCTGGCGGAAAATCTGGCGCAAGACGGCTTCGGCACAGTCGACTTCCTGTTTAATATTGAGGATGTCCGCGGCTCGTCCCAAGCGGATACGCTTGCGGGCGATGCCGCGGACAACACCTTCCGCGGGCTGGCGGGGAATGACCAGCTGATCGGTCGAGATGGTTTCGATACCGCGGATTATCGCGCCGACGCCACAGCGGGAATCTCTGTCGAACTTAGCGCTACGGCGACGGTCGCAACATTGAGCGTCGACGAAGGGGCTGAAGTCTCGGGGCCAAGCATCGGATTCGATGAAGGCGGGGTCGGGACCGATACGCTGGTCGGCGTCGAGCGCGTGCTGGGCTCGCGCTTCAACGATATATTCATCGCCGATCTTGCATTCGACAACGGCAGCGCATCGGACAGTGCGGCGCGTCGGCAGTTCAATGCGTTCCGTGGCGGCGATGGCGACGACGATATCACCGGCAACGGCGTAACCCGTCTGGAATACATTGATGCGACCAGCGGCGTGACGGTCAGTCTTGCCCTTGGTCAAGGCCAGGCAACCGATATGCATGTAAACGCCGCAATCGGGATCGATACATTTACCGGGGTGTTCGAAGTGCGCGGGTCGCGCCATAACGACATCCTAACGGGCTCGGACCTGAACCCTGAGGCAGGGTTTGAAAGCTTTATCGGCGAAGATGGCGACGACGCCATTGATGGCGGCGGCGGGTTGGACCGCCTTAGCTATTCGACCTCGCCCGGCGGGGTCGTCGTCGACCTGACGGCAGGGACTGCCGAAGACGGGTTCGGGGCGACCGACACCTTCAGCGGGATTGAAGGCGTTCGCGGATCATTCTTCGATGATCGATTGTCTGGCGATGTCGGGGACAATTTTTTCGAAAGCTTGCAGGGCGACGATGTTATCAACGGCCGCGGCGGCGACGATCTTGCATCCTATGCTGGCCTATCCCGGGCAGTTGACGTCAATCTTGCGCTCCGGGTCGCCGACAAGGGCGGCGATGGCCGGGATACCCTGATCAGCATCGAAGATGTTGCGGGCTCGATCTTCGGCGATTCCATCGTCGGCTCCACCTCCTCGAATACGTTGAGCGGCGACGCCGGGGCCGACCGGATCGTCGGACTAACCGGAAACGATATCCTGAATGGCGGCTCCGGCGACGACGTCTTGTTCGGGAATAGCGGCGCGGACACGTTGAACGGCGGCGACGGCGCCGATCGCCTGAACGGCGGATTCGGCGTCGATACGATGGCCGGCGGCGCTGGGGACGATATCTATTTTGTCGATGAAAGCTCTGACGTCGTCATCGAAGGCGCTGACGAGGGCTTTGACAAGGTCGTTATCCAGCAAGGCACTGGGTTTTTCGGCGCCGTCGCCAATGTCGAAGTTTATATTCTGGACTTCAGCGCGGGGACGACCGGGTTTCTCAACGGGTTGGACAATTTTAACGATACGCTGATTGGCGGCGACAGCCACGATAGTTTGAACGGCTTCAGCGGCGACGACTTGCTGCTCGGCGGCAATGGCGATGACATCCTCCAGGGCGGCGAAGGCAACGACCTTCTGCGCGGCGAGGCTGGCAATGACACGCTTAGCGCCGGCGCCGGCGATGACATTCTCCTGGGCGGCGCGGGGAACGATGCGCTGATCGGCATCAGCGGCTTCAACCGGCTGAACGGGCAAGCTGGCGATGACACTCTGATTGGCGGCAACGGGGCCGATCGGCTGAATGGCGGGCTCGGAGATGATGTGATGTTCGCAAATGGGAACGGCGAGGATGTGAACCTCAGCGATGGGGCGACGGACCGCTTCCTGATTGCGGCGAACAGCGGCATCGACACGATCTTCGGCTTCATCGACGGCGAAGATCAAATCGACTTCCGGGGCATCAACGATCAAACTGGTCGTTTCCCGAGTTTTGCGGCCGTCGCGCAGACAATTTCCGAAGTTAATGGCAATGCCACGATCACGATCAGCACAAACGACATCATCACGCTAGTCGGCGTTCCGGCAAGCGCGCTTGACGCCTCCGACTTTATTCTGGCGAACGTCGGCTGATCGCGGAAGAGGGGGAATGAGCTGGCGCATCCGCCATTTGGACGCGCCGGCGGCCGGCCTCATATCTCCGCTGCGCAATGATCCGTTCCTGATATCGACCCAACTCAACCAGCCAATTTAAGAGGCTGGCGCATATGTCGATCAGCACCCTTTGGCGCGCCGGCGGACTTGTCCTGACGCTGGCGTTCCTGACGTTGTTTGTCGGCGGCGGCAGCCGTCATGCCATTGGCCTTGTGCTGAAGCCCATGGTCGACGGCCTTGGCTGGGACCGAACGCAGCTTGGCGCAGTGGTGGCGCTGTTCATGGTCGTGACGGCGCTCACCATGGCGGCAGTCGGACGGCTGGCGGATCGCTTTCCGCCCGGCTTGATCCTCTCTGGCGGGTTCGTTATCAGCGCCGTCGGGATCGGCGGCATGGCGTTCGCAGAAACCGCCTTTCAGGTCATGCTGCTCTATGGGGTCACCTTCGCCGTCGGAAATGGCGCGGTCTCGATCACGCCGGTCGGCGTGATGCTGACGCGCACGTTCGGGCGGCAAGCCGGGCTGGCGAACGCGATCGCGATCGGCGGCATGGGCATCGGGCAGTTGGCGATCCTCGCAGGCCTCGTCCAGGTGCTGGCGGCCGACGGCTGGCGGGACGTGTTCCTTTGGCTCGGCGTCTTCAATGGCCTGGCCGCGCCCTTGTTGCTGCTGGGCCTCAGGCGTTCCGACGCCGCGGCCCGGCGGGCGGCGCGGCCGGCGTATGACGGGATGACCGTGCGTCAGGCGGCGGGCACGAAGGCGTTCTGGGCGTTGATGCTGGTCTATGCGGTCTGCGGCTTTCAGGATTTCTTCGTCTCGACCCATGTGGTCGCGATCGCCCTCGACAATGGCCTGGCGTCGGTATTCGCCGGAAATCTGCTGGCGTTCATGGGTCTTGCCGGCCTCGCGGGCGTGATCGCCGCCGGCGCCTGGTCGGACCGCGCCGGTCCAGTCTGGCCGACGGCCGCCTGCTTCGTGCTGCGGCTGGCGATCTTCGGCCTGATCATGACGGCGACTGACGCGACGGCGATAGCGCTGTTCGCGCTGCTATACGGCGTCACCTACTGGGCGACCGCGCCCTTGACGGTCATCTTCGTCCGCGACCGCTTCGGCGAGAAGAACCTTGGCCTGATATCCGGCCTCGTGACGATGACGCATCATGGCGCCGGCGGCCTCGGCGCGCTTCTGGGCGCGATGATCTTTGACGCCCAGGGGAACTATCAATCGGCCTTCGTCCTGATGGCGTTGCTGTCCGCAGTCGGTCTTGTCGCGACCGTCGCGCTCCGCGGCGGCCGGTATTCCCGTTGATCGCGAGCGATCGACTTATCCACAGTGCGGCGATTCCGCAGGACAGGCCGGACTGATACCGTTCGGAGCATTGGCGCCGTGAACGAGGATGGGCAGGACATGGGCGGACTGACGGCGGCGGAACTGGAGCAGTATCATGCTGACGGCTATGTCACGCCGGACGCGCGCCTCTCGGACGAGCTTCTGGCTGATATCCGCGCGGCCCATGACCGGTTGGTGGCGCGCCATCCGAAATTCCGGAATTACTGTTCCCATCTCCTGGCATATGACTTGGCATTCCTGAACGTCGCGCGTGAGCCGATGATCCTGGATTGCGTCGAGCAGGTGCTCGGCCCCGATATTGCGCTCTGGAATTCCAGCTTTTTCGCGAAGCCCGCTCATGACGGCCAGAAAACGCCCTGGCATCAGGACGGCGAATACTGGCCGATCCGCCCGCTCGCGACTTGTACGGTCTGGATCGCGATCGACGACGCGACCCCGGAAAATGGCTGCCTCCGCATGATCAGGGGCTCGCACAAGGCCAGGCGCCTGGCCCGGCACACGACCAATCCGGCGGAGAACCTGACGCTGCATCAGGAACTGGCGGCGGAGGAATTCGACGAAAATCAGGCGGTCGATCTTGTGCTGAAGGCCGGGCAGTTTTCGCTGCACGATGTCTTCCTCTATCACGGATCGGAAGCCAACCTGTCGCCGAAGTCCCGGCGCGGCATGACGCTGCGGTACATGCCCACGACCTCGGTTTTCGACCGGGCGATGGCGAAGCGTCTGGCCGATGAGAAGGGCGTGACGGACCACACCGACCGCACCACGTTCCTTATGCGCGGCCGGGATCAGTCCGGGGAGAACGACTTCCGCGTGCGCTTGTAGGGCGTTACCAGCCGTTGACTCGGGTCCATTGACCGTTCAAGCGGCCGTCTTGCAGCAAGCGGTAGCCGGGATACGCGGCGGCGGTGAAACAGGCGTGGTTTGGCAACACCCGGACCTGGGCGCCGACCGGGAGCCGGGCATACCATTCCGGATCGGCGATATCGATCTTGCCGTGTTCCTGGCTCGCGCCGTTGACCGCAAGCCCTTCGAGCGGCGCCGCTGTCTCCGGATCGACGACGAGGCCGTAGCCGACGTTCGGAAGATGGGCATGGGCGCTGATATCCTTCGATAGCGCCAGACCGCCAGCGTCGATCAGGATGCGGCCAGCCTCGCGGTTGTGGCCGATGACGGTCGCGAGCACCGAAAGCGCAAGGTCTTCCGGCTGGCAGACGCCGCGGGACATCTGGTCCAGGTCAAAGGGCATGTAGACGCCGGCGCGCACTTCGGTGACGCCCGTCAGGTCCTCCGCGAAGGCGACTGTCGGCGTCGAGCCGATGCTGACGATATCCGCGGCATAGCCCGCTTCCCGCAGTCTCCTGGCGGCGGCGACGGCGGTATCCCGTTCGGTCGCGGCGATCGGCCGGACGTCCGCCGGATCCTTGGCGCCGTAGCTGTGGCCGGCGTGAGTCAGCACGCCGCGCACGCGGTTGCCGCCCGCCTCGATCGCCGCCGCGACGGCCAGAAGGTGCGGGCTCGCGGCCGGCAATCCGCCACGGGCGTCGCCGCAATCCACCTCAATCAGAAAATCCAGGTCCATGCCGGCGGCGGCTTCGGCGAGCCGGGTGGAATCCGTCAAAAGCAGCAGATCGGCGCCAAGCTCCTGGCGAATGCGGCGGGCGCGGGCGAGTTTCGCCGGGGCCATCCCGACGGCATAGAGGATATCCCTGTAGCCGGCCCTGGCGAAATGCTCCGCCTCGGCCAGGGTCGAGACCGTGATCGGGCCGCTCGCGCCGACAGTCATGCGCGCCGCCTCGACGCATTTCAGGGTTTTCAAATGCGGGCGAAGCGTAACGCCATGGCGGGCGGCGATGGCGTTGAATCGGTCGATGTTACGCTGCAGCCGGTCGATATCCAGCAGCAGGCAAGGCGTTTCGAGTTGGGCGAGATCGTCGGTCAAGCTCATTCGGCGGCGCTCCGGCGTTTGGCGGCAAGTTCGGCGAGCACCTCATCCTGATGCTGGCCAAGCGTGGGCGCCGCGCGCCGGACGCCGCCCGGCGTCTTCGAGAGCTTGATTGGCGTCCCAAGCGTCTTGCCGGGACCGGCTTTCGGATGATCGACGGCCGCCACCATGTCGCGGGCCAGGATATGCGGGTCCGCTAGCGTCTCCAGATGGTTCATGACCGGGCCGCAGGGGATGTTCTTGGCGTCGAAGAGCCGGAACCAGTGATCGGTCGGCTGCGTCTCAAAGTAGGGCGCCAGCAGCGCGGCTAGTTCCTGCTGGCGGGCGACCCTGTCCTTCTTTTCCGTGAAGCGCGGGTCGGCCAGGAGATGCTCGGCGCCGATGATCCGGCAGGTTTCCTCCCAGAACCGTTGCTGGGATGCCCCGAGGGCGAACCAGCCGTCGGCCGTCGGGAAGATCTGGTAGGGCGCGCTGCCGCGATGCCCCTGTCCAAGCCGCTCGGGCTGCTGGCCGGTCGCGAACACGTTCGCGGCCTCGTACACGCACATCGAGAGCGCCGAATCCAGCAGCGAGACGTCCACTTGCTGGCCTTCGCCGGTCTTGGCCCGGTGCTGCAGCGCCGTCAGGACGCCGATGGCGCCGTTCATGCCTGCCGCGACGTCGGAGATCGCGATCGGCAACCGGTAGGGGCCGCCCTCGGGCGGGCCATTGATCGTCATCAGGCCGGACATCGCCTGCGCGACCAGATCGAAGCCGCCGCGCGGGCTGTAAGGCCCCGTCTGGCCGAAGCCGGAGATCGAGCAATAGATCAGGCCGGGATTGCGCGCCGCCATATCGGCATAGCCGATGCCGATGCGCGCGGCGACGCCAGGGCGGAAATTCTCGATCATCACATCCGCCCTTTCGACCAGGGCGATCGCCGTCGCCAGATCGTCCGGGTTCTTGAGGTCAAGCGCGATCGAGCGTTTGTTGCGGTTCCACAGCATGAACGGCGCGCCTTCGCCCGCGACGTGCGGCGGGCTGGCGCGCAAATCGTCGCCCTTGCCCGTGCGCTCTACCTTGATCACGTCGGCGCCCTGGTCGGCCAGGATCATGGCGCAATACGGGCCGGATAGGTGATTGGTGAAGTCGATGACGGTCAAACCGTCAAGCGCGCCTGGCATCCTGCTGCCTCCCCTGGAAATTGCCGCTATGGTGGCAAGCCTGTACCCCGATTGGCAACCGAGCCGCCGTCACAATAGAGGATCCGCGCGACCCATGCCCGACATTCTGACCGATCTCCGCCCCGATGGCGTCGCCGTCGTCACGATTTCGCATCCCGAGCGCAAGAACGCTTGCACCCAGGCGATGTGGCAGGCGCTTGGGAAAACCTTCACGGCGCTTGCGAGCGATCCCACGGCGCGGGCGGTCATTCTGACCGGGGCCGGCGATACGTTCTGCGCGGGCGCGGATATCAGCGAGTTCAAGACGGCCCGCAACAATGCCGCGGCCGCCGCTTCCTATTCCGCCGATGTCGACGCGGCCGAAACCGCGATCCACGACATGCCGAAGCCCGTGATCGCGGCGATCCGCGGTCCCGCCATCGGCGGCGGGTGCGGCCTGGCGCTCGCGTGCGATTTCCGCCTTGGCGACGAGCGGACGCGGATGGGCATCCCCGCCGCCCGCCTGTCGGTCGTCTATTCCTTGAAGGAAACGCAGATGCTGGCGGAGGTCGTCGGCCCGAGGAACGCCAAGCGCGTGCTGTATTCCGGCGACTATTTCGATGCGGACGGCGCCAAGCGGCTCGGCATGCTGGATGAGATTGTCGAGGATCCGATGGCCGCCGCCGTCGCCTATGCGAGCCATATCGCCGAGCGGGCGCCGCTCTCCGTCCGGGGCGCCAAGCTCGCCATCAACGCCATCGCGGCCGGCGCGATCGCCGACGTGGCGAAGCAGTATGAGGCGCTCCGCGCCCAGGCGGCGGATTCCCATGATTACGCCGAAGGGCAAAAAGCGTTTATGGAGAAGCGCAAGCCCTCGTTTCAAGGTCGGTAGGAGCCAGCACGATGGCGGATGTCAGCGAAGAAGACATGCAGGCCGCGGTCGCGAGCGGCGTGCTCGACGAGCGGCAAGCCGCCCGCCTGAAGGCCTTCGCCGACGCCCGCGCCGGCTTTCGGGAGCAGATGCCGAAGGATGACGAGCCCTTTGAGTTTTTTCGCGGCTTCGGCGAAATTTTTATCTCCGTCGGTCTCATGCTGCTCCTCGGAGCGGTCGCCACGTTGGCACCAGTCGACACGCTGACCGGCGGCGGCTTGGGCTATGGCGTCGTGATGGCGATCGGCCTCGGCCTATCCGTCGCTCTCACAGGCTATTTCGCGCGCCGGCGTCGGATGTCCCTGCCCAGCATCGTGCTGACGAGTTGGTTTGCCTATTTTCTGGCAAGTCTGGTGGTGGTCGGGTTCCTGTCCTTCGATTGGCAAATTCAGGATATCAAGCGTTTCGGCGGCTTGGCTGCCTGCCTGGCAGCCGCGGCCGGCATGGCGGTCTATTACCTGGCATTCCGCGTGCCGTTCACGATGCTGCCGCTCGGGCTGTTCGTTTTCGCTTTCATCCTGGCGGCGTCTTTGAACCTGACCGAGTTTAACGATGTGCTCGACGATCCGGCGACCGTGGTGTTCGATCTGGCGCAGTCGCCTGGACCCGCGGCGGCGATGCTGATCTTCGGCCTGCTCGCCTTCGCGGCTGCGATCTGGTTCGATTTGAAGGATCCCTACCGCCTGTCCCGGTACTCCGCCACGGCATTCTGGCTGCATGTGCTTGCGGCCCCGGCGCTGGTCAACACGATTTGCCTGACGCTTTACAATGTCGGCGGCGCGGTCGGATATCTCGCGGCGACGCTGGCGTTCTTCGTGATGGCCGCGCTGGCGCTGATTGTCGACCGGCGATCCTTCCTGCTGTCCGGAGTCGCCTATTTCGGGCTGG
>CALAHN010000159.1 GCA_937891825.1 uncultured Alphaproteobacteria bacterium
CGGTGAATCACAACCTGCTGATATCGCTCAAACACTTTTCGGTCAGGCTCTTAGGTCCAGCTGTCGCACCCCTTCTACAAAACGTGGGTTTCTGGGAATCCCAGCCTCGTGCGCTGCAAACATTCGGACCCTTCCCCGCGCGTTCCGCAAACCGTTTCCAGAAAGGCGCCCAGCCGGTAATCCAACGCCAACAGCCGCGCGACAGTCTTGGCGAACGGCGAGCCGTCATGCAGCAGCAACACATCTTTCGCTGGCCCCACTTTGATCGGCGACACCAATTCGGACATGCGAGCCTCACTGCTGATTCAACTTGCAACGCCGCGCAGTATCCCGAGCCCGCACTAATTTGGGGTGTGCCGAAACCCAAGGCTGTCGCCGCAACTTGGCGCTTTCGGCGGCGAACGCCTGCTTTGGCGACCGATGCGCAAGCTCTTCGCCGCGTCGATAAGCCTTCCGGAAAAGGAAGGTTTTCGGGAAGGACTAGACCTTCATCCAGTATTTGGTAGAGTAGAGACGAGCTCAAAAAAAATGAAATCAACATGCTGCGATTTGACCCCAATTGGCACTACAACAGCCCTGGAAAAATAGAAAATGGTGTCAGCAGTGATATTCTTGACCTAATCTGCCGAATGGCAAAACAAGGTAATGAGAAAGCAGTCTTAGAGTTATTCAAGGGTTATTTTGCCGATGCGGTGGGCAATCCGCGTGGATACAGTAGTAGTGCTAGCTGGGCGCAAGCAGACTTAATCACCAATATGGATGCAGCGGCAGAGAATGCGCCGCTTTTCATCAATGCATTCTACTCCGGCTGCATACAGGTTAGTGAAGTTTATCCTGAGATCGCTCCTCCCAAGGATTCGCACATTAACCGGGTGATCGTGCAATCTGGGTACCAAATTGATGATGGGCGTCTTATTTCGACGAATACGAGCTCACCAATACCCGTTCCATCACAAGCACCAACGCTCGACGATCAAGCGAGAGCTCTCATTCAAGGGGCGCTGGACGCTTCAGAAGATGCGCTTGCAAATGGTAATGGCCGACAGGCGGTTCAAGATGTTCTATGGCTTCTTGAAACAGTATCCACTGCATTCAATCATCCAGATGTATTGAATGGGGGCATAAAGGGAAAATATTTCAACAATATAGTGAATTCTTTGAAAAAACAAAAAGAAGGCCCGGAAAAAAATATCCTAGAATGGATGATTAAATTGCATGGATTCCTATCGTCTCCTACTGGCGGAGGGATAAGGCATGGAACTGATATAACAATCAGCCGATCAATTCATATAAATGAAGCCCGGCTTTATTGTAATCTAATACGCAGTTATACAACTTTTTTAATTGAAGAATATCAGCGACTGAGGCAGTAGCGTAGGAACTCCACAAAACGTGGGTTTCGCGGAATCCCCGCCTCGCGCGCTGCAAACATTCGGACCCTTCCCCGCGCGTTCCGCAAACCGTTTCCAGAAACCGGCTTCCAAAAACCTCAAGCGCCCATCGCGTTTCCGGAAAATCCAACACGCCCCCATCCCCTGCCGCGACAGTCCCCCTCACCACCCGCCGGCCGCCAACCAGCGCTCCACCTCGGGCAGGCGGTCGGCGCCCCAGAAGGGTTCGCCGTCGACGATGGTGAAGGGGGAGCCGAAGACGCCGGCGGCGACCGCGGCGTCGTTGGCGGCGCGGAGGCGGGCTTTGGCTGCATTGGCGGTCATGCCGGCCAGAAGGGCGGCGGGGTCGTGGCCGAGGGTCGCCGCCACAGCGGCGACGGCGTCCGGCGTGTCGGCGGGGATGGCCTCGACCCAATAGCGGCGGTAGCAGGCGCTATAGAGGCGCCAGGCGCCGGCCGGGTCGGTTTCGTTCAGGAAATAGAAGGCGCGGGCGGCGTGGAGGCCGTTGGTCGGCTGGTTATCGGGCCAGCCCATCGCCTCCCCCAACGCGCGGGCCGTGCGAGCGATGTCGCGGGCCATATAGGCGGACTTGATCGGCATTTGGGCGAGCGGGATTGCGCCGGTCACCTTGAAGATCGGCCCGAGCAGGATCGGCCGCCACCGGACGCCGCGGCCATGGCGGCGGGCGATGGCCGCGATCTGGGTCGAGGCCAGATAGCCATAGGGCGAGGCGAACTCGCAGTAGAAATCGATGGGGGCGGCGTTGGCGGCCACAGTCGAACGGTCGCGGGCGGCCCCTTGTCCGGGGCCGCCCGCTCAAGCGCTTTACGCGGCGCGTTCGATGGCGACGGCTGTCGCCTCGCCGCCGCCGATGCAGATGGCGGCGACGCCCTTCTGCACGTCGTGCTTCTGCATCGCGGTGATGAGCGCCGCGATGATGCGGCCGCCTGAGGCGCCGACCGGGTGGCCGAGGGCGCAGGCGCCGCCATGGACGTTGACCTTGTCCGCCGGCAGATCGAACTCCCGCATCGCCGCCATGGGCACGACCGCGAACGCTTCGTTGATCTCATAGAGGCCGACCTCGTCCTTCGACCAGCCGGTCTTGTCATAGAGCTTCTGCATGGCGCCGATGGGGGCGGTGGTGAACCAGCGCGGCTCCTGAGAATGGGTCGTGTGGCCGACGATCGTCGCGAGCGGCGTCAGGCCCCGACGCTCGGCCTCCGAGCGGCGCATCAGCACGAGGGCGGCAGCGCCGTCGGAGATCGAGGAGGAATTGGCCGGCGTCACCGTGCCGTCCTTCGCGAAGGCCGGGCGCAATGTCGGGATCTTTTCGATATTCGCCGTGAACGGCTGCTCGTCCCTGGAGACGACCACGTCGCCCTTGCGGGATTTCACCGTGAAGGGCGTCATCTCGTTGGCGAAGCTGCCGTCCTCGTTCGCCTGCTTGGCGCGCTTGAGGCTGCGGATCGCGTAGTCGTCCTGCTGTTCGCGGGTGAACTGGAAGTGCTGGGCGGTCGCTTCCGCGAAATGGCCCATCAACTGGCCGACTTCGTAGGCGTCTTCCAGGCCGTCCCAGAACATCGCGTCAAGCAGTTGGCCGTGGCCCATGCGATAGCCCTGGCGGGCTTTGGGGACCATGTAGGGGATGTTGGTCATGCTCTCGAACCCGCCGGTGACGGCGATGTCGATCGAGCCGGCGACAAGGGCGTCATGGCCCTGCATGGTGGCCTTCATGCCGGAGCCGCAGAGCTTGTTGATCGTCGTCGCGCCGGCGGCGTCGGGGATGCCGGCATAGATCGCGGCCTGGCGGGCCGGGCCCTGGCGCTGGCCGTGGGGCAGCACGCAGCCCATGATCACTTCATCCACATCGGCCGAAGGCACGCCCGACCGCTCCAGCGCGGCGCGGATCGCGCTCGCGCCGAGTTCCGGGCCGGTCGCGTCGCTCAACACGCCGTTGAAGCCGCCCATGGGCGTCCGCGCCATGCCGACAATGACGATGGGGTCCGCGCTCATGATAATTCTCCCTCAGGGTCTGTTTCGGCCGAGACTATAAGCGCCTCTCGCCTCGTCAACCACCCAGCCGTTTCGCATAGAAGTATTCCACCGAATTGGAGAGATCGGCGAGCGCGCGGGTCCGCCCGTCCGCCAGATAGCCCAGGCGTTCGTAGAAACGGTGCGCCGTCTCGAATCGCGTATCGGTCCAGAGGACGATCCGCCCGGCGCCGGCGGCCGCCGCGTGCGCCTCCGCGACGCCGAGCAACAGGCGGCCGATGCTGCGGCGGCGGATGAGCGGGTCGACATACATTTTCGTGAGTTCCCAGGCGCCGCCGACCGCCCCCGCCCCCACTGGCGCCGCGCCGATCGAGCCGACGATGCGGTCATCCAGCACGGCCGCCCAGATCAGCCCGCCTTTCGCCGCGAAGACCGAGGCGATGCGGTCAAGGTCCGCCATTTCGCCGTGGCGGTCGAAATAGCTGCCCGGATAATCCGCCCAGCAGCGCGCGATCAGATAGCCGATGGCGTCGCCGTCCCCGTCCCGCGCCGGGCGGACCCGGACCGTGTCGGATGGATCGGCGATGGTCGTCATGGGGCGAGAGCTTTCGGCAAGGCGGGCGGTCCAGGGGGGCCCTGTATTCAGCCATGGAGCATGCCCGGTCCGCGCTTCCGGGTCGAGGGCCGGCGCCGGGCGAGTACGCCAGCCATGGCGCTTCCCGGCGTTTGCGCTAGAATGTAATATCGTAACACTTATTTGAAGCGGCGGGAGGATCAGGGCATGTTGGCGTTCGAAACCCACGACCATCAGGCCTGCGTCAAGACCAGGGTCGCGGCCGTGGAAATGCAAGCGCGCGCCCGCAAGCTCCGCCTGACGCCGATCCGCCGGCGCGTGCTGGAGATCCTGCTGGAGGATCATCGCGCGCTCGGCGCCTATGACGTGCTCGCCAAGCTTGAGGCCGAGGGCCTGGGCGCCCATCCGCCGGTCGCCTACCGGGCGCTGGACTTCCTGGTCGAGCATGGCTTCGCCCACAAGCTCGAGCGCCGGAACGCCTTTGTCGCCTGCGACCATCCCGATGCGGGCCACCGGCCGGCTTTCCTGATCTGCCGGGACTGCGCCGCCGTCGCCGAGGCGGATTCTGCCGGCGTCGCCCGGGCGCTCGCGCAGACGGCTTCGGGCGCGGGCTTCGAAATCGAGACGGCCGCGATCGAGGCGGAAGGCCTCTGCCCCGCCTGCCAGATCGCCGCTCCGTGACCGCGCTGCTGGCCGCCGAGGGCATCGCCGTCGACCTTGCCGGCCGCCGGGTGCTGGACGACGTCGACTTCTCGCTGAACGCCGGCGAGATCGTCACGATCATCGGCCCGAACGGCTCCGGCAAGACCACATTCCTGCGGGCGCTGATCGGCGCCGCGCCGCTGGCGAGGGGCCGCGTCGTCCGCAAGCCGGGACTTGTCGTCGGCTATGTGCCGCAGCGGCTTGAGATCGACCGCACCATGCCCCTGACCGTGAACCGCTTCCTCGCCCTGCCGCGCCGGGCCGCGCCGGCCGCCGTCGAGGCCGCGCTGGAGCGGGTCGGCGTCGCCGGCCTCGGGAGACGGCAGATGACGGCGCTTTCGGGCGGACAGTTCCAGCGCGTGCTGCTGGCGCGGGCGCTGCTGACGGCGCCGGACATTCTGGCCCTCGACGAGCCGACCCAGGGCCTCGACCAGCCAGGGGAAGCAGCGTTCTACAGGCTGATCGAAGATGTGCGCCGCGATATCGGCTGCGCCGTCCTGCTGATCGGCCATGACTTGCATGTGGTGATGGGCGCGGCGGATCGGGTGATCTGCCTAAACGGGCATATCTGCTGCGAAGGCGCGCCGACCGTGGTGTCGGCCGCGCCGGAATATCGCGCGCTGTTCGGCCTTGGAACCCAGGGCGCGCTCGCGCTCTACCGCCATGAACACGACCACCAGCACGATCATTCCCACGGCCATGATCATTCGCACGGTCACGACCATGACCACAGCCACGGACATGACCACGACCGCCCGGAAGACGCCGCCGATGCTCGATGATTTTCTGGCGCGCGCGGCGCTGGCCGGCGTGGGGCTGGGGCTGGCGGCCGCCCCGCTCGGGTGCTTCGTCGTCTGGCGGCGCATGGCCTATTTCGGCGACGCGACGGCGCATGCGGCGATCCTGGGCGTCTCGCTCTCCCTGGCGTTTTCGGCCTCGCCGACCTTCGGCGTCCTCGCGGCCGCGCTGGCGATGGCGGCCCTGATCTCGGGGCTGTCCGGGCGCGGCATGGCGGCGGACACGCTGCTTGGGGTCGCCGCCCATTCCGCCCTGGCGCTCGGCCTGGTCGCGGTCTCGTTCCTGTCCGGCGTGCGCGTCGATCTGATGAGCTACCTGTTCGGCGACATCCTGGCGGTCAGCATGACGGACCTGCTCGTCATCTGGGCCGGCGGCGCTGCGGTCGTCGGGCTGCTGGCCTGGCGCTGGCAGCCGCTGCTGGCGGCGACCCTGAACGCCGATCTCGCGGTCGCGAGCGGGATCGACCCGAGGCGCGAGCAATTGGCGCTGACCATCGGCCTCGCCATCGTCGTCGCGGTCGCGATCAAGGTCGTAGGCGCGCTGCTGATCGGCGCGATGCTGCTGATCCCGGCCGCAGCCGCTCGGCCCTTCGCCCGCACGCCCGAGGCCATGGCCCTGATCGCGGCCGGCATCGGCGCCGGCGCGGCGCTGCTCGGCCTCGCCGCATCGGTCGCCTGGGATACGCCGACGGGGCCGACCATCGTCTCGGCGGCGGCGGGATGCTTCGTCGTCTCGGTCGTCTGGGGCGGCCTCGTCAGGCGCCGGTGAAGGGCGTGGCCGTACCCGCCGCGGCGAAGAGCGCCAGCCAGACCGTCGGCCGATCCGGCGCGGTCATGACGACGCGGTGGCGGCGGCCGGCAGGCAGCACGACGACATCCCCGGCGCGGAGCGCACGCGGCGCCGGATCGCCCTCAAGCTCGAGCGCCGCCTCGCCTTCGACCAGCATCACCCATTCCGCCTCGTCCTGATCGTACCAGAACCCCGGCGGCGAGGCCTGGCCCGCGGACGTGATCCGGATCAGCCGGAAGCCCGTGCCCGCGACGAGAACGTCCGCGACCTCGCCCTTTGACGCATCCGGCAAGGGATGCAGCAGGTTATAGGCAGCAACCGTCATAGTCGGCCTCCATTACTTGCGGCGGCGACCCAAGAAAAAACCGCCGGCCAGAACGGGTCTGGCCGGCGGCGGAGCGTCGAACAGTCAGCAGCGCCTAATTCGACGAAGCGTCGATGATTTCGCCGAACAGCACCCATTTCTCGCCGTCGAACTTCGACAGTTGTTCGGCTTGCACCGGGTAGAAGTCCGTCGGGCTGGTGTTGATCTTGATCCCAGGCAGCACCATCGGCAGCTGCAGGTCCTTGACGTTCGCCGCACAGGCCATCAGGCCGGCGCGCGTCATGTCCTCGCAGTTCTTCAGGACATGATGCAGCAAGGTCGAGGCGTTGTAGCCGAACGCATAATTGACGTCGCCCTTGTCGGCATCCGGCAGTTCGGCGGCCATGAAGGCGGCCCATTCCTTGTAGCCTTCCGAGTCCGCCCATTGCGGATCGGTCGGATCCTTCTGCCACTGGGCCGTGATCAGGCCCTTGGAGCACTCGAAACCGGCCGGCTTCAGGGTCGAGCTGACGGAGGACGACACGTTGTTCAGAAGGTGCAGCGGCTTCCAGCCGATTTCACAGGCCTTGCGGATCGCCTGGGCGGCGAACTTCGGGATCGTCACGTTGAAGAAGATATTCGCGCCCGAATCCTTCATGGCGACGATCTGGCTGTCGACCGTCGGGTCCGACGTCTCATAGGGCAGCATCGAGACGACGAGGTCCTTCTTGTCGCCAAGGCCGCGCAGGAAGCCGTCGCGATAGTCTTTGCCGTAATCGTCGTTCTGGAACAGAATCGCGATCTTCGGGTTCTCGACGTTATCGAGCGCATATTTCGCGTAGATTTCGCCTTCCACGTCATAGGTCGGCTGGAAACCCATGGTCCATGGGTATTCCTTGGGATGGCCCCACTTGCTGGCGCCCGTGGCCACGAACATCTGCGGCACCTTCTTCGCATTCATGTAGCGATGAATGGCGGAGTTCGTCGGAGTGCCGAGCGTCTGGAACAGGAACGCGACATTTTCCTGCTCGACGAGCTTGCGGGCCTGCTCGACCGTTTTCGGCGGGCTGTAGCCGTCATCCAGGCTGATGAAATCGATCATGCGGCCGTTGACGCCGCCTTCCCGGTTCACCTTCGCCCAATAGGCGGAGTGGGTCTTGCCGATCACGCCATAGGCCGAGGCCGGGCCCGAATACGGGCTGGTATTCCCGATCTTGATCGAGGTGGCGGTGACGCCGGGCGTATCCTCGGCGGAGGCGGCGCCCGCCGCCAGAAGGGTCGCAGCCGTAGCGGCGAGCAGAATGCGGAAACGCATGATGAAATTCCTCCTGTTGTTATCGTTAAGCAGTCTGTCGGCTAGCTCCGCAGCTTCCGGCGCGCCCAGGCCGACGCGCGCTCCAGAAAGCCCCACACCCCGAAAGGCGCGAAGTAGATGATCAGGATAAGGAATGTGCCGAAGATCGCCCAGGGCGGCGGCATCCAAGGATAGGCCAGCTTGATGTCCTGGGCGTAGTTCGGCACGAACACCAGGAACAGGCCGCCGAAGATGACGCCGGGGATCGAGACGATGCCGCCGACGACCGAGCCGATCAGCAGATTGACGGCGACGAAGAAGGTGAACGCATCCGGCGACACGAATTCGGTCACGATCGCGAACAGCGCCCCGGCGATGCCGGTGAACATGGCGCTGATGCCGAAGGTGACGGTTTTATAGAGCGGCAGGTTGACGCCCATGGTGCTGGCCGCGATCGGGTTGTCCCGGATCGCCATGATCGCGCGGCCGGACCGGCTGTGCAGCATGGTCCAGGCGAAGATCATCAACGCCAGCATGATGCCAAGCGTCACGTAATACAGCGATTGATCGGTCGACCAGCCGGAGAACAGCGCATCCGGCTTCAGAATGAACAGGCCCTGGACGCCGCCGGTCCAGTGTTCGAACAGATCGAACTTCAGCAATTGCGGCGTCGCGACGGCGAGCGCGAACGTGGCGAGCGCCAGATATAGTCCCTCCAGCCGGAGCGCCGGCAGACCGAACAGGAATCCTACGACGAACGTCACCAGCGCCGAGGCCGGGATCGCGGCATAGGGGCTCCATTCGAAGTGGTAGAGCAGGATCGCGCAGGTATAGGCCCCGACCGCGTAGAATGCGCTGTGGCCGATCGAGAACTGCCCATTATAGCCGGTCAGGATGTTCAGGCCGAGCAGCGCGATGCCGTAGATCATCGCCTGGGTGAACTGGAAGGTCGTGAAGTCGGTCACAAAATAGGGCAGCGCCGCGCCGAAGATCACGGCGGCGACGAAGCCGAAGAACAGCGTCGGCGTAATGGGGTTGGGACGTGTCATGGCTGTTAAACCCGCTTCACGACAATGCGGCCGAAGAGGCCGGCCGGTTTGAACATCAGCACGCCGACGATCAGGACGAGCGCGAAGGTCAGCTTCAATTCGGCGCCGCCCGGAACATACTGGCCGACCCAGTTCTCCAGCACGCCGACGACCAGCCCGCCTAGCACCGCGCCGCCGGGACTGGAGACGCCGCCGAGGAGCGCGCCCGCGAAGCCATAGAGCAGCACGCCCGACATCATGTTCGGCTCCAGATAGACGATCGGCGCGACCAGGACGCCGCCGACCGCCCCGATCGCCGCCGCCAGGCCCCAGCCGAGCGCCAGCATCCAGCCGACCGAGATGCCGACGAGCCGGGCCGAGTCCGGGTTCGCCGCCGCCGCCCGCATGGCGAGGCCGACGCGGGTGAAGCGGAAGAAGGCGAACACCATCGCCAGCACGATCAAGGTCAGCCCGATGACGCCGATATTATGAGCGCTGATCAGCGTCGTCTCGAAGCCGAAGCTCTTGGGGAACAGGCTGGGAAACGGCTTGATCGTGTATTCCCAGATCCACCCGGCGACCGAGTTGAAGATCACCAGAAGCCCGATGAAGACGATGATCTGGTTCAGCACGGGCGCATTTTCGACCGGCCGCACCACGATCCGCTCGATCAGGACGCCCGCGACGAACGAAATCGCGACCGCCAGGAAGAACGCCACCCAGATCGGCAGGCCGAGCCCCAACATCGTCCAGGCGATGAACGTCGAGAACATCGCCATTTCGCCCTGGGCGAAATTGAAGTGATCGGTCGCCTGATAGATCATCACGACTGCGAGCGCGACGCAGGAATAGATCGATCCGATGGCGAGGCCGGCGAACGTCAGTTGCAGGAAAAGATCCATCGCCGCCCCCTAATATCCGAGATAACTGCGACGAACGTTCTCATCGTCGCGGATGATGGCGCTTTCGCCGGACATCACGACCGCGCCGGTTTCCAGCAGGTAGGCGTGATCCGCGAGATTGAGCGCGATATTGGCGTTCTGCTCGACCAGCAGCATCGACGTGCCTTCCGCGTCGCGAATGCGCGCCATGATGCCGTAGATTTCCTGAACGATCAGCGGCGCCAGGCCGAAAGACGGTTCATCCAGCAGCATCAGCTTCGGACGCAACATCAGCGCGCGGCCGATGGCGAGCATTTGCTGCTCGCCGCCCGAAAGCGTGCCCGCCTGCTGCGCGTGGCGTTCGCGCAAGCGCGGGAAATAGCCGTAGACCCGCTCGATATCGGCGGCGATCTCGGCCTTGTTCCTGCGGGTATAGGCGCCGAGCTGCAGGTTCTCGATCACCGACTGGCGCACGAACGTGCCCCGGCCTTCCGGCACGTGGGCGATGCCGCGGCTGACGACCCGCTCCGTCGAAAGGCCGGTGATATCCTGGCCGTCGAACCGGATCTCGCCCTCTGTCCGGATCATCCGGCAGATGGCGCGGAGCGTCGTCGTCTTGCCCGCCCCATTGGCGCCGAGGATCGTCGTGATCGAGCCTTCGTCCAAGCTGAAGTCGATGCCGTGCAGCGCCTCGGTCTGGCGGTAGTAGGCCTTCAGGCCTTTGACTTCCAAAAGCGCCATCAGGCCGATGTCCCCAGATAGGCTTCGATGACTTTCGGGTCCTGCTGCACTTCGGCCGGCGTCCCGTCCGCGATCTTGCGGCCGAAATCGATTGCGACGACGTTGTCCGAGACCTGCATGACGAGGCTCATGTGATGCTCGACCAGCAGCACCGTGACGCCGCGCTCGTCGCGAACCTGGCGGATCTGCTGCATCAACTGATCGAGTTCTTCATGGTTCAGACCGCCCGCCGGCTCGTCGAGCAGCAGCAGTTCCGGCTCGGCCGCGAGCGCCCGCGCCATCTCGACCCGTTTCTGAAAGCCGAAGGGCAGGCCGCCGACCGGTTGATCGACCACGTCCTCGAGCTCCATGAACCGGATCAGGTCAAGGGCTTTCGCCATCAACGCCGTTTCTTCCCGGCGCACCCAGGGCAGCCGGAGGGCGTTGGAGACAAAATCGCTGGAGGACCGGCAGTGCCCGCCGATCATGACGTTGTTCAGAACCGAGAGCGTCGGGAACAGCGCGAGGTTCTGGAACGTCCGGCCGATCCCAAGCGGCGCGATCTTGTCCGGCCCGAGGCCCAGGATCGACTGACCCTTGAAGCGGATATCGCCGGAATTCGGCGTGTAGAGCCTGGAGAGACAGTTGAAGAGCGTGGTCTTGCCGGCGCCGTTCGGCCCGATCAGGCCGACGATCAGCCCTTCCGGTATGTCGAACGACACGCCGTCGAGCGCGACGATCCCGCCGAAGCGCACTTCGACCGCATCCACTTCCAGAAGCGCCGCCATCAGAGCGCCGCCCCGGCGCAGCCTGCGCCTGAATATCCGATCACGTCCAACTCAACATCCTCCCTGGAGGATAATTTTACGATTCCGCTCTTCGGCGAAATTTTGATGATTCAACTGGTAGCCCGGTTCAAGCTTAAGTGCAAGGCGCGGATCAGTTTTCCTTCCGCGCATGGGCGTAGTTCCGGTCATAGAACCACGTCATGTAGTCCGCATAGGAGGTCGGTTCGTATTTCGGCGGGTTGTCGGGCCCCGTGCAGGTCGGGATGCAGGTCATCAGGTGGTCGATCGTGCAATCGAAGAAGAACGGCACGGCATAGCGGTCGGCATGGGGCGTGCGGTTGATCACCCGATGCGGCGTCGCGAGGAAGCGTTCGTTGGTCCAGCGCTTCATCATCTCGCCGGAGTTCACGACGAAGCTGCCGTCGATCGGCGGCGGCTCGATCCAGCGGCCGGATTGCGCCAGGACCGCGAGGCCGGGCAAGCCCGATTGCGCCAGAAGCGTCATGAAGCTCGAGTCCGTGTGCGGCGCGATGCCGAACTGGCCGGGGCCTGGCTCATGGGGCGGGTAATGGGAGCAGCGCAGCACATATTGCGGCTCCCGGAAGGCCGCCTCGAACCAGTCGGACGGCAGGTCGAGCGCCGCCGCATAGAGCGGCAACAGTGAGAGCGCGAGCCCTTCCAGCGCCTGCATATAGGCGACCATGGTCGGCCGGAAGTCAGGCATGACGCCCGGATCCGGCCATTGGTTCAGCGGCCGGAAGCGCTTCTTGGCGATGACGTCCGGATGATCGGCGGGCAGGTCGCGCTTCATGAAGAACGCCTCGACCAGGTTGGGCTGGGGCACGACGCCCGCGACCGGCGTCGCCCGCGTGATCGAGCCTTTGACCGGCATGTAGCCCACATTGTCGGCATTCGCCTTGAGCGCCAGCTTCACGTCGAGCGGCTGGGCGTGGAAGCGCCGGGTCTGCTCGAACACGGCCTCGATCAGGCCCTGGTCAAGGCCGTGCCCGGTCAGCACATAGAACCCGACCTTCTCCTGGGCATGGCGCAGCGCCTTGACCGTCGACGCGATGTCGTCGGCGGCGCCCCGCCGAACGCCCGCAATATCGATGACCGGCACTTCCTCGCCGGGGCTTGGCTGGACCGAAGGCGCTTCGGCGAGCGCATTGACGGTGTCTGGCATGGCCGATCTCCCTGGAGCGGTTTCGCGGATGGGTCAGGCGGGCGTGGTCCCCCTGAGGCAGGTGCGGTGCATGACGCGGGGATGGAACGCGGCGTCGAAGTTCGGGTCGGCCCGGTGCAGCAGGCAGCGATTGTCCCACATCAGCATGTCGCCCTGCCGCCACGCATGGCGATACATGAACCGCTCCTGGGTAGCGTGCGCCTCCAGGGCCTCGATCCGGGCGCGGCCTTCTTCCATGGGCAGGCCCTCCAGATGCGACGCATGCATGCCGAGGAAGATCGCGGTGCGGCCGCTATCGGGGTGCCGCCGCGCGACCGGCCAGACGTTCGCAGGCGCGTCGCGCTTCTCTTCTTCCGACATGACCCGGCCGATATTCTCCCGGCTCAGCTCCCAGCTATGGACGGCGCGCACGCCGTCCAGGGCGCGGCGCTCCGCCTCCGGCAGGGCTTCATAGGCGGCGTACATGTTGGCGAAGCAAGTGTCGCCGCCGGCGGGCGGCAACGTCCGCGCATGGAGGATCGTCGCCATGGAGGGCAGCGGCCGGAAGGACTTGTCCGTGTGCCAGAGGGTCGAGGCGACCTTGCCGCTCGGCTTGCCGTCGGGGCCGAGGTTGGAGACGATATGCACATAAGGCTCATCCGCCGCGCCGCGATTGCGCAGGGTGTGTTGCTCAAGCTCGCCGAACTGCAGGCTGAAGGCGATCTGCTGCTGCTTGTCCAGATCCTGCTCCCGGAACACAAGCAGTTGATAGCGGACGAACGCATCGTAGAGGGCGTCCCGGGTCGCGGCGTCGAGCGGCGAACGGAGGTCGAGGCCGGTCACTTCGGCCGCGAAGGTCAGGCCAAGGGGGCGAATGTCGAAGGCGGTCGCGCGGGCGGGCTGCATTTTGAGGCGCTCCTGAGTTTCAGGGGAATTCTTTCCCCTGACGCATCCGGGCGCAAGCCCAGGCGAGCACCCCCCGATCAGAGCGTCAGGCTGACGGCGAACGCGACGGACGCGATGCTGAGCGCCGTCGAGAGCACGATGGCGGCGCTGGCGCGGCGCGTATAGGCCTCATACCGGCTGGCCAGGAGGAAGGGATTCACGGCGCAGGGCAAGGCCGCCATCATCACGACGGCGGCGGTCGCCATGGCGTCCAGCCCGAGCAGGCGGGTCGCGATGGCCCAGGCGATCACGGGATTGAGGCCGAGCTTCAGCGCCGCGATCACCGCAGCTTCCCCGATATCGCCCGCCAGCTTGAACCCGGCCAACGTCGCGCCGAGCGCAAAGAGCGCCGTCGGGGCCGCCGCGGCCGCGCCCAGATCGATGAACCGCTGCAGGACCGGATGCAGGCCAAGCCCGAGCGCGCCATAGAGCAGCCCCGCCGCCATCGCCAGAATGACCGGCGTTCTGACCAGCGCCAGCCCGGTCTCCCTGGCGATCCCCGCGACGGAGGCGCGCTTGCCCAAGCGGAGTTCGATCAGGAGCGTCGTCACCCCGTAATAGGCGATCGCGGAACAGGCGATGATCGCCGTCGCGACGCCAAGGCCCTGCGCCCCGAAGAACAACTGCGCCAGCGGAATGCCCATCATGACGCTGTTGCCGTAGGCGGCGGTCATGGCGGCGAGCGGCGGCTCCGCCCCCTTGCCGGCGAAGAGCCAGAGGTTGGCGGCGAACGCCAGGCCATAGATCGTCGCCGACGCCGCGAAATAGGCGATCAGCACAGCCGCGTCGAACCCGGCGCCGCCGCCCCCGGTCAGGGCCGCGCCGCCCCGAAACAGCAGCAGCGGGATCGCGAACCAGAAGACGAAATTCGTCAGGCCCTTGGCCCGCGCCGCATCGAACAGCGCAGTCTTGCCGAGGCCGTAACCGGCGACGACGAAGCCGAAAACCGGCAAGGCGACGGAAAGCGTTTCGAGCATGCAATAAGACCTGACCTCGGGAGGCCGCGACCTTGCCACATCCCCCGCGTCGGGTCATCGTTTCCAACGTCAGAGAGGACCCCGCCATGCCGGTCCGGCATCGGAAATCGATCTACGACCCGGCCGAGCCGGAGGCCGATGGCCTGCGCGTCCTGGCGACGCGGTTCTGGCCGCGCGGCGTGAAGCGGGAGGCGGCGGACCTTTATCTGCCGGACCTGGCGCCGTCGAAGGATCTGCTGCAGGCGTTCCAGGCTGGCGACATGGCATGGCCAGCGTTCGCCAGGCGCTACAAGGCGGAGATGCGCGGCCAGACCTCGCTGCTGCGGGTCTTGCGGCACCTTTCGGACCGCGGCGAGGCGGTCACCGTGATGTGCGCCTGCGACGCGCCGGAGACCTGCCACCGGTCGCTGCTGGCCGGCTTGATCGCCAAGGCCTGAACTCCCGAAACTTCCGCCTATTGGAAATACATCTCGATAGGCGGGATCGTTTGCGGCATGTCTTGCCCTGACATCACGCTGGGAGGCATCGCAATGGCGATCGAGATCAAGGGCGCGGCCGGACCGCGCTTCGACGAAATTCTGACCGACGCGGCGCTCGAATTCGTCGCGGACCTGCACCGCACGTTCGATGGCGTCCGCCAGGAACGGCTGGCCGCGCGCATGACGCTGCAGGCCGACCTCGACGCCGGGGCGAAGCTGGGCTTCCCGCCGGAAACCGCCGCGCGCCGTGCGGACGCCTCATGGAAGATCGCGGGCATTCCGGCCGATATCGCGGACCGCCGCGTCGAAATCACCGGCCCGACCGACCGCAAGATGGTGATCAACGCCCTCAACGCCGGCGCCAAGACCTTCATGGCCTGCCTGGAGGACGCCTCATCCCCGACCTGGGAGAACATGGTCGACGGCCAGTTGAACCTGAAGGACGCCATCGACGGCTCGATTACCCTGGTCGATGAAAACTCGGGCAAGAGCTACGCGCTGGGCGAGAACCCTGCGACCCTGATCGTCCGGCCGCGCGGCTGGCATCTTCTGGAGAAGCACATGCTGGTCGACGGCGAACCGGTCGCCGGCGCGCTGTTCGATTTCGGCCTCTACTTCTTCCACAACGCCAGGCGCGCGCTGGAACGAGGCACCCGGCCGTATTTCTATCTGGCGAAAATGGAGCACTATCTGGAAGCCAAGCTCTGGTCCGACGTCATGGCCCATGGGGAGGATGCGCTCGGCCTGCCGCGCGGCACGGCGAAGGCGACCGTCCTGATCGAGACCATCCCGGCCGCCTTCCATGCCGAGGATATTCTCTATGAGATGCGGGACCACATCATCGGCCTGAACTGCGGCCGCTGGGACTACATCTTCAGCTATATCAAGCGCCACCGGAACGACCCGACGAAGGTGCTCCCGGACCGCGCCGCCGTCACCATGACCTCGCCGTTCATGCGGGCATATTCGCTGCACGTGATCCGCACCTGCCACAAGCGCGGCGCTTTCGCCATGGGCGGCATGGCGGCGCAGATCCCGATCAAGGGCGACGAGGCGGCCAACAATGCGGCCTTCGAGAAAGTCCGCGCCGACAAGCTGCGCGAGGCGACCGACGGCCATGACGGCACCTGGGTCGCGCATCCGGGCCTCGTCCAGGTGGCGCTCGAAGTCTTCGACAAGACGATGCCGGAGGCCAACCAGATCGACAAGCTGCTGGACGGCGAGGCGACGGAAGCGGAGCTTCTGGAAGCCTCGGAAGGCCCGAAGACGATGGATGGCCTCCGCATGAATGTGAATGTCGGCATCGGCTATCTCGCCGCCTGGCTGAACGGCCGGGGCGCGGTGCCGCTGCACAACCTGATGGAGGATGCGGCGACGGCCGAAATCTCCCGCACCCAGGTCTGGCAATGGCGCCGCCACGGCGTGAAGCTGGATTCCGGCGAGATCGTGACCGACGCCATCGTGCGGCAGGCGGTCGCGAACGAGCTCGACAGCTTGAAGCAGCAATTGGGCGAGGACGGCGTCAAGGCCGGCAAGTATCGGGAAGCGGCGGAGCTGATGGAGGCGATGATGCTCGCCGACGAATGCCCCGAGTTCCTGACGATCCCTGCCTACGACCGCTACTTCGCGCCCGCCGCTTGACGGCCAAGGCGAACATGGCGGCGGAACGCTCGGGCCAGGTGCAATCCCTGGTCCGGGCGCTCAGGCTGTTGAGCGTCGTCGCCAAGGCCGACGATGGGCTGACCCTGACCGAAGCGGCGCACCGCGCGGCCCTGCCGGTTTCGTCGGCCCACCGGCTGCTTTCGACCTTGCAGCAGGAACGCTTCGTGCGCTTCGATTCCGAGCGCACCCGCTGGTTTGTCGGCGTCGAGGCGTTCGTCGCGGGCTCGGGCTTCCTGCGCAGCCGGGACCTGGTCGCGGTCGCCCGGCCCTATATGCGGCACTTGATGGAGGAGTCTGGCGAGACCGTCAGCCTCGCCGTCGAGGAAGGCGGGCAAGCCATTTATCTCGCCCAGGTCGAATGCCGCCAGTTGATGCGCGCGCTCGCCAGCCCCGGCCAGCGCGTACCGCTCCACAGCTCCGCCGTCGGCAAGGTGCTGGTCGCCTATGCGGGCGGCCCGCGCCACACGGCGCTGATGGACGCCGTCAAGCTGGAGCGTTTCACGGAACGGACGATCGTCACCGACGCCGGCTTCAAGGCGGCGGTCGAAGAGGCCCGCGCCCGGCGCTGGGCGGTCGACGACGAGGAACACGCCATCGGCCTCCGCTGCGTCGCCGCCCCGATCTTCAACGAAGCCCGCGAAGCCGTCGCCGCGATCTCCCTCTCCGGCCCCAAGGCCCGCGTCACCGACGCCCGCCTTCAGGTGTTGGCGGGCCTTGCCCAGGCGGCGGCGGCGAAGATTACGCGGGAGTTTGGCGGGGTGGCGCCGGGGTGAGGGCGTTGGGGGGTGTGTAAATTGATCCCGGTTTGTTGGACGGTTAGGCGGTTTGGCTAAGGAGTATTCCGCTGTTTGATTTTTATGTCGTCAATATTGATTTCACCCGCTTCGGTTGTTATTGCTGCGCTTTGGATATGCAGGGCAATGCTGACAACTTGACCAGCATATCCAAAGGCTTTCCGGCGTCGAAGGCCTTAGAGCCTGAATCAAAAGATCATGAAGGCTTGCAATGGGTTGCGATCCTTC
>CALAHN010000160.1 GCA_937891825.1 uncultured Alphaproteobacteria bacterium
TGGAACTTCCTCAGAAACGCTGCATATGTTGCAGATTAATCGCCCGACGCTCTAGAGCATGGCGCCGGCTCATCCCTCGTAGAATGCCGACGTCGCATCGCAGACACGCTTGAGCTTCGCATCGTCGACATCCTTGTGCAGGACGATGCGGATGGTCCGCGACTGGCCGCCAAGCAGGATGCCCTGCTCCGCCATCGCCGCCCGGAACGCAAGATGCTCGTCCTCCGTCGGCGTGAAAAACACCATGCAGGTGGCGGCGCGCGGCGGTTGCTTGGGATCGCCTGCGCCGAGCTTTATCAGATGGTCGGCCAACGTCTCTGCCCGCCGATGGTCATCGCCCAACCGCTCGATATTATGCTCCAGCGCATAGAGGCCGGCCGCCGCCAGCACGCCCGTCTGCCGCATGCCGCCGCCGAGCATCTTGCGCCAGCGCCGCGCTTGCTCGATCGCCTGGGCTGAGCCGACCAGCAATGTTCCCGCCGGCGTTCCGAGCCCTTTCGAAAGGCAGATTGAGACTGTATCCGCGGTCGCGGCCAGCGCTGCCGGTTGAACGCCGAGCGCGGTCGTCGCATTGAAAAGCCGCGCGCCGTCGAGGTGCACCGAAAGACCGGCATCGTGCGCGGCGTCGCCTGCCATTTGCATCGCCTGCAACGAAATCGCGGCGCCCTTGTGCGTGTTCTCCAGACATACAAGGCGCGACACGGGATGATGCGGGTCATTCGGCTTGATCGCCGCGATGATGTTCGCCGGCGCCAATGATCCATCGGCTTCGACGTCGATCGCCGTGAGCGCGATGCCGCCCAGCACGGATGCGCCCCGCGCTTCGCTGGCGAGCACATGATAGCCATGCCCGGTGATCACTTCCTCGCCGCGCCCGCAGTGCGCCAGCATCGCCGCCAGGTTGCTCTGCGTGCCCGACGGAAAGAAGGCCGCATGCTCCTTGCCGAGCAAGCGCGCGGCCTGCCCCTCAAGCGCGAGCACTGTCGGATCGTCGCCATACACGTCATCGCCAACGACGGCCTCAGCCATCGCCCGCCGCATGCCCTCGTCAGGCCGCTTGACTGTATCGCTGCGCAGGTCGCAGATCGCCGCGTTATTCGCTAGGTCGGCTTTGTTCATTCTGGCATCCAGACTTCTCGTTTCGCTTTGGATCACCATAGACTGAGCAGCTCCCCGTTCGTTGGACAATTTCCGCACTAATTTAAGCTACGGTCTGGCGCCTGCCGGTCCGGTTTCATGAGGTGCGTTCCAGGCGGCTTGCGCTGTCGGATGGAGGTCCGGGCGGCGCCCAGGAAGAATGGCCGAAACTTATTGGCGAACTGGGCGACCCTCCGCTTGCCCTTCTCCTACAGAATCTCCCGCTTCAGAAGGTGCACGAGCCAGTCGGCGAAGACCTGCAGCCTTCGGGAGAGGTGCTGGCGGTGCGGGTAGAGCAAGCTCATTGGGAGCGACGCAGCGCGGTAGGCTGGCATCACTTCGACGAGGTCGCCGGCGTCGATGTGGCGCTTGACGTCATAGGCCGGGATCTGGATGAGGCCGAGGCCGGCCAGGCAGCAGGCGATATAGGCTTCGGCGCTGTTGACGGTGACGCGGGCGGGCGTCGGGCGCGTGCGGATCTGGCCGTCCTCGACCCACTCCCAATCCGCGACGCGGCCGGTCGATGGCGAGGCATAGTTGACGGCGAGATGCGCCTGGAGATCGTCCGGGGTTTCGGGCAGCCCATAGCGGGAGAGATAGGCGGGGCTGGCGACATTGATCAGCGGCAGGTCGCCAATCCTCCGGGCGATGAGGCCGGAATCGCCAAGCGGCCCAACCCGGAGCACGCGGTCTGATCGCGCGCGATCTCGCAGCGGCGGGCGCGAAGGCGATCGCTGTCCATTACAACGCCGGCGCGACCAGGCCCGAGGTCGACGCGACCCTGGCCGCGATCCAGGCGGCAGGCGCGGACGCCTTCGCCTTCCAGGCCGACCTGGCCACGGCCGCCGCCGCCGCGACGCTGTTCGCCGAAGCCGAGGCGGCCATGGGCGGCATCGATATCGCCATCAACACTGTCGGCAAGGTGCTGAAGAAGCCGATGGTCGAGGTCACGGAAGCCGAATATGACGCGATGAGCGCGGTCAACACGAAAAGCGCGTTCTTCTTCCTCAAGGAAGCCGGCTTGCATTTGAACGACAACGGCAAGGTCTGCACCCTGGTGATCTCGCTGCTCGGGGCGTTTACGCCGTTCTATGCGGCCTATGCCGGCGCCAAGGCCCCGGTGGAGCATTTCACCCGGGCGGCGTCGAAGGAGTTCGGCGGGCGCGGCATCTCGGTCACCGCGATCGGGCCGGGCCCGATGGACACGCCATTCTTCTATCCGGCCAAGGGCGCCGACGCCGTCGCCTACCACAAGACCGCGGCCGCGCTTTCGCCTTTCTCAAAGACGGGACTCACCGATATCGAGGACATCGTGCCCTTCATCCGCTTCCTTGTATCCGAGGGCTGGTGGATGACCGGGCAGACCATCCTGGTCAACGGCGGCTACACGACGAAGTAAGGCGCCGCCTTCAGATCGCGCACGTGGAGGATCAGATCATGCACATGTTGCTTGTCATCGCAGGGGCGTTCTCCTGCTCGGCGTGTTCGCCCTGTTCGGGAAGCTTTGGGGCGGGGACATCGCGGGCGTCGCCACGGGCGCCAAGGCCTTTATCCCTGTCTGGCTGGCGATCGCGCTGGTCAACATGTGGGTCGGGGTGACCAGGGCGGGTTACACGGTCACGCCGGAGCTGCCGATCCTGCTCGTCGTCTTCATCGCGCCCGCCGCCCTCGTCGCCTTCGCGGCCTGGCGCCTGACCCACGGCTGACGCCGCGCGCAGCAGCGCCGAAGCCGCGACGGAAAAGCCTTTACAAAACCGGAATTGCGGTTATATTATCTCGCATGACCATGATCAATTCCAACGCCCGTGCGCTAGCCGCCCTCGGCCATGAAGCTCGACTTTCGATCTTTCGCCTGCTGGTCAAAGCTGGCGACGAGGGGCTGAGGGTCAGCGATATCGGCGAGCACCTTGGCCTCGCGCCATCGACGCTCGCGCATCACCTGTCGACGCTGGTCGATGCGGGGCTTGTGCTGCAGGACAAGCAAGGGCGCGAGGTGTTCAACCGGGTCGATTTCGCGGCGATGCGAAGCGTTCTCGGATTCCTGACGTCGGAATGCTGCTCCGGCGTGACGGTTCAGCCTGCCGTGGATGCCGCGTGATGCGGCCGGCGATGTTTTTGCGGCCTAAAACAACTGCAATTCCGGAGATTTGGCGATGACTGACACGACCCTCCCCGCTCCCGGCCTCCGGTCGGCGCTCCGGCATCTCTGGCAGGACCAGCGGGTATGGCTCGCCTCGGCGTTGATCCTCACGGCGTTGGCGATATTCGATCCGGCCCAGGCGACGGCAAGCGCCCTGTTCGCCGGGCAGGCGCTGCTGAATACGGCGCCGTTTCTCATCCTCTCGATCGGCATCGCCGCATGGGCGGGCGCGACCGGGGTGGACAATCTGATCGCCAGGGCGTTCACCGGCGCGCCGCTCCTGATGATCGGCCTCGGCGCGCTGGCGGGGGCCATTTCGCCCTTCTGCTCCTGCGGGGTGATCCCGCTGATCGCGGCGCTGCTGGCGATGGGCGTGCCCCTGTCCGCGGTCATGGCCTTCTGGCTGGCCTCGCCGATCATGGACCCGTCGATGTTCGTCATGACGGCGGGCGTGCTGGATATGGATTTCGCGGTCGCCAAGACCCTCGCGGCGATGGGGCTAGGCGTCTTCGGCGGCCTCGTCGTGCTGATGCTGTCGCGGAGCGGCGCGCTTGCCGATCCCCTGCGTGAAGGCATCGGCAATGGCGGCTGCGGCGGCGCCCGGGTGCGGGCGCCCAAGCCCGTGGTCTGGCGCTTCTGGGAACAGGCCGAGCGGCGCATGAAGTTCGGCAAAACGGCGCTCACCACTACGCTGTTCCTCGCCAAATGGCTGACGCTGGCTTTCATCCTGGAAAGCCTGATGCTGGCCTGGATCCCGGCCGAGACGGTGACCGCGGCGCTTGGCGGCGACGGCCTGCTGCCCATCTTGACCGCGACGCTGGTCGGCGTGCCAGCCTACCTGAACGGCTACGCGGCGCTCCCGCTGGTCGGCGGGCTGATCGAGCAGGGCATGGCGCCGGGCGCGGGCATGGCCTTCCTGGTCGCCGGCGGCGTCACCTCGATCCCGGCCGCGATGGCTGTCTGGGCGCTCGCCAAGACCCAGGTCTTCGCGCTCTATATCGGGCTTTCGCTGACGGGCGCCTTTGCCTCGGGCCTGTTGTTCCAACTCTGGACGATGGCATGAGCGACGCTGGCGAAACTTGCCGCTGCGCCTGCTCGCGCCTGCATCTGAGACCTGCATGATCCCAAGACTTGTCCCAGGGCGGCGGAGCCTGATCGTCGCCGCCCTGGGGACCTCCCTCACGGTCAGTTGGGCGTCGAGCTACTACATTCCCGCAGTGCTGGCGACGCCGATGGCGGAAAGTTTCGGCCTCTCCCCGGTCTGGGTTTTCGGGGCCTTTTCCATGGCGATGGTCGTCTCGGCGATGGTCGGTCCCTGGGCCGGGGCGCGGATCGACGGCTTCGGCGGCCGCGGCGTGCTGATGCTGTCCAACCTGATCTTCGCGGCCGGCCTGACCGTGCTGGCCCTGGCGCCGACGCCGGTCGTCCTGTTCCTGGGCTGGGGGATCATCGGCCTCGGCATGGGGATCGGCCTCTATGAAGCAGGGTTCGCCACGCTGGCGGGGATTTACGGCAAGGAAGCGCGCGGGCCCATCACCGGCATCACGCTGATCGCCGGGTTCGCCAGCACCGTCGGCTGGCCGTTGTCGGGGCTGATGCTGGCGGTCTGGGGCTGGCGCGAAGCTTGCCTTGGCTGGGCGCTGATCCATCTGTTGATCGCCTTGCCGCTCAACGCCAGCTTGCCGAAAGGCGACGTCGAAGCGATCGCCAATGCGGCTGCGCCGGTCGAGGCCGGCCCCCCGCCGTCACGCATGGCGCTGGCGCTGCTGGCTTTCGTCTTCGCGGCGACCTGGTTCAATTCGACCGCCATGGCCGCCCATCTGCCCGGTCTGCTGCAGGAGGCTGGGGCGAGCGCCGCCGTCGCCATCGCGGCGGGCGCGCTGATCGGCCCGGCGCAGGTGGCGGCGCGGGTGCTGGAATTCAGTCTTCTCCGCCGCATCCATCCCCTGATCTCGGCCCGGCTCGCGGCCGCGGCCCATCCGGCGGCGGCCGTGGCGCTGGTGGCGTTCGGCGGCCCGGCGGCCTACGTATTCGCGGTCCTGCATGGGGCGGGCAACGGCATCCTGACCATCGCCAAGGGCACGCTGCCCCTCGCCTTGTTCGGCGCGGCAGGCTATGGGCGGCGGATCGGATGGCTGAACGCCCCGGCCCGCATCCTCCAGGCGGCGGCCCCGCTGATCTTCGGCGCCGCCCTCGCAGCCTGGGGCCTGTCTGCCATCTGGCTCACAGCAGGCGTCGGCCTGATGGCCCTGGCGGCGCTGCTGGCGCTCCGCCGGTCCTGAAAGCTGGGGCGACGCTTCAGGCAGATTGGACGGATACGACGTGGAACCCGGGGATGAGCTGGGCCACGGTCGGGCCTGGCTGCCACTAAGGCAATGCGTAGCGCTTTGCAGCGCGATGGCGCGAGCCGCTTCCCGGCCCCAATCGGGAACATCAACTTGCGGGCTGTCGGGGGAGCATTGGCTTAAGTGTCTGTCCGGAAACATGTTGAATCCATTGAACGAATTGTGATTCAAGGGG
>CALAHN010000161.1 GCA_937891825.1 uncultured Alphaproteobacteria bacterium
GCCGGCCACGCCCGGCTGCCGGCCGGGGTTGAGGCGGTCGCGGGCGATCTTGGCGACATGGCGGCGCTCGCCCGGCTGGTCGCTGGCGCCGATGCCGTCATCCACAATGCCGGCCTGGTGCGCGCGCGGACTAGCGCGGCGTTCATGGCGATCAATCGGGACGGCGCGACCCGGGCCGCGGCCGCGGCGGCCGCCGCGCAATCGGCGCCGTTCGTGCTGATCTCCTCCCTCGCGGCGCAGCGCCCCGACATTTCCGCCTATGCGGCGAGCAAGGCGGCGGCGGAAGCGTCGGTCCGCGCGACGCTGGCCGGCCGCCCGCTCGCGATCCTCCGCCCGCCCGCGATCTACGGCGCTTTCGACGCCGCGACCAAGCCCTTGTTCGACGCTTTCCGGCGCGGCGTCTCGCCGGTGCTTGGGCGGCGGGACGCCCGGTTCGCGATGATCTATGTGGAGGACGCCGCCAGGGCCGCGCTCGCCGCCATCGCCGCCGCGTCGCCGGCCGGGCCGGTCTTCGAGATCGACGACGGCGCGGGCGGCCATGACTGGGCGGCGGTCCGGCGGGCCGCTGAAACGGCGACGGGCGGCAAGCTGATATCCCTGCCCGTGCCGTCGTGTGCGATCGGCATCCTGGGGCGGCTCGGTTCGACCGTGGCGGCGCTCGGTCTCGCGACGCCTTTCCTTACGGCGGGCAAGGCCAGAGAAATGCTGGCCGGCGACTGGATCGCCGATCCGGCCCTGGCGCTTCCGGGCTGGTCGGCAGAGTATCCACTGCATCTGGGTTTCCAGGCGACGCTCGCGTGCTATAGAAAGGCGATCCGCTAGATCGAGCCGACGCTCAAGCAATTCTGCCAGGGCGGGACGGTTCGATTGCATTTTGATGACCGGCGCATGGACGCTGACGGGCGCGTCTGTCGACGCGCCAGCGCCGGGCGGTCTGATTCCGCGCGCGCCGGCGTGTCGCCGGACGGCGGCATGGGAGTGCGGCATGGGAGTGCGACAATGACATCGGCAGACAGCGCCGCGATCGATCCGGAATTGTTGGGAGAATTGGGAGACATGCTCACGGGCCTCAACAAGAACAGCGTGCCGATCACGGCGGAGACGGATTTCAACGCGGACCTGAACGTCGATTCCGTGGCGGTGATGGATTTCGTGCTGGCGGTCGAGGATCGCTACGATATTTCCATTCCGATCAATCTGCTGACCGAAGTCCGCACCGTCGGCGAATTCGCCGCCGTCGTCGCCAGCGCGCGCAGCGCCTGAACGATGGACCTGTTCGACAAGTTCAAACCGCTGGCCGCGGCCTACGCGGACCTGACCCATGGCGGCCGGGACCCGTTCGGCGTCGCGTTCGATCGCATACTGTCGCCCACGGTCGGCATGATCGGCGACCGGGAAGTCATCCTGGCGGGCACGAACAATTATCTCGGCCTGACCTTCGAGCCGGAAGTGATCGCGGCCGCCCAGGAAGGCGCGGCCAGGTATGGCACGGGCACCACCGGCTCCCGCATCGCCAACGGCACCTATGGGCCGCACCGGGCGCTTGAGGCGGAGATGGCGGCGCATTTCGGCATGGCGGGCGCCATCGTGTTCACGACCGGCTATCAGGCCAACCTTGCCGCTGTCGCCGGCCTCGCGGGGCCTGGCGATCAGGTCTTCATCGATGCCGACTGTCATGCCAGCATCTATGACGCCTGCAAGCTGTCGGGCGCGGAGATCATCCGCTTCGCCCATAATGACCCGAAGTCGCTCGACCGGCGCCTGGGGCGCACGGACCCGAATGCCTCGAACAAGCTGGTGATCGTCGAAGGCCTCTACAGCATGTTCGGCGACATCGCCCCGATCGCGGAGTTCGTCGCGGTCAAGAACAAGCACAACGCCTATCTGATGGTGGACGAAGCCCATTCCTTCGGTACGTTCGGCGCCAGGGGCCTTGGGGTTTCGGAAGCCGACGGCGTGCTGGACAAGGTCGATTTCATCGTCGGCACCTTCTCCAAGAGCCTGGCCGGCATCGGCGGCTTCGCGGTCTCCAACCATCCCCAGTTCAACCTGCTGCGGCTCGCCGCGCGGGCTTATATGTTCACGGCCTCATCCTCGGCCGCGAGCGTCGAGGCGACGCGCGCCGCGCTCAAGCTGATCCAGGCCCGTCCTGCCCTCAAGGACAAGGTCTGGGCGAACGCCCGGCGCCTGCACAAGGGCCTCACGGACGCGGGCTTCGCGTTATTCGCGCCCGCCAGCCCCGTGGTCGCGGCCGATATGGGCGATCCCGCCAAGGCGGCTGTCTTCTGGAACGCGCTGCTGTCGGCGGGCGTCTATGTGAACCTCGCCATGCCGCCCGGCACGCCCAACAGCAAGAGCTTGCTGCGCTGCTCGGTCTCGGCCGCGCATACGCCGGAGCAGATCGACCGGGTGGTCGCCAGCTTCATCGCGGTCGACCGGGCGATCAAGGCGAACACGCTCGCCGCGGTCGGCTGACGTTCAGGCGCGAGCGGCCGCCCCATGGCCAGCCGTCCGCCCATAACGCCGCTCTTCCGCTTTCTCGAGGATAACGCCCGCTGGCTCGCGGCCGGCATGGTGATGACGCTTGCCTCCTCCTTCGGGCAGACGTTCTTCATCTCGATCTTCGCGGGCGAAATCCGGGCGGAGTTCAGCCTCACCCATGGGGAATGGGGCCAAGCCTACACCATCGGCACGCTTGCTTCGGCCGCGACGATGATGCTCGTCGGCCCCCTGGCGGACCGGATGCGCATCCGCAAGCTCGCCGCAATCGTGATGGCCGGGCTCGCGGGCTTCTGCCTCGCCATGGCGGCGGCGCCGGGGGCGTGGGCCTTGCCGATCTGCATCTGGGGTTTGCGCTTCTGCGGCCAGGGCATGCTGACGCAACTGCCGGCGGTCGCGGTCGGGCGCTGGTTCCAGGCGAACCGGGGCCGGGCGATCGCCATCGTCTTCCTCGGCGTCTCGGTCGGGCAGGCGGCGTTCCCGTTCATCTTCGTGCTGATCATGGCCGCGAGCGACTGGCGGACCGCATGGGCGCTCGCCGCGATCGTCCCGCTGCTGGCGGTCGCGCCCTTGCTGGCGCTGCTCCGGTTCGAGCGGCAACCGCGGAGCGGCGGCGGCGAGACGGGCCAGGCCGGCATGCTCGGCCGCCACTGGACGCGGGGAGAGGCGCTTCGCCACTGGCTCTTCTGGATGACGTTCCCGGGCTTCCTCGCCCAGCCGATCTTCTCGACCGCGCTTGCCTTCCAGCAGGTCCACCTGACCGAGATCAAGGGCTGGAGCCTCGCGGGCTTCGCCGCCCTCTTCTCGGTGATGACGGCGGCGAACATCGCTGGCCTGCTCGGCGGCGGCTGGGCGGTCGACCGGTTCGGAACCGTCCGCATGGCGCCGCTGATGCTGGCGCCGGCGGGCCTGGGCTATCTCCTGCTGGCGCTCGCGGACGGCCTCGCGGGCGCGGGCCTCGCCATGGCGCTGGTCGGGCTGACGTCCGGCGTCGTCGCGGCCGTCGGCGGGGCGTACTGGCCGGAGTTCTACGGGACCCGAAACCTCGGCGCGATCCGTTCGATGGCGACGGCGGTCATGGTCTTCGCCACCGCCCTCGGCCCCGGCGTGACGGGCTACCTGATCGACGCCGGCATCGACTACCGCGACCAGCTCGCCGGCATGTGCGCCTTGTCGCTGGCGGCATGCCTCAGCTTGGGCGTCGCCATGGCAAGAGCGGCGCCGTTGTTGGGGCGGGGCGGGTAGACCCCTCCGTAAAGTGTTTTGCTGCTTTTGGGGCCGCGGAAACAAGATTAAAATTAAATATAAACAAATAGGTCTATAGTATTATCAAATTAAGTTAAATGATAATAAAGAATAATAATAATAACTGATCTTAATTTACTGCATATAAATTGGTTTGTATAAATATTATAAATATTTAATTGCAGAATCTCGTATGTTTTTGCAGGTAAGTAGTCAGTCATTAATAATATTTTTTGCATCGTCTGGTGTTAAAAGAGATAATGCACTTTGGTGGGTTCCGAATTGTGCTCCTTTAGAGCGCCTGTGTGCAAATGATCCTCGCGCCTTAGATAGTTTCTCAATGGACTGCACCTTTGTCGGATCGGTTGGGATATTTATATCAACCGGCGTGAGGATAATTTTCATATGATTAATAGAAAATCCATGATTATCATTTATTATTGTTGAGTGGCTTTTTTACAGTAATCTATACTTTTCCGAATAATATCAAAGCATTTTTGGGGATGCGTTTCATCATCATTGTACTTTTAATTTTTACTATAAGTCATTATAAGTATTGCTGTAGATAGTGATATTTTACGATCTAGATATTGTTGTTTTATAACTGTCATTAAATTTTGGGAAACGTTTTCAATATACTCTTCAAAGCATGCATGCGAAAGAATACAATACGATTTAACATCGTGCTCAAAAATATCAGGTGTATCGGCGGGAATTGCTGGAATGTATATGTTAATGTATTTTTCTGTTAAAAATAAAATTTCTTTGGATAGATCATTATATAAATCACAAAAAAGGTTCATTTTAATCTCGATTTGGATCGGGAGTTGGTATTGAGTTAATGTTTACTCCAAATAATTTATTTATAAATTCCTGAAATATATAAAAACGCGTATAATATCTCTCCAATGATTTCGTGGTAGATTCTATCGTACTTAAAAATGTATCATTCTGTAAGAAGAAGGAATAAAATGCATTTTTAAAGCCTTGCGAATTATTAGAAATAAAATCCTGATCAAGTTTTGAAAAATAGTATACCTCCACCTCGAATAAAACTCTATTAAACTGGCTTTCCCATTGATTATTTGAAATCTTTCTCCCTACCTTTCCCTTCGGAAAAGTATTTATTAAATTCTGCGTTGCAGTATTAAAAGTTTCAAGTATTCTAATGAAATTTTCTTTCTCGTTTTCCCAATTCTCATTTCCATATCTAAGGCTGTCATTTAAAAATTCGGTTAAATTACCTCTATAAGTTTCCTCCCGATTGCTAAAAGAGATAAATCTGATTAAGATCTCTGCATCTCGTAATCGGTTATCAGGCTCTGACAAATTCATGACCGTGTGAAGTGGTATTTTTTTATTTGTAGATTCCATAATAAAATCCGAATATGGGCCGCGTATCAAAGCCTGTCGTAATTCTTGAGAGCTCAAAGGAACACTTCCAGTATTTAATCTATAAAAAATGTCAAAAAGCACTGCATTATTTTTGTAATTAGAAACAATTGTGCATCGTATATCTGAAGTCAGAAGTTGCCTTTTGTCATCAGCTAGCATATCCATTGTATTTATGTCGTTATATGTGCGTCCATTTAAATCTTGCCGAGTTTTAATATTTCTAAGTTTCGCTGTTTTCCAAGACGGATATTTTTTAGAGTTAATAAATCAAGCAAGGGCTAAAAGTCTTTGCTTTCCATCTATAACTATAAAATACCCTTTCTTTTCTTTATTCTCAGCAAAGACAATTTCTGGAACGGGCAAATTTGAAATTAAAGATTCAATCAATTTGCTTCTCCGGTTATCTTCGCACGCATTTCTTCTCTGAAATTTTGGATTAAGTTCAATAATATTTTTCTCTATTTGACTAAAAATAGTCTCCACTGTCCAATCTCTAGAATACACAACAAGTTCTTGGAGGTCTGATATAGAAACCTCGTCCTCATATTCAGAATTCCATTGATCTTGACTTATGTCATTCGTCATAACCATGTCCTTTTTCGATAAACTAAGAGCCTGAATCAAAAGATCATGAAGGCTTGCAATGGGTTGCGATCCTTCGT
>CALAHN010000162.1 GCA_937891825.1 uncultured Alphaproteobacteria bacterium
CGAAGGATCGCAACCCATTGCAAGCCTTCATGATCTTTTGATTCAGGCTCTAAGGGCGGATCGGCGGATGATCGCCGAGGTCCTGCACTGCATTTTCTCGAACGCCAGCCGGTTCGCCCAGACCGGCGGCTGCATCACGGTCGCCCCGCGCCCCGCGCCCCGCGGTTTCGTGCTGACGATCGTGGACGACGGCCCCGGCATGTCGGACCTGGAAATCCTGCGGGCGACCGAGCCGTCGCCGGCCTGGGTCGCGGGCGCGCCGGGCGCCCCCGCCAGCGCCAGCTTGCCCGTCGCCGGCCGCTTGATGGAGCTTCACGGCGGCCGCCTGACGATCGAGGCGACGCCCGGCGCCGGCTGCACGGTCGCCCTGGCCTTTCCCGAGGAGCGCATGGGCTGAGGCTTCGGGCAGGCGCCCGTCCGATTAAGCGGCTGTTAGCCATGCCGCGTTAGACCGGCGGCAGGCGGGCCGACCGGCGCGCTGGAGCCGCACGTCCGGGAACCGCCGCCATGCAGACCGCAACGACCGCCGCCGCAACCATCGCCGCCGCAATCGCGCCAGACCCCCTCCGCCTGCATATCGGCGGCGAAGCGCCGAAGGCCGGCTGGCGCATCGTCAATGTCCAGGACGGGCCGAACGTCGACTATCTGGGCGACGTGACGGAGATCGCGAGCCAGTTCGCCGACGCCAGCGTCGATGCGATCTACGCCTCGCACATTCTGGAGCATCTGGGCTACGACAAGGCGCTGCCGGAAACCTTGAGCCAGCTTGCCCGCATTCTGAAGCCCGACGGCAAATTCTACATCGCCGTGCCGGACCTGGGCGTGCTGTCCCGCCTGTTCGCCCACCCCAAGGCCGATCTCTCGATGCGCTTCCATCTGATGCGGATCATCTTCGGCGGCCGCACCGATCCCTATGACGTGCATGTCGCCGGGTTCGACCAGGAAATCCTGGGCATGTTTCTGTCCAGGGCCGGGTTCAAGCGCATGGAGCGGGTCAAGGCCTTCGGCTTGTTCGACGACGCCAGCACGGTCGAGGTCGCCGGCAACTGCATCAGCTTGAACGTGATCGCCTACAAGCAATAGCGGCCAGCTTTGCGCGGGCGGCCTTGCCGTCCGGCCGCGGCTCTGCGATCTTCGCCAGCGGAGGGGAATGTCGTCCGGTGGCGGCCCCGGTCTTCAAAACCGGTGAGGGGGCGTTAGGCGTTTCCTGGCGGGTTCGACTCCCACTCTCCTCCGCCAAACCTGCATGTCGATCCGGGGCTGCGGCTGCGCGTCATTCCGGCTGGAACCGGTTCGGGTCGCCTGGGGCGACGCGGCGGGTCATGAAGGTGCCGAGCGCGGTCGCGCAATGGATGCCGGTATCGGTGACGACGTCGCAATTGACGACGATCGACCGGCTGCCGGCGCGGATCACGGTCGCGGTCGCGCGGAGCTGTTCCCCCTTGGCGCCGGCGAGGTAGTTCACCTTCAACTCCTGGGTCGCGACCAGCCGTTTGCGGGTGTCGTAATTGCCGCCGCCCGCGGCCGTGCCCATCGCGATGTCGATGAGGGCTGCGACCACGCCGCCATGGGCGACGCCGCGCACGTTGACCTTGTCGCTGTCCAGCAGGATCGAAACGATGGCGCGCGCGTCGGTCATCTCCTCATACGTCAGGCCGAGCCACTTCCGAAAACCGACATCAGGCATGCGCCCGCTCCTTGAAACGACTATTAAGCATTCCAGGGTATCTTACTGACCCTGAATCCCCCGCGCGAGATGCGCCGCCCCTGACATGCCGAAAGGCCAGGAGAGACCGATGCAGCACACAGTCGGCCAAGCTGTCATCCCCGATGGGCAAATGGTCTATGGCGTCGGCGACATCCATGGCCGCCCGGACCTGCTCGACCGGCTGCTCGATCGGATCGTCCAGGATGCGGCGGCGGCGGCGCCCGATGCGGCGCGGACGCTGGTCTATCTCGGCGATTATGTGGACCGCGGTCATGACTCCAAGGGCGTGATCGACCGGCTGATCGCCGGCCCGCCCGACGGGTTCGAGCAGGTCTGCCTGCTCGGCAATCACGAAGCCTGGCTTCTGAATTTTCTGGACGACGCCCGCGCCGGCGCCGGCTGGCTGATGAACGGCGGCGCCGCGACGCTGGCGAGCTACGGCGTCGCGGCGACCTATGGCGCGCGCGAATCCGGCAAGCTGGGCGCGATCCGCGACGCTTTCATCGAGGCGCTGCCGCCGGCGCATCTGGCGTTCTATGAAGACCTCGCGCTGTTCTGGCGAGCCGGCGGCTATGTCTTCGTGCATGCGGGCGTGCGGCCTGGCGTCGCGCTCGCCGACCAGGACCCGGACGACCTGATCTGGATCCGGGACGATTTTCTGACCTCGGGCGCCGACTTCGGCGCTGTCGTCGTGCATGGCCACACCATTCAGGATATGCCGGAAGTCCGCGCGAACCGCATCGGCGTCGATACCGGCGCCTATGTCACCGGCCGGCTGACGGCGGTCGCGCTGGACGGCGCCCGGCGCCGCTTTCTGCACACCTGACGGTTCGCTTGGGGCGGCCTTGAAGACTTGCTATAATCGAGTGATCGAATTTCCAGAGGAGAGAACCGTCATGAGCTACACGCTCGAACAATTCGCCGCCGATTGTCATGCCGCCCTGAAAGCCGCGCCGGGCGTGCCTGGCCAGAGCAAGGTCGTGGGCTTTGTCGAAAAGGCGCTGAAGGACAAGGACTTCGTCCAGAAGCATCTGGGCAATGCCACCCAGGAACGGGAAATCATCTATCAGGACAAGGAACTGGGTTTCTGCATCTGCGCCCACAGCTATGTCGGCGAGAAGCAGGGCAACCCCCACGATCACGGTCCGACCTGGGCGATTTACGGCCAGGCTGTCGGCGAAACCAGCATGACCGACTGGAAGGTCGTCAAGGCGCCGAGCGGCGATCAGCCGGGCGAGGTCGTGAAGACCGACACCTACGTCATGAAGCCGGGCGACGCGCATCTCTATCCGGTCGGCGCGGTGCACGCCCCCTACCGGGACGCCCCGACCAAGCTGATCCGCATCGAAGGCGTCGACACGATGACCGTGAAGCGCACGCCCCTCAAGGCTGCTTCATAAGCTTGACCGGCGGTTCTGCCAGAACGGGACACATGTAATGGCAGAGCCGCCGATCATAGCGCTCCGGGGCGTCGGCCTGGGCTATGGCCCGACGCCGTTGTTCCAGGATGTCGAGCTGCAATTGCTGCCGGGCGAGCGCGCGACGCTCGTCGGCCGCAACGGTTCGGGCAAGACCACGATCATGAAGCTGATGGCGGGCGCCATCCAGCCGGATCGGGGCGAGCGCTATGTGCAGCCTGGCGCCCGCATCGCGTGGCTGCCGCAGGAGCCGCAGTTCCTGCCCGGCGAAACTGCCTGGGAGCATGTGGCCGGCGCCGACCCGGGCAATCCGCCGGAAGATTTCGAAATTCAGGCGGCGCTCGACCGCTTCGGCGTCGGCGGCCTGAAGGATCGGGAGACGGCCGGGTTTTCCGGCGGCGAAGGCCGGAAGATCAGCCTGGCCCGGGCGCTGGTCCGCCCGCCCGATGTGCTGCTGCTGGACGAGCCGACGAACCATCTCGACCTCGCCGCCATCCAGCATCTGGAAGAATTCCTGGTGGGCTTCGGCGGCGCTGTTCTGGTCATCAGCCATGACCGCGCCTTTCTCGATACGGTCTCGGAGCGGCTGTTCTGGCTCGAGCGCGGCATTCTCCGCACCGCCCGGAAACGCTTCCGGGAGTTCGACGCCTGGGTCGAGCAGATCGTCGAGGAAGAAGCCCGCTTCGCCGAGCGCCTGGACGCGAAACTGGCGCTGGAGAAGCGCTGGCTGCTCCGCGGCGTGACGGCCCGGCGCAAGCGCAACCAGGGCCGGCTGGCGCGGCTGCACGACATGCGGGATGTGCGCTCGTCGCTCCTGGGCAATCCGCGCCGGCCGAATATCCAGATCAGCGAAGGCGACGCGCGCTCGCGCATGGCGATCGAGGCGAAATCCATCTCCGCCCGCGTGCCGCTGCCCTCCGGCCATGAGCGCACGCTGTTCGCGGACTTTTCGACCCGTGTCCTGAAGGGCGACCGCATCGGCGTCGTCGGCCCGAACGGCGCGGGCAAGACGACGCTCCTGCGGATTCTGACCGGCGACCTGGCGCCCAGCGAAGGCAAGGTCACGGTCGCGAAATCGCTGGCGGCCGCCTATTTCGACCAGAAGCGCGTCGGCCTCATCCCAACCGATACGCTTTGGCAGACGCTTTGCCCCCAGGGCGGCGATCAGGTGACGGTTCGCGGCGCTCCGCGGCATGTGGTGGGCTACCTGAAGGACTTCAATTTCGACGTCGATCAGGCCCGCAGCCCGATCGCGACGCTGTCCGGCGGCGAGCGCAACCGCCTCCTCCTGGCGAAGCTTCTGGCGAAGCCAAGCGATCTTCTGGTGCTGGACGAGCCGACCAACGATCTCGACATGGATACCCTCGACCTGCTGGAGGATGCGCTTGGCGAATTCAGCGGCACCCTGATCGTCGTCAGCCATGACCGGGATTTCCTGGAGCGCACGGTCGCCAGCATCGTCGCGCTCGAGGGCGACGGCCGGGCGAAGGAATATGTCGGCGGGTATCAGGACTATCTCCGCCAGCGCCAGGGCGGCGGCGGCAAGCCCGAGGGCAAGCCGGAGAAACCGAAACCGGCGCCGAGCCGGCCGCGCGCCGAACGCCAGGGCCTGACCTTCAACGAGCAGCATGAACTCGACGGCCTGCCGGCCAGGATCGCCAAGATCGAAAAGGATATCGCGCGGATCGAAACCGCGCTCGCGGAGCCGGACGCCTATGAGCGGGACGCCAAGCGCTACAGCCAGTTGACGGATTATCTGACGAAGTCCCGCGACGATCTGGAAGCGGCGGAGGAACGCTGGCTCGAACTCAGCGAAAAGGCCGAGGCCGCAGCGTGATCCGCAGCCGCTCGTCGCCGAATTTCGACGACCGCCCGCCCGGCGTCCATGCCGACATGCTGGTGCTGCACTATACCGGCATGACGTCGGGCGCGGCCGCGTTGGCGCGGCTCTCCGACCCCGCCGCCAAGGTCAGCGCCCATTATCTGGTGGCGGAAGACGGCCAGATCGTCGGCCTCGTCGACGAGGCGAAGCGGGCCTGGCATGCCGGTCTCTCCAGCTGGCGCGGTCGGACTAGGTTGAACGACGTGTCGATCGGGATCGAGATCGTGAACCCCGGCCATGATTGGGGCCTCCGGGCTTTTCCCGACGCGCAGATCGCGGGCGTGATCCGCCTGACGCACGATATTCTGGCGCGCCATCCGATCCCGGCGCGCCGCATCCTGGGCCATAGCGATATCGCGCCCCTGCGCAAACGCGATCCCGGTCCGCTGTTCCCCTGGGCGCGGCTGGCCGACGCCGGGGTGGGCCTCTGGCCGGAGCTGGCGGCGGCCAGCGTCGGCCGCGCCCGCCCGCCGCTTCAGGAAGCGCAGGACCTGTTGCGGCGCTGGGGCTACGGGATCGAGGCGACAGGCAGCCTCGACGCGCCGACGGCGGCCGCGACCGCGGCCTTTCAGACGCGCTTCCGCCCGCGCCGCATCGACGGCGTCTTCGACGCCGAATGCGCCGCCCTGATCCAGGATCTGCTCGCCCGCTGAACAGGAGCGTCTGCTACAGCGGCTTCTCCATATGGACGACCATCCAGGGCGGTTCGGCGTCGCCGTAGAGTTCTTCCCGGACTTCCGCATAGCCGTAGCGGCGATAGATGGCGCGGTTCCGTTCGAATTTCTTGTTGGTGTAGAGGCGCATCTGGCGGGCGCCCCGGGCGCGGGCGCGGTCATCCGCCAGTTTCAGCAAGGCCTGCCCGAGGCCGCGGCTCTGGGTTTCGGGATGAACCGCGACGGACCAGATCAGCGTCACCTCGCCTTCATGCTGCAGGATCAGGGCGGCGTCGAGCGCGCTCGCGCCGTCGACCAGCCAGATTTCGGACGTCGCCATGATTTCCCGATAATCGACGCGGAGCGGCAAGGGCTGGGCGCCCGACACCAGCGCCATCGGCCCATAGGCCGCATGCTGCAAGGCGACGAGGCCCGCCAGATCCGCGTCTGTCGCAGGGCGGGCGTTAGGGACTGTCGGGACGGCTGGGGCAGACGGCGGCGGCGCTGGCGGCATGGGACGGAGCCTTCGGTCGGCGGCGGGAACTGGCGCCGCAGCATCATCGCGTCCGGGCCTCGTTGCAAGATCCCGGCGCGGCTTCTCAGGCGGGTTCGAGCCTGGCGCGGGCGCCCTTGGCGCTGAGCGCTTCTCCGATCCTGGCGACGCCGGCTCGAAGCGCCGCTTCGTCGAAACCGGCATAACCGAGGACGAGGCCCTGGCGGGTCGGCGGGCCGGCGAAGAACGAGCTGAGCGCCTGGGCGGTAACGCCGTTGGCGGCGAGCCGCCGGGCCGCTTCGCCATCCGTCATCCGCCGCTGGAGCGCCGGCGCCAGATCGACGACGAGGTGCATGCCCGCCGGCGCGGGCCGGGCCAGCAGCAGGCCGGGCGGCAGGGCCTGGATCGCGGCGATCAGGGCGCGCTGACGCCCGGCATAGGCGCGGCGCGTGCGGCGGATATGGGCCGCGAAGCTGCCGTCCGCCATGAAGCGCGCCAGCACCGGCTGCAAGGTCAGGCCGGCGCTCGGTCCCGAAGCCGCCATGACCTGCTCGACAGCGCTCAGCAGGCGCGGGGGCGCGACCACGAAGCCAAGGCGCAGCGACGGCGCCAGCACCTTGGAGAAACTGCCGACATAGGCCGTGCGCTCGCCGTCATCGAGGCCCATCAGCGCGGGCAGGGGCCGACCTTCATAGCGGTATTCGCTGTCATAATCGTCCTCGATGATGAGGCCGTCCGTCGTGCTCGCCCAGTTCAGCAGGTCGAGACGGCGCGAGAGCGGCAGCGTCGCGCCCAGCGGATAATGCCGCGACGGCGTCACGACGGCCGCCCGGGCGTCCGGCCAGAGCTGGCGGCCAAGCGCGATGTCGAAGCCGTCATCGTCGACCGGGACCGGGGCCGGCTCCAACCCGCTGCGCTGGAGCGCCCGGCGCATCTTCCGAAAGCCGGGGTCTTCGACCAGAACCCGGTCGCCCGTCTGCAGCGCCGCTTGCGCCAGAATGTCGATCGCCTCGAAAGCGCCGGAGGTGACGACGACCTGGGCGGCGGCGCAGGCGACGCCGCGCCAGATGCTCAGATGCTCGGCGATGGCCTCGCGGAGCGGGGCCCAGCCCAGGGGATCGGGCATGCCGAGCAATGCCGGCGCCGGCGCGCGCCAGACGCGGTCGAAGAGGCGCGCCCATTCGGCATGGGGAAAGAGCGAGAGGTCCGGCAAGGTCGTCTGAAACGGAACCGGCGGCGGCGGTTGGCTGAGGCGGGGGGCGCTTGAAGGCGAAGGCGATGGCGTCCGGTCCGGCGCTTCGGCCTGCAAGGCATGGTCGGGGATCGCCGCCGCGACATACATGCCAGCCCCTTGCCGGCTCTCGATATAGCCTTCGCTCGCCAGTTGATCGTATGCCGCGACGATGGTCGCCCGCGAGACCGAAAGCTCCTCGGCGAGGCTGCGGCTCGACGGCAGTTTCGCGCCGGGCTCCAGGCGGCGGGCGAGGATCAGCCGGCGCAAGTGTTCCGTCAGTTGGGCGCTCAACGGCAGGGCCGCGCCGCGGTCGAGCGAAAGCGAGAGCAAGGCGGACTGGTATGTGGACTGCTGCATTTTCCGGATTCTGGCTATTTCTACCAGTCCAAAATACGCCTAATACCAATTTGCATTGATCAGAACCCGTGAGCCCATTGCCGACATCCG
>CALAHN010000163.1 GCA_937891825.1 uncultured Alphaproteobacteria bacterium
GCGCCGAGGCAGTCGGCGGCGGCGGCGGGGCGGCGCGATAGGATGGCGGCGGCGGCGGCGCCCCCAATGTCACGGTCGCGGCTGGCGGCGGGGCGGGCGCGGCCGTTCCTTGCCGGTCCGGCGACGGCCAGAGCGGCTGAGGGTTGGTCCCGACATTCGGCGAGGGCCAGACGGTCGGCCCGATGGCCACGCCGGTTCCGCCGCTCATTCCGGGCGGCGGCGGCGGCGCGAGACGCGCGCCGGGCGCGACGGCGACGCCTGGGGCCGCATAACTGCCGCTGCGACCGCCGCGTGGCTGGCGGCGTTCGACATCCGGCACGATGGCGCTTTGCAATTCCGCCATGAAGCTATCGTCGATCCGGCCGGTTTCAGGCACCGCGGCGTCCCGCTGAAAGGCGCGCACCGCGCCGGCGACACGGGGACCGGGGACGCCATCGACAGGCCCCGCGTCGTAGCCGAGTTCGTTCAACAGGCGCTGCGCCGTCCGCACCGTGTCGCGCGACTGAACCGTGAGCACGGGCGTATGGGCGAACGCCGGCGGCGGCAAAGCCGCAGCGGGCTGGGAGACGCCGACCGCGAGCCATGGCAGCGCCAGGGCGAAAAGGGCTGTACGGCGCTGTCTCATGCGCGTTCGAGCGCCGCGCTCAGCAGGAAGGTCCATCGGGCCAAATCCTCGGGCGTTACGGCGATAAGGGGGGTCAGAGTATCGGTCAATCCGGCGTCGAGCGCCAGCTTGACCAGCCGTTCCTGCATGCGGCTTTGCTTCCAGTTGCTGTCGCCGTGCTTGCCCCAGAGCGCCACGGCTTCATCCAGCATATGCTGGCGCAGGCGGTCGCTGATGTCCGGCCAGATGCTGAACGCGACCGCGACCCGCCCCGGCCATGCCCGCACCGCGTTCCGCCCAAGCCGGATCGACTGCCAGAGCAAGGCCTCGGCGCGCTGCGGCCCGGCGCCCAACGCCAGGTCGACCGCCGCCAGGTCCGCCCAGAGATAGGGGTTGCCCGGCGAAAGCCGCGCCTGCGCCGCCAGATGCGCCCGCGCTTCCAGGATCAGCGCCCGGTCGCGGCCGCCGGCGCGCTCCGCCCGGACGATATCGGCGAACGCCCGGCTGGCGACCCAACGGCTGTCGGGCAAGGGGCCGTCGGACAAGGCGCCGCTGAAGTCGATGCTGGCCGCCTGCTCGACCAAGGCCGTCGGCAAATCCTCGTCGAACGCCGCGGCGAGCGCCAGAGCGTCCAGCGCGCGCGCCGGCCCCACGAGCGGCAGATAGCGGAGGGCGCCCGCGATCAGGCCAGCGCCAAGCGCCAGTCCAACCGCGATCGTGATCGCTCGTTTCGCGCGTCCTTGCGCCATGGCTTCGCTTCTATTCCCGATAATATCTGCGCGCGGCGCCGTAGTAATAGGACGAGTCGCCGAAGCCGTATTGCGCATTGCGGCGCACGTTCACCGCCGACAGCACCACGCCGGCGATCCGCGCGCTGGCTTCCCGCATCTGCTTCAACGCCGTCTGCGCCACTTCCTGACGGGTGACGCCCCAGCGCACGACGAACACCACCGCATCCACATGCCGGGCAAGCGCCCGACTGTCCGAGACGACCAGGGTCGGCGCCGTATCGAAGATCACCAGGTCGAAGCGCGTCTCTAGATCGCGCAGCAGTTCGCGCATCCGGACCGAGTCCAGCAGGTCCGGCGGACTGCCGCCGCCATTGCCGCCGGCGCTGAGGACGTGCAGGCCCGACTCCCCGTCCCGCTGCAACGCTTCATCGACCGTCGCGGCGCCCGACAGAATATCGACCAGCCCCAGTCTGCCCGACAGGCCCAGGGCCTTGGCGATCCGGGGGCGCCGCAAATCCGCGTCGATCAGCAGCGTCGAGCGGCCGCCCAGCGCCATCAGGCGGCCCATGGACATGGCGAGCGTCGACTTGCCCTCCCGCGGCAGGGAGGACGTGATCATCACCGATCGCGGCGTCCGGTCGACATTCGACAGCCGGATGCCGGTATCGATCGAGCGCAAGCTTTCGGCGAAGGACGATGTCGGCTTGTCGAGCACATAGCGTTCCGGCGCGGCCGCCAGACGGCGGCGACGCGGAATGAGCGGCACCAGCGCCAGGACCGGGAAGCCGGTATCGGCCTCGATTTCCTCGCTCGACCGGTAGCCGCGGTCCAGTTGCTCCATCAGCATGGCGACCGCGATGCCGGCGAACAGGGACAGCAGCAGGGCGACCGGAAGAATGACCATAGGCTTCGGGAAGGTCGGCTCCGTCGGCACGTCGGCGCGCGCCAGGATGCGGGCGTCGGCGCGCTGGATGTCCGCCTGGGTTTCGGTTTCGCCGGCGCGGGTCTGGAACAATTGAAAGAGCGCGCGCGCCGCGTCGGCCTCACGCTCGAGCGCGCGCATCTGCACTTCGGCCGTGCCTTGTTCGGCGGCCGTGCGCTCCAGGGCGCGGACATTCTGCGCCAGCGTCGCCTCGCGAGCCCGCGCCACCGCGACCTCGTTCTCGATCGAGGCGACGATCTTCGCGATTTCGGCCTGAATGCGGCTCTTGATATCGCGCAGCTCAGCCCGGGCCGCGATCATGCGCGGGTGCTTCTCGCCATATTCCTGATTGAGCTCGCCGATCTTGCGCTCCGCCTCGGCCTCCCGACCGCGGAGGTCGACGATCAACTGGGATTCGAGGACTTCGATCGCGGAATCGGCGCCGCCGCTGCCGCTCGCCAGCGCCCGTACCTGCCGCAGCCGCGCCTCGGCCTCGGCGCGCTGGGTCTGGGAGAGGATCAGCTGCGTGTTGAGGCCGGTCAGTTGCTGGACCGCGACCGTGCCCGCGGCCGTGCCGACCAGCCCGGCGCCGATCCGGTAGTCCTCGATCGCGCGCTCGGCGGTCTCGACCGTCTGTCGCAATTCCTCGACGCGGCTGTTGAGGTAGGCCTGGGCCTGGGCCGTCGCCTGATATTTCGTGTCGAGTTGATCGACGAGATAGGCGTCCGCGAGCGCATTCACGATCTTGGCCGCCGTCGTCGGATTGCTGGAGGTGAAGCGGATATTGATCGCGCGGCTGCGGCCGGCGCGCGCGACGGCGAGGTTCTCCTGGATGGTCTCGATGATCCTGCTGTGGGCCGCCCGGATGCGCGCTTCTTCCGGCAGGATCGCCGGATGCGGCTGACCGAGCATGGCCTTCAAGCGGCCCAGCAGGCCGTCGTCGCCCTCGCCATCGTCCTTGAGCGCCTGATTAAATTCCGGGTCCTCCGCCAAACCGAGCTTCCGGGCGACGCCAGCGACCAGGTCAGGCGTCCGCACGACCAGAATTTCGCTGTTGACCGTATCGTCGTTGGCCGGAAGGCCCGACAGCACCTCCTCCACGTCCACGACGTTGGATTTCCGCGGGTCGAGCAGAACCGTCGCGGTCGCTGAATACAGCGGCGTGATCTGCGCCACGGCCAGCGCCGCCAGCATCAGACCAAGCAAGGAAATCGCCAGAATGGTCCAGCGCCGCCGCTTCAACGTCCGCCAGGTTTCGATGAAACCGAGGCCGCCATGGGCGTCGCGCCGGTAGCCGCCCGCAAGCACGGGACGCCGCACCGCGCCGTCTTCGGTTAGCTGCACAGGATCGGCGTTCATGGTCGAAGCATTCTGTCTTTCACGGGCGCACGCAATCGCTTATCCCCGTCTATAGCGGATATTCGTTTAAAAGAACCGTTCGGGGACTTCGATGATGTCGCCCGGCAAGACCGGCGCTTCCTGGTGCGCTTCCCGCTTGGCGCTGGCGGGCTCCCCGGCGCGCTGGATCAGGACGGAATTCTCTTTCGCCCGATAAGTAAAGCCGCCGGCGAGCGCGACCGCCTGCACGACCGTCATGCCGCTGACATAGGCATAGGCGCCCGGCTGCTTGACCTCGCCGATGATATAGAACGGCCGGTAGCTCAGGATCTGGACGCTGACGCTGGGATTGAGCAGATAATCCGGCTGCAGGCGGTCCATGATCGCCGCCTCGACCTGAAGCGCGTTATAGCCCAGCACCGGCAACTGGCCGATCAACGGCAGGGTGATGCGCCCGGCGCCGTCGACTTCGAACTCCCCCGAGAGGTCGGGATGGCGGAACACCGTCACCGCGACCTTGTCGCCGGCGCCAAGGGTGTACTCAGGCACGCCCGGGGCGGACTGCGCCCCGGCCTGCATCCCGACCGGAGCCGCGCCCAGAAGCAGCGCCAGAAGCACGAGCCATATCGTCTGCATCGGGTCGAACACTCCCTGCCGCGGCCGTGCGGCGCTGTTCCCGAGCGGCGTCACGGGTCCGTCTTCAGTCTTAGCATGATCCGGTTGGACGCCGAATCCGCCCCAGCCGCCCCGCCGGTCGAGCTGTAGGTCTCGTGTTCGAGCGCGCCTTCCAGCGTCAGGTGACGGTTCATCCTGTAGGCCGCGCCGAATTGCACGAGCAAGCCGTAATCGTCCCTGTCCGCGCCCTCGAACTGAAAGACGCGGCCGGCGACGCTGCCCGTTAGAAGCAGATTGCGCAGGAGCTCATGGTCGACGCCGAAATCCGCCTGGGTGCGAACGCCGCCCGGCGAGCCCGGCAGGGTCGTCTCGAAGATATCCCGGCGAAGCCCGGCGTTGACAGTCGTGAGCCGCGTGACATTGGCCGTCACGTCGGCGCCCAGCGCCAGCGCTTCGACCCGGTCCGTATTCAAGCGCCGGGCGCCGTCGTCGTCGTAATATTGGCCGCGATAGCCGATATAGACATCGGCGACGGCGCGGCCGGCGAGATCCAGCTTGGCGCCCGCCCGCAGATCGACCCCGCTTGAGGACCGCGCAAAGCCGCCGTCGTCGACCTTGCTGCGATAGTCGCTGACATTGGCTTCGGCCCGCACATAAGCTTCCGATTGCCGCGAAATCTCATAGCCGCCGCGCAGCGCCGCCCGGCCGACGCTGCGGTCCCGGTCGTCCTGATTGATCGGGGCGCCGGTCAAGGCGCGCACGGAATCCCGATAGTCGAGCCGCTCGCCCGCAAGCTCCGCCCGGGCGCTGAAGCGGCCGAAACGCTTGTCCCCGACGAGGCCGACCGCCGCCGTATCGTACTGCACGGGGCTATTGGCGCCGCCCGCGTCCGGGCTGGTCAGGCTTTCATGGCGCCGGCGGAGGCTGGCCGAACTGCTGATGCTGGCGTCGCGGCGAATATCCAACCGGCCTTTCGCCTCAATGCCGAAATCGTTCCGGTCGAGGCTCGATTCCGTCACCTGGCGGCGGAGCGCGGCGTCTGCGGTGATCTCTAGCGCGTGGTTGTTCCAGTCGGACTTGAGCGTCATGCGCGGCGCGGCCGTGATGGCCAGGTCGCCGACGCGGTCGCGCTCGGACCGGAAGACATTGTCCTCATATTCAGTTTCGACCGTCAGGCTTGGATAGAAACGGAAACTGCCGGCGCGGATGCCGAGGGGATCGAGTTCCGGACGCGGCCGGTTGGCGACGGTCTGGCCGATGGGATTGGCGCGCGACCACTGGAAGGGATCGGCCGATTGCGCCTCAGCCGCCGGCCGCACGAATACGGCCAGGGCCAGGCCTATGATGACGGGCAAACGGCGCATCAGGCGCCGCCCGCGGCCGGCGCGGGGGCCGTCCAGCCCGTGACCTGCGGCGCTGGCCGCGCGCCGCCGCCGCTGGC